>NZ_JBHXSA010000004.1:0-100828 GCF_042716475.1 Streptomyces sp. NPDC058671 | reverse complement strand
AGGGTGTTGTTGGCGTAGATGTCGTAGCCGGTGACGGCGGTGTTGTCGGTGGAGGCGTTCCACACCAGTCTCACCTGGCCGGTCACGGGCTCGGTGAACGTCAGGTTCGCCGGGGCCGTCGGCGCCTGCGTGTCCCCGGTGCCGGGGCCGTAGACCTCCAGCTCGGAGAGCTGGGCGGCCGCCTGCACGGTGTTCGCCGTGACGAGGACCCGGACGTACCGGGCGGTGGTCGCGCCGAACGGGATCGTCACGGTGTTCTGGGCGGACGGCGTGAACTCGTACGCCTTCGACGTGGTGAGGTCGGTGAAGTCCGTGCCGTTGCCGCTGCTCTGGACCTTCAGGGTCTGGCTGCGCGCGCCCCAGCCGTCGGGCAGGCGCAGGACGACGCGGTCGACGCGGACGGAGGAGCCGAGGTCGGCCCGTAGCCACTGGGGCAGCTCGTTGTTGCGGCTCTCCCAGTAGGTGGCCTTGTTGCCGTCGTTGGCATTGCCCGGCACGTACACGTCGGTGTGGCTGCTCGCGGTGAGGGTCCTGCCGGCCGCCAGGTTCACCGAGGAGCCATCGGCGCCGTGCACCTCCAGTTCGGAGAGCTGGGCGGCCGGCCAGCCGGTGTTGGCGGTGATGTCGACGCGTACGAAGCGCGCCTGGGCGGCCGGGAAGCTCACCGTGACGGTGTTGCCGGCGCCGGGGCTGAAGGCGTACGTGGCCGAGCTCTTGAGGGTGACGAAGCTGGTGCCGTCGGCGCTGCCCTGCACGGCGAGCGTCTGGTGGCGGTTCTCCCAGCCCGCCGGCAGTTTCAGGACGACCTCGTCGATACGGGTGTTCGTACCGAGGTCGGCCTGGACCCACTGGGGGAGGTTCGAGCCGGAGCTCTGCCAGTACGTGCCCTGGTTGCCGTCGGTGATGTTGGCGGCCCCGTACTCGGGCAGGGCGCTGCTGGCCGCCGCGGGATCTCCCACGGCGATGTTGGGGCCCCCGGCGGCCTGGGCGGTCATGAAGGGACCGCCCAGGGCCAGCAGGCTCGTCGCGATCACGGCGCTCATGCTCCGTGATCTCCAGTTCTGGATTCTCATGTGTCCTCGATCTCGGCGGGGCGCGGTGGGGGAGGGGGCGCGCTGCGGGCGGGTCGCGGTGTGGACGGGGTCCGGCCACCGCCGTGGCCGGACCCCGTGGTCACGACGCCTCGGGCGCCGGTGACGGTGTTACGGGTTGTTGATGACGAACTGCGAGCCGGGCTCGACCAGGATGTCGCCCTCGGCCGAGTTGGTGATCGTCACGTTCGACAGGGTGGCGCTGCCGCGGGCGCCGCTCATCGCGAGGATGCCGGAACCGTTGTTGGACTTGTCGATCCGGACGTTCGTGATCCTGACGTTCGGCACCTCGCCGCCGCCGGTCTTGAACTGGATGCCGTCGTACGTCGAGTCGACGATGTCCGTGTCCCGGATGGTGACGCCCGGGATGGGCTGGCCCTGGGCGAACAGGGTGATGGCGCCGAACTCCTGGTCCTCGTTCCAGAACGCGCCGCCCGTGCGGTACAGGGCGTTGTTGGCGATGAGGGTCTGTCCGGAGAAGGGCAGCGGGTCGTGGTCGGTCGCCAGCATGATGCCGGGGTAGTTCATGGTGTCGGCGATGATGTTGTTCTCGATGGTGTTGCCGAAGCCGCCGTAGACCGCGATGCCGTTGGCGCGCCAGGGCAGTTGGATCGTGTTGTTGCGGAAGTGGTTGTTGGAGCCGATGTCCACCGAGGTGTCCTTGACGTACTTGCTCGCCCAGACGGCCAGCGCGTCGTCACCGTTGTTGCGGAAGGACGAGTTGTAGACGGTGGAGTTCCGGGTGCCGTTGGCGAAGTTGATGCCGTCGGCGTAGGTGTTGCGGACCCGCATGCCGCTGAACTCGACGCCGTCGCCGGGTCCCCACAGTTCGGGGATGTTGGTGTAGTCGCGCCCGGCCCAGACGCCGACGTTGGCGTGCTCGATCCACACGTTGCTGATCTTGGTGCCCTTGCCGAAGCGTCCGTTGAGACCGACACCGCCCTCTTCCTGGGCGTTGTTGCCCCGGATGGTGCCGGAGCCGAAGATGGCGATGTCGGAGATCTGGGTGTTGTGGTCGATGTCGAAGCCGAAGTTGCCCTCGTGCGGGTGGTTGATCCCGCCCGCCTGGTGCGGCGGGGTGAGGGTGTACAGCTGCGAGTGCCACATGCCGGCGCCGCGGATCGTCACGTCACGGATGCCGACCGTGTTGTAGATCCCCCGGTTCAGCGGGTCGTCGGTGAGGATCTTCTGCTCCTGGCGCCACTGGCCGGCCGGGATCCACACGCAGGGGATCTCGCCCTTCTGGTCGGCCGTCACCGCGCGCTGGATCGCGTCGGTGTCGTCGAGGCCGTCGTTGGGCACCGCGCCGTACTGGGTGATCGAGACGCAGCCGGCCGGCTGGGCCGCCGGGGGCGCGACCTGCTCCAGGTCGATCAGGTCGATGATGTAGAAGGAGGCCGTGTCACCGGCGTCCCGCTGCAGGCGGAACCTGGTGCCCGCCGGGTAGTTCTGGGACAGCAGCGCGTGGGACTCGTCGAACAGCCGGCGCGCGTCGGCCCCCGGCGCGTTCGTCAGACCCTCGGGGTCGTCCGTCTTCCCGTACAGCCAGCTGTGCTTCGACGACAGGGTGAGCTTGCGGACGAAGACGTCGTTCGCGTAGAGGCTGATCGTGGCCTGGGCGCCGCCGCCGGACGGGGCGTCCGGGATGGAGTTGCGTACGACGATGGAGTTGGACGCGTTGGTGGAGGTGAACTCCACGAACTGACCGGTCGAGTTGAGACGGACCGACTTGCGCCCCGAGGACTCGGTGGCGAAGTTGGTGTGACCGAAGGTGCGCTCGGCGTCGGCGGTGAGCAGGGTGCCCTGGTAGCGGGCGTCCTCCGCCTCGTACTCCGTGTACGGCACGGCCGCGCCCCGGCCCACGACGAGCGAACGGCTGAAGACGTTGTTGTTCTCGTTCGTCTCGGCCACGGTCGCGGTGGCGTCGGCCGTCGCGGTGAGGTTGACCCCTCCGCTCGCGGCGGTCCAGGTGCCGGAGATCGGCACGTTGACCGTCTGGCCGGCGGCGACTGCGGGGGTGGCGCCGTTGAGGGTGGTGGAGCCCGCGGTCAGACGCGTGACGGTCCCCGCCGCGACCCCGGTGGTGCCCCGGTTCTGGACCGTGGCCGTGAAGGAGACCTGCGCACCGACGGCCGGAGCGGACGGGTTCGGTGTGATCGCGGTGACCGTGAGGTCCGGGCCGGGGGCCTGGCCGACGACCAGCTTGGAGGAACCGGTCCGGCTGTTGTTGCTGTCGTCCTGCTCCACGACGGTGTTCGCCGGGTCGACGACGGCGGACACGGTGTAACTGCCCATCGCCTTCCTGCCGACGGGGACCTTGACGGTCGTGGAGGCGCCGGCGGCGAGTGCGCCGACCTGCGCGGTGCCCGCCACGGTGCCTTCGAGGCTGACGTTGACGGACGTGGCCGGGGAGGCGGCGGTCCCCGCGTTCCGCACGGTCGCGCTGACCTCGACGGGGTCCGTCTCCGAGGGGGAGGAGGGGGTCCACACGAGGTCGGTGACGGTGAGGTCGGGGTTGGGGGCGGCGGCGCCCACGACCTCGAACTCGGCGACCTGAGCGCCGGGAGCGCCGTTGTTGGAGAAGAACTTCAGCTGGAGGTCCGCGTACCGGCCGGTGACCGGGACGGTGACGGTGTTGCTCCCGGAGGACGGGCTGAACGCGTAATCGGCGCGGGCCTTGAGGGAGGTGAAGCCGGACGCGGACTGCTCGCGTCCGAGCACCTCGACGGCCTGGGTCCGCGGGCCCCACGCCTGGTCGGGGTTGAGCTTGATCCGGACCGCTTCGATGTCGGCGTTGGCACCGAGCTTCGCCGTCAGGGTCGCGGGGAGACCCGCCGACTCCCAGTAGGTGGCGGTGTTCCCGTCGTTGGCGTTGGCCGCCGTGTACGACTGGGTGAACGAGGAGGCCTCGATCGGTTTGTTGCGCGCCAGGTTGGTACCGGTCGGCGGGGGGTCGACCGGACCGCCGTCGTCCTCCTCGCCGAAGATCTCCAGCTCGGACAACTGGGCCGCGTTCCACCCGGTGTTGGCCGCCACCTGCACCCGGATGAAGCGCGCCGTGGTCGCGGTGACGGGGATGCTGACCGTGTTGGCGTTCGCCGGGTCGAAGGTGCGCGGACCCGACCCGGAGAGCGCGGCGAACGACGATCCGTCCGTGCTGCCGAGGACGCTCAGCGTCTGGACGCGGGATCCCCAGGAAGCGGGCAGCTTCAGCGCGACCCGGTCGACCTCGGTACGTGCCCCCAGGTCGACCTGCACCCACTGCGGGAACGCCCCGTTGGGGCCCTCCCAGTAGGACGCCTGGCTTCCGTCCGTCACGTTGCCCGCGACGTAGCCGCCGTTCGTACCGCCCGCACTGGCCGGCTTGCCCAGGGCCAGGTTCGGGCCCTCCACGGCATGAGCGGGAGCGGGGAGCATCCCCACGCCTATCAGACCCGCCATCACGGAGCCGACGATCACTCGTCGCCCCTGGTCTCTCAATCGCATGACGTCCTCTTCCTTCCACGGACATCGTGGAACATTTGACTGTCAGCAAGTCTTTTTGAGTTATTCAGTCAATCTTTTGCGATGACCGGGTGACAGGTTTCCGCCAGGTCACCACTTTGTCAACGGGGTGGGCACGACTGCTTCGTCGGCGTGGCGCGCGCACCTGGTCAACGCCCCGGCCGACCCCGCCGCCACGGCGTCCGGGCGCACGGACGAGGGGCCGGACCATGAGGTCCGGCCCCTGGGGGGCCGCGCGGGAGGGGAAGGGGGGTTCAGCCGGCGGACGGCGGGGCGGTCGAGCCCCGCACCACGAGCTCAGGCTCGAAGAGCAGCTCGCCGGGGTGTGTCCGCGTCCCCCGGATCTGGGCGTGGAGAAGATCGACGGCGGCCCGCCCCATCGCCTCGATCGGCTGCCGCACCGTCGACAGCGGCGGATCGGTGCAGTTCATGAAGGGCGAGTCGTCGAAACCGAGTACGGACACATCGGCGGGGACCACGAGGTCCCGCCGGCGAGCGGCCCTGACGGCGCCCAGGGCCAGTGGGTCGCTCGCGCAGATGACCGCGGTCACCCCGAGGTCCCACAGCCGGCCCGCCGCCGCCTGCCCGCCTTCGAGCGAGAACATCGAGCGCTCCACGAACTCCGCCGGCAGCGCCGTCCCCGCCGCGAGCGCGGATCCCGTCGCGGCGGCCAGCTTCCGGCGCGACGGGATGTGGTCCTCGGGGCCGAGGACCAGGCCGATGCGTTCGTGCCCCAGTGAGGAGAGATGGCGCCACGCCTGCTCGACCGCGGCCATGTCGTCACAGGAGACGCAGGGGAAATCGAGCCCCTCGATGGGCGCGTTGACGAGGACGACCGGGATGTCGCGCTCCGCCAGCTTCCGGTAGTGCCCGTGCGGCGCGTCGGCCTGCGCGAAGAGACCGCCGGCGAAGATGACACCGGAGACCTGCTGCTGTAGGAGCAGGTCCACGTAGTCGGCTTCCGAGACGCCGCCCCTGGTCTGCGTGCAGAGCACCGGGGTCAGCCCCTGCTGGGCCAGCGACCCGCCGATGGCCTCGGCGAAGGCCGGGAAGATGGGGTTCTGCAGCTCCGGCAGCACCAGACCCACCAGTCTGGCCCGCTCTCCCCGCAGCTGCGTGGGACGCTCGTAGCCCAGGACGTCCAGCGCGGTGAGCACCGACTGCCGGGTGGCCTCCGAGACCCCCGGCCTGCCGTTGAGAACCCGGCTGACCGTGGCCTCGCTGACTCCCACCTTCTTCGCCACCAAGGCAAGTCTTCGCGTCATTCGCGCAACTCTAGCGCAAGGAAAGTCAGTAAGTTGCGAAATCCTTGCTGCCTCAGTCTCGATCACGGGGAACGCGGCGCGGGCGGGTCAGAGCCGTCCGCGGGGACAGAGCCCGCTCCGGGGTCGAGGTGGGGTGTCGAGTGCGCCGCCCCTTCCCGACGCGCCAGGAAGGGGCGGCACACGCCGGCCGGAACCACCGTTCCGATGCCCACGACGTCGACCTCGCCGGCCCCGCGGGGTGCGCAGCCGGTCGCCGAGGGGAGTCCCTTCGGCTTCCGCGCCTTCCTTGAAGTCCGGGGTCGTCGAGAAGTGGCTTCCGGGGTCGATGTGGTGGTCGCGGGTGGCCACGACGTACGGGCAGTCCCCGCCCGCGCTCGGCTCCACCGGTTCGGCGATCGCACCGGCGATCCGCGCACCTCCCGCCACAGGGACACTGCCCCCCTCGCAGAAATCGTTCTGCACATCCACGACGACCAAGCGTCGCAGACGCGAGTCCGGCATCGGCACGGGTCGTCGGGTCGGGAACACAGGAACGCTGCCGGGGAGGGTGTGTACGAGGACGGTTACCCGGCGCGCTGAGTCGTCTCCCCGGCCTGTGCGGGTACGGCGGGCAGGGGGACGGTGCAGGAGGCGCATCGGCGGGCCAGGGCGGGGACCGGGCTGAGACATTCGGGACAGTCCCGCTTCGGGGCCTGGACGTCGTGGTGCGGGGCGAGGCGCTCGTGCAGCTTGTTGATCGGCAGGACGACCAGGAAGTACAGGGCGCCGGCGATCAGGAGGAAACTGATCGCCGCGTTGATGAAGGTGCCGTAGGGGAATTGGGTGGCGCCCACGGTGAAGGCCTTACGGCTCATGTCTCCGGTGACACCGGTGGCCAGTCCGACCAGCGGTGTCAGGAAGGCACCCACGAAGCCGTTCACCACGGCGGTGAACGCGGCTCCGATGACGATGCCGACGGCCAGATCGACCACGTTGCCGCGCAGGATGAAGCTGCGGAAGCCCTTCACCTTCTGACTCCTTGGTGTTGTCGACTTCGAGGGGCGGAGACCGACGGCGCTGTCATCCGCTGACGGGCGCCGGGTCGGACAGGGCCGGCGCATGCGGACACCGCGGGGCGGCGGTGGTCGGGGGAATGCGCGTCCGGCGCAGGGGATCGCCTGTGGTCCGCATCCGCAGTGTGCCGGGCCAGGCGAGTCCCGGGTGCCGGGACCGCACGTGGGAGAGCGCCCGGGTGCCCGGTCCGCTGCCGAGGAAGCGTTCGTCGAGCAGGGTGCTCGTGGGACGCGCGTCTTGTCCGTCCATGCACGTCGTGTGCCCCGGGCAGCGCGTCATACCCGCCCTGGATGTCGGATCACCGGCCTGCGGTCGGCACCGGCGGGTCGCCGCCGACGCTCCCCGCGCACCGGCCGTCCGTGTGCCCTCCGCGCGCACAGGTGCTCCGGTGGTCGGTGACGACCACCGGAGCACGGCCCGCTATGTCACCTCCCGGCTACCCGTCAGGGCAGCGTCCATTTCTGGTTGGGGCCGGTGTGGCAGGTCCACAGGTGGACGGCGGTCCCGTCGTTCCAGGTGCCGCCCGAGGCGTCCAGGCACTTCCCGGACTGCGGGTTGCGGACGGTCCCGTCGGTCCGGGGCTCCCACTTCTGGGCACCGGAACCGTTGCACGTCCACAACTGCACCCTCGTCCCGTCCGCACTGCCCCCACCGGACACGTCCAGACACTTGCCCAACGCCTTCACCGACCCGTCACCGGCCACGGTCCACCGCTGGGCAGCCGTACCGTTACAGGTCCACAACTGCACCTTCGTCCCGTCCGCACTCTGCGAATCAGCGACGTCCAGGCACTTCCCGCCGACGCCCTTCACCTCACCCGTGCCGGCGGCTGCGCCGGGCAGTCGGTTGAGCGTGTACCACGCCTCGGTGCTCCACAGGGACTCGCCGGAGGCGGAGCTGAAGGGGCGGGGAGAGCGGATGTGGACGACCCGGTCGGTCTTGAGGCCCGGGATCGCGAGGGTGACCGTCTTCCCGTCGGCGGAGAGACCCGCCGACTGCGCGGTGAGGGTCTCC
The DNA here is from genome assembly GCF_042716475.1 of Streptomyces sp. NPDC058671. Lineage (NCBI taxonomy): Bacteria > Bacillati > Actinomycetota > Actinomycetes > Kitasatosporales > Streptomycetaceae > Streptomyces > Streptomyces sp. NPDC058671. Next base: position 92,901 of record NZ_JBHXSA010000004.1, on the reverse strand, counting down.
TCGTCGACCTTCGGGCCGCCGTAGCCCGAGGTCGGCACGTAGCGCCACTGTTTGATCCTGTAGTGCTTGACGAGGTCGGCAGCGGTCTCGGCCGACACCGGCTGCGTGTACTCGAGCGCGAAGCCGCCGGGTACGGCCCGCATGGCGCGGATGTCGAAGGCGTTGGAGCCGTTCGGCGTGAGCTTCTGGAGGCCGTGCGCGAGCTTGCCCTCCTGGCCCCAGTTGCCGCCCGCCCCGAGCCCGCCGGCGTACAGCGCGCCGTCAGGTCCGACGCTGATCCGGGTGACACCGGCCTCGAGTCCCTGGGTGAGCCGGAAGACCGCGCCCTGGTACTCGCCGCCGACCTTCTCCAGATAGGCGCGCTGGATTCCGCCGTACGTGACGTCGCCGAACAGCATCTGGCCGGCGAACGGCCCCGTGGTCAGCTGAAGGGGTGTGCTCGGTGAGTTGGCGATCTCGTTCTGGGGCAGCCAGAGAACCGGCTTGGTCACGGACTGGGAGTCGAAGGGCCCGGCGGGGTTGGTGTAGTGGTTGAAGAACCGTCCCTGCTTGATGTGCACCAGCTTCGACGACGGCAGCCAGCCGCCCTGGTTGTCGGTGACGAAGATGCCGCCCTCGGGGCCCCAGCCGATGCCGTTGGGGGTGCGCAGCCCGCCGGCGACGTACGAGACCTCGCCGGTCTGCTTGTTGACCTTGATGGTGGTGCCGCGGTTGGCCGCCGGCTGCGGATCCGTGGTCGCCCCGCCGTAGTTGATGGAGACCGACAGGTTCAGGTAGAAGAACCCGTCCTGGTGGAGGAGGCCGAAGCCGAACTCGTGGAAGTTTCCTCCGAACGGCCAGGTGGCGACTCGCCGGTACTGGTCGGTGACCTCGTCGCCGTCGGTGTCGTTGAGCTCGGTCAGTTCGTGCTTCTGCGACACGTAGAGCTTGCCGTCGACGTGTTTGATCCCCATCGGCTCCTTGAGGCCCGAGGCGATCTTCTTGAAGGTGACCCTGCCCGGCCCGGTGCTTCCCGTGACGTTCGCCAGCAGGTAGACCTCGCCCGCCGTGTTGTTGCTGCCGCCCCACGTGGTCACGGCAAGACGGCCGTCCGGGAGCCAGTCCATCGCGGAGACCTGGGGCTCGAAGCCCGCGGGCCGGAGATCGGTGAGGCTGTAGTTGGGGTGCACACCGGCGAGCGGCAGGCCGTCGCCGGGCGAGTCCGTTCCGGCCTCGCACTCCTTGCGACCCGGCGCCGTCACGCGGACGACGTCGGCGTCCGTGCTGAGGGCCGTGTTCGGTACGACGGTGAAGGCGGAGGCGCCGGGAGGCTTCCAGGCCAGCGTCAGCTGCTCGCCGCCTCCCCGCTCGAAGTGCTGGATGCGCAGGGCGTGGTGACCGGACGTGAGGTCGAGTGTCGCCTCTTTGGGTTCCGGGCCGTGCAGACCGCCGTGGTCGATCACCAGCTGGTCGCCGATCCACAGGCGGGAGCCGTCGTCGCTGGTCAGGCGGAAGGTGTAGCTGCCGGAGCGGGGGGCGTTCAGGTTGCCGATGACGTGAGTGACGAAGTTGCTGTCCAGGCCGAAGTCGGCGGGCGAGGACCAGTCGACCACCGGCATCAGCTTGTCGATGTTGGGCGTCTGGCCCGTCTTGAGCGTGCAGATGTCGTTGAGCGGTACCTGGACGTCGAAGACGCGGAGGGTGACCCCCGGCTCCTGCGGGGGGAGGGCCGCGGCGGAGCTGTCGTCCGCCGGGGCCGGTGCCGACGACAGGCCGACGGCGAGTAAGGAAGCGAGGAGCGTTCCGGCCAGGCGTCTGCCCGGTCGGCGGGGATACAGCCGTGGATACACGTGACCTCCTGACGGCCCCTCGGGCACGAGGGACTCGTTCGGGTAATCGGGGGATCCACCGCTGCCGGGGCGCGCCGTCGTCCCGGTCACGGAGGCACCGGCGGGCGGGACGTGGGTCCGGTCCGCACCGCCGCGACCGACACAGTAGGGACTTCCCGCGACGCCGTCCATGCTTTGTCCCGAACGCAGAGAAAGTGGCGAGAACTTGTGCGGCTCGGGTTACGGACTCCGACAAACCGCGCTAGCTTCCTTGAAATGAACCGGTCATGCCATGGCAGGCCGGCCTCCCCCTACGGCGTGACGGCGCGCGCCCGTAGGCACGTCCGGCGGTCCGACGAGACTGCCGTCATCCCCCTCACCTCGGGAGATCTTCTGTGCGCACGAGAACGCTCAGACACCAGCGCGGCCGTTTCCTCCTGACCGTCCTGGCGTGCACCGTCGGATGCCTGCTCCCGGTGTCCCCGGCCGCCGCCTCGCACCCCCGGCACGACGAACCGGCGGCGGCGGCCGCTCCGGAGTTCCAGCAGGTCACACTCGCCAAGGGCGTGGCCGAGACGGGCGAGCCGATGACGCTCGCTGTGCTCCCCGACCGCTCCGTCCTGCACACCTCGCGCGACGGCACGCTCCGGCGGACCGATGCCGCGGGGACCACCACCGTGGCGGGCAGACTCGACGTGTACGGCCACGACGAGGAGGGGCTGCAGGGCGTCGCCGTGGACCCGGGCTTCACGTCCAACCGGCACGTCTACCTCTACTACGCGCCCAGGCTCAGCACGCCGGGCGGAGACGCGCCGGGAGACGGCACCAGCGCCGACTTCGCCCCGTACGACGGGGTCAACCGGCTCTCCCGGTTCGTCCTGAGGACGGACGGCACCCTGGACCTCGGCAGTGAGAAGAGGGTCCTGGACGTCCCCGCCTCCCGCGGCATCTGCTGTCACGTCGGCGGCGACATCGACTTCGACGCCGCCGGCAACCTGTACCTGTCGACGGGCGACGACACCAACCCCTTCGCCTCCGACAGCTACACCCCCATCGACGAGCGGCCCTCCCGCAACCCCGCCTATGACGCCCAGCGTTCCTCGGGCAACACCAACGACCTGCGCGGCAAGGTCCTGCGGATCAAGGTGAACGCCGACGGGTCGTACGCGATACCCAGCGGCAACCTCTTCGCGCCCGGCACCGCGAAGACCCGCCCCGAGATCTACGCGATGGGCTTCCGCAACCCGTTCCGCATGAGCGTCGACAAGGCCACCGGCATCGTCTACCTCGGCGACTACGGGCCCGACGCCGGCAGCGCCAGCCCCACGCGAGGCCCCGCCGGGCAGGTCGAGTTCAACCGGATCACCAGGGCGGGCAACTTCGGCTGGCCGTACTGCACCGGCGACAACGACGCCTACGTGGACTACAACTTCGCCACCGGCGCCTCCGGTTCCGCCTTCAGCTGCGCCGCTCCCAGGAACACCTCCCCGAACAACACCGGACTCACCGACCTGCCCCCCGCGCAGCCGGCCTGGATCCCCTACGACGGCGGCTCCGTGCCGGAGTTCGGCGGCGGATCCGAGTCCCCCATGGGCGGCCCGGTCTACCGCTACGACGCCGCGTCCACCTCCGCGGTCAAGTTCCCGCAGGAGTACGACGGCGACTACTTCGCCGGCGAGTTCGGACGCCGCTGGATCAAGCGCGTCGAGTCCGGCACCGACGGCGCCGTGCAGTCCATCAACGCGTTCCCCTGGAGCGGCACGCAGGTGATGGACATGGCCTTCGGTCCGGACGGAGCCCTCTACGTCCTCGACTACGGCACGGGCTACTTCAGCGGCGACGCCAACTCCGCCCTGTACCGCATCGAACACGTCACGGGCGGCCACGCCCCGGTGGCGCAGGCCAAGGCGAACGTCACGTCCGGCAAGGCGCCCCTGGCCGTCTCGTTCTCCTCGGCCGGCAGCTCCGACTCCGACGGCGACGCCCTCACCTACGCCTGGACCTTCGGTGACGGCGCCTCCTCCACCGCCGCCAACCCCTCCCACACGTACACCACGAACGGCCAGTACACGGCCACCCTCAAGGTGACGGACGCGACGGGCAAGTCCGCGACGGCCTCCACGCAGATCACCGTCGGGAACACCGCGCCCACGGTGACCCTCGACCTGCCCGCGGCCGGGAGCATCTACGACTTCGGCGCCGCGATCCCGTTCAAGGTGACGGTCACCGACCCGGAGGACGGCACCGTCGACTGCTCCAAGGTCAAGGTCACCTTCGTCGTCGGACACGACAGCCACGGCCATCCGCAGACCTCGACCACCGGGTGCTCAGGCACCTTGCGGACCCTGGCCGACGGCGAACACGACCCCAACGCGAACATCTTCGGCGTCATCGACGCCGAGTACACCGACAAGGGCGCGAACGGCCAGCCCGCACTGACCACGCACGACCAGCACCTCACCCAGCCCACCCACCGCCAGGCCGAGCACCACGGCTCCTCGTCCGGCGTCCAGGTGGTCACCCACACGCCCGCGCACGGCGGGCGGACCGTCGGCTACATCGACAACGGCGACTGGATCTCCTTCACGCCGTACGCGCTCGGCAACGTCACGCGGTTCACGGCCCGGGTCTCCTCCGCGGGCGCCGGCGGCACCATCGAGGTGCGCGCGGGATCCCCGACGGGGACCTTGCTCGGCACGGCGACCGTGCCGGTCACCGGCGGCTGGGAGACCTTCCAGGACGTGACCGCCCCGCTCACCGCCGGGCCGGCCGGATCGACGGTGCTGCACCTCGTCTTCAAGGGCGGCAGCGGTTCCCTCTTCGACATCGACGAGTTCTCCTTCACCACCTCCGCCGGGGGCGCGGGCACGGGTGAGGTGAAGGGCGTCGGCGGGAAGTGCCTGGACGTCGCTGATTCGCAGAGTGCGGACGGGACGAAGGTGCAGTTGTGGACCTGTAACGGTTCGAGTGCCCAGCGGTGGACCGTGGCCGGTGACGGGTCGGTGAAGGCGTTGGGCAAGTGTCTGGACGTGTCCGGTGGGGGCAGTGCGGACGGTACGAGGGTGCAGTTGTGGACGTGCAACGGTTCCGGTGCCCAGAAGTGGGAGCCCCGGACCGACGGGACCGTCCGCAACCCGCAGTCCGGGAAGTGCCTGGACGCCTCGGGCGGCACCTGGAACGACGGGACCGCCGTCCACCTGTGGACCTGCCACACCGGCCCCAACCAGAAGTGGACCCTTCCCTAGCCCAGACTTCCGTAGCTCAGAAAGGAGGCGACCTCACATGCGTACCTCTCTGAAAGCGACTCTCGGTCTGTTCGCCGCCGCCACACTCGCGCTGGCTCCGCAGGCCGTGGCCCTGCCCGCGGCAGCGCCGTCCTCCCTCCCCGCCCCGTCCTCCCACACCGCCGAACGGCTCGTGGCGGCCGACCCCGCGTACAAGATCCTCGTCTTCTCCAAGACCGCCGGCTTCCGGCACTCCTCGATCGACGACGGCATCGCCGCCCTGCGCGGCCTCGGCGCGGCGAACAACTTCACCGTCGACGCGACCGAGGACGCCCAGGCGTTCACGACCGGCAACCTCGCCCAGTACCGGGCGGTCGTCTTCCTGTCGACGACGGGCGACGTCCTCGACGGCGCCAGACAGACGGCCTTCGAGCAGTACGTGAAGGGCGGGGGCGGCTACGTCGGCATCCACGCCGCCGCCGACACCGAGTACGACTGGCCCTTCTACGAGGGTCTGGCCGGAGCGCTCTTCCACTCCCACCCGGCCATCCAGTCCGCCACCGTCCGGGTGGAGGACCGGGCGCACGACGCCACCGCGCACCTCGGTTCCAGCTGGCAGCGCACCGACGAGTGGTACAACTACCGCTCCAACCCGCGCTCCAGCGCCCGCGTCCTCGCCTCGCTCGACGAATCCAGCTACTCCGGCGGGAACATGGCGGGCGACCACCCGATCGCCTGGTGCAAGGACTATCAGGGCGGCCGGGCCTTCTACACGGGAGGCGGCCACACCGACGAGTCGTACGCCGAGCCCGCCTTCCGGCGACACCTGCTGGGCGGAATCCGGTGGGCCGCGGGCATGACCGAAGCCGACTGCCGTCCGGAGACCGGGTACACCTCCCTCTTCGGGGGCTCGTCCACCACCGGCTGGAAGCAGGCCGGGCCCGGCGGGTTCACCCTGGCGGACGGCACCCTCACCTCCCAGGGCGGCCTCGGCATGCTCTGGTACTCCGCGCAGGAGTTCACCGGCGACTACTCCGTCAAGCTCGACTGGAAGGCCGCCGGGGACGACAACTCCGGTGTCTTCCTCGGCTTCCCGGCCTCCGACGACCCCTGGTCCGCGGTGAACAACGGCTACGAGATCCAGATCGACGCCACGGACAGCGCCGACCGCACCACCGGTGCCGTCTACGGCTTCCGGTCCGCCGACATCGCGGCGCGGGACGCCGCGCTGAACCCGCCGGGGGAGTGGAACACGTACGAACTCCGGGTCACCGGCGAACGGTTGGAGATCTTCCTCAACGGCCGGAAGATCAACGACTTCACGAACACCGACCCGGCCCGGAGCCTGCGCCAAGGCCACGTCGGTCTCCAGAACCACGGGGACGGCGACGACGTGTCCTTCCGCAACATCCGGGTCAAGCACGGCGGTGGGCAGCAACCCGGCCCCCGCACGGGTGAGGTGAAGGGCGTCGGCGGGAAGTGCCTGGACGTCGCTGATTCGCAGAGTGCGGACGGGACGAAGGTGCAGTTGTGGACCTGTAACGGTACGGCTGCCCAGCGGTGGACCGTGGCCGGTGACGGGTCGGTGAAGGCGTTGGGCAAGTGTCTGGACGTGTCCGGTGGGGGCAGTGCGGACGGGACGAGGGTGCAGTTGTGGACGTGCAACGGTTCCGGTGCCCAGAAGTGGGAGCCCCGGACCGACGGGACCGTCCGCAACCCGCAGTCCGGGAAGTGCCTGGACGCCTCGGGCGGCACCTGGAACGACGGGACCGCCGTCCACCTGTGGACCTGCCACACCGGCCCCAACCAGAAATGGACGCTGCCGTGACATGGCTGCGTGACGTGAGGCTGTCCTGAGGTGAATCCGTGCTGCCCGGTCGGAACTCGGCCGGGCAGCGCCTCAGCGGGGCAGCGTGAGGGCCGCGGTCGCACCGGCCGACCATCTTTTTCCTGACTACGGAAAAAGTACCCCCACATTCGTGCGCAAGTTCTTCCCCGCCAGGGAATCCGCTGCTACGTTCCCCTCGAAAGCAGACGGACCACGGAGAAAGTCCCGCCTTCGGGGACGATCACGCGGCCCGTCACCCGGACCGCGCCGACCACCCGCGGCCGGAACCGGACAGCAGGGGAGGAGGGGGACGTGCGACGCATGACGGCTCGACCCGGTAACGCACACCAGGCGCGGCTGCTCCGGCTGCTGCGCGACGGCGGGCCCCACTCACGTGCCCAGCTCGGCGACCTGGTCGACCTCTCCCGCTCCAAGCTCGCCGTGGAGGTGGACCGGCTCCTGGAGACGGGCCTCGTCATCGCGGACGGTCTCGCCGCCTCCCGCGGCGGGCGCCGCTCGCACAACCTGCGGCTCGCCCCCGGCCTGCGCTTCCTCGGCGTCGACATCGGCGCGACCTCGGTCGACGTCGCCGTCACCAACGCCGAACTGGAGGTCCTGGGCCACCTCAGCCACTCCACGGACGTGCGCGAAGGCCCCGTCGCGGTCTTCGAGCAGGTGCTGTCGATGGTCGGCAAGCTCAGGTCACTGGGGCTGGCCGACGGCCTGGACGGCGCCGGCATCGGCGTCCCGGGTCCCGTCCGCTTCCCCGAGGGCGTCCTCGTGGCACCGCCGATCATGCCAGGCTGGGACGGCTTCCCCGTCCGTGAGGCGCTCAGCCAGGACCTGGGTTGCCCCGTGATGGTCGACAACGACGCGAACCTGATGGCCATAGGGGAGCAGCACGCCGGAGTCGCCCGGTTCGTGGACGACTTCCTGTACGTCAAGATCGGCACCGGCATCGGCTGCGGCGTCGTCGTCGGCGGCGAGGTCCACCGTGGCGCGACGGGCAGTGCCGGCGACATCGGGCACATCCAGGTCGACCCGGAGGGCCGGGCCTGCGGGTGCGGCAACAGGGGCTGCCTGGAAGCCCACTTCGGCGGATCCGCACTCGCCCGTGACGCCGAGGACGCGGCGCGCGGGGGCACATCGGCCGAGCTCGCCGCCCGGCTGGAGACCCTCGGCAGGCTGACCGCGGAGGACGTCGCCGCCGCGGCCGCCGCGGGTGACCCGATCGCCCTGGACCTCATCCGCGCGGGTGGTGACCGGGTCGGCCAGGTCATCGCCGGACTCGTCAGCTGCTTCAACCCCGGCATGGTCGTCATCGGCGGCGGGGTGACGGGCCTCGGGCACAGGCTGCTGGCCAGCGTGCGCACCCAGGTGTACCAGCGCTCCCTGCCACTGGCGACCAGGAACCTCCCCATCGTCCTCGGCGAACTCGGCGCGACCGCCGGCGTGATCGGCGCGGCCCGTCTCATCAGCGACCACGTGTTCTCACCGGCCTGATCCACGCAGGCCGGCACCGCCCCCGCACGCCCTGTCAGGCCGTAACACCCGTAGTACAGGTACTACCCGCACCACCCGCCCCGCCGCAGCACCAGCAGCGCACCGGCGCCGGACACCACGCCGTACCGGCCGCTCCAGCACCACGCGCAGCCGTACCACCAGCAACGCCCCGGTCGGCCGGCGGCGAGTCCGTCGTACCACCGCGACCCCACCGAGCCGCGAGACGCTCCGCTCCGTCCTCCACGCCCCACCCGTCGTTTCGTCAGCCCTGCCCGCTCACGGCCGCACCCGCCGAGGAATCGCCATGGCACACGAACCACCCCTGCTCACCATGTCCGGCATCACCAAGTCGTTCCCCGGTGTCCGCGCCCTGGACGGCGTGGACCTGGAGGTCCGGGCCGGAGAGGTCCACTGCGTCCTCGGTCAGAACGGTGCCGGGAAATCCACCCTCATCAAGGTCCTCGCGGGCGCCCACCGGCCGGACGGCGGGCGGATCACGTGGCGCGGCGAAGAGGTCGCGCCGGCCTCCCCGATCGCCGCGATGCGTCTCGGGATCGCTACCATCTACCAGGAACTCGACCTGGTGGACGGGCTGTCCGTGGCCGAGAACGTCTTCCTCGGTCACGAGCCCACCTCCGCACGCTTCGTCGTCCGGGCAGGGGCCGCCCGCGACGCGACCGCCCGACTCCTCCGCCGCCTCGGTCACGACGAGATCGACCCGGCGCGTCCCCTCGGCGAACTCTCCGCCGCCCAGCGCCAGATCGTGTCCATGGCCCGCGCGCTCTCCCACGAGGTCCGGCTGATCGTCATGGACGAGCCGTCCGCGGCCCTCGACCCGGAAGAGGTGAACAACCTCTTCCGTACGGTCGGTGACCTGACAGCCGAAGGCGTCGCCGTCGTCTACATCTCCCACCGCCTGGAGGAGATCCGCCGGATCGGTGACCGCGTCACCGTCATCAAGGACGGCCGGACCGTCGCCGGGGGTCTCGCCGCGAAGTCCACCTCCACGGACGAGGTCGTCCGGCTGATGACCGGCCGCACGGTCGAGTACGTCTTCCCGGAGCGCCCCCACCGGACGTTCGACCCGGCCGCCACCGCGCCCGTCCTGCGGGTCGAAGGGCTGGCGCGCGAGGGCGAGTTCGCGCCCGTCGACCTGGAACTGCGGCCGGGGGAGATCGTCGGCCTCGCCGGCCTGGTCGGCTCGGGACGCAGCGAAATCCTGGAGACCGTCTACGGGGCACGCCGGCCGACCGCCGGGCGGGTTCTCGTCGACGGGGTCCCCCTGCGGCCCGGCAGCGTCCCCGCCGCCGTCCGCGCCGGCATCGGCCTCGCCCCGGAGGAACGCAAGGCTCAGGCCCTGCTGCTGATGGAGTCCGTCACCCGCAACGTCACGGTGTCCACGCTCGCCAGGTACGCGCGCGGCGGCTGGCTCGACCGGCAGAAGGAGCGGGCCGCCGCCCGGCGGGTGACCCGTGAGCTCTCCCTGCGGCCCGACAACCCCGACACCCCCGTCCGGACCCTGTCGGGCGGCAACCAGCAGAAGGCGGTGCTCGCCCGCTGGCTCCTGCGCGGCTGCAAGGTGCTGCTGCTCGACGAGCCGACCCGGGGGGTGGACATAGGCGCCCGCGCCGAGCTGTACGCCGTCGTCCGGCGGCTGGCCGACGAAGGTCTCGCCGTCCTGCTCGTCTCCAGCGAGGTGCCCGAGGTCCTCGGCCTCGCCGACCGCGTCCTGGTGGTGCGCGAAGGCAGCGTCGTGCACGCCTGTGACGCCCGGGAGCTGGACGAGCACCGCGTACTCGATCTCGTGATGGAAGGAAGTCCGACGGCATGACGCACTCAGCCACTCCGGCGGGGCAGGACGCGCCCGTCGCACCCGCCCCCGCCGCGCCGCACGGGAAGACCCCGGCGTTCCGGCCGTCGGGTCTCCGCCCGGACGTGCGCAGTCTGTCCCTGCTCGGTGTCCTGGCCGTCCTGGTGCTGGTCGGTGGGGTCACCAAGCCCGCCGAGTTCCTCGCCACGAGCAACCTGCAACTCGTCCTGACCCAGGCGTCCGTCATCGGCGTGGTGACCGTGGGCATGACGTTCGTCATCACCAGCGGCGGCATCGACCTGTCGGTGGGCGCGATCGTGGCCCTCGCCTCCGTCTGGGCCACCACGGTGGCGACGCAGGAGTACGGGTTCACCGGCATCCTCTTCACCGCGGTGATCGTCGGTGTCGGCTGCGGACTCGTGAACGGGCTGCTCGTCGCCTACGGCGGCATGGTCCCCTTCATCGCCACCCTGGCCATGTTCGCCTCCGCCCGGGGACTCGCGCTGCAGCTCACCGACGGCAAGACGCAGCTCGTGACCGTCGACTCGGTGCTCGACCTCGGCGTCAAGGACGCCTACATCCTCGGCGTACCGCCGCTCGTCCTCGTCTTCGCGGCCGTCATCGTCGTGGGCTGGCTCCTGTACAACCGCACGACGTTCGGGCGCAGGGCGGTCGCCGTCGGCGGCAACGCGGAGGCCGCCCGTCTGGCCGGCATCGACGTACGCCGTCAGCGCCTCTACCTCTACCTCCTTTCAGGCGTGTGCTGCGGCATCGCGGCGTTCATGCTGATCGTGCTGGCCGGCTCCGGACAGAACACCAACGGCAACCTCTACGAGCTCGACGCCATCGCCGCGGCCATCATCGGCGGCACGCTGCTCAGCGGCGGACGCGGGACGATCGTCGGCTCGGTGCTCGGCGTCCTCATCTTCACGACGATCACCAACATCTTCGCCCTGAACAACCTGGAGAGCGCTGTCCAGCAGATAGCCAAGGGCGCCATCATCGTGGCCGCCGTCCTCGTCCAGCGCCGCACCCTGCGAGACGGCTGACACCGCGCTTCGCGGACCCCCGGCACCTCCCGGCCCGCCACGCTCCCCCCCGTCACCGTCCCCCGTTCCCCCGGACCCGTGCGTCGGCACCCACGCCCGGTCCCGGCACATCCCGCGTCCGACCGCCCAGTTGAAGAGGTGGCTCCACCATGCCCGAGACCCCCATCCCCAGCCGCAGAGGACTGCTCTTCGGCACCGCCGCCGTCTCCGCCGGAGCGCTCCTGACGGCCTGCACCAGCAACGAACCGAAGAACCAGGCCGCTCCCAGCGCCGCCGGCAACGCGCCCGTGGCCGACGAGAAGCCCGGCAAGGCCGTCACCATCGGCTTCGCCGGACCGCAGGCCGACCACGGCTGGCTCAACGCCATCAACCAGAACGCCAAGGACCGCGCCAAGAAGTACGCCGACGTCACTCTGGAGATCACCGAGGGCTCCAACGACACCGCCGCCCAGATCGGCCAGATCCAGACCCTCATCAACAAGAAGGTCGACGTCCTGGTGATCCTGCCCGCCGACGGCAAGGCCCTCACCCAGATCGGCCTGCAGGCGATGGCGGCCGGCATCCCCGTCGTCAACCTCGACCGCGTCTTCGGCTCCCCGCAGGCGTACCGCTGCTGGATCGGCGGCGACAACTACGGCATGGGCCTCAACGCCGGCCGCTACATCGGCGAGAAGCTCAAGGGCAAGCCGAACGCCAAGGTCGTCGAACTCGCGGGGCTGGACAACCTCGAACTCACCAAGCAGCGTACGCAGGGCTTCGACGACGCCCTCAAAAACTATCCCAACATCACCAAGGTCGCCCGCCAGGCCGCCGAGTTCACCGTCGAGTCCGGCCAGGCCAAGATGGCCCAACTGCTGCAGGCACAGGGCCAGTTCGACGCCCTGTGGAACCACGACGACGACCAGGGTGTCGGCGCCCTGCGTGCCGTCGCCCAGGCCGGCCGCAAGGACTTCCTGATGGTGGGCGGCGCCGGCGCCAGGTCCGCCATGGACGCCATCAAGGCCGACGACAGCGTCCTGAAGGCCACCGTGCTCTACCCGCCGACCATGGCCGCCTCCGCCATCGACCTCGCCCGCGCGCTCGGACAGGGCAAGGGGATCGGCGGCATGGCGGAGCTGGAGATCCCCTCCTCCGTGACCCTGTACTCGGCCGTCGTGACCAAGGACAACGTCGACGACTACCAGCCCACCGGCTTCAACTGACGGGGACACGCCCGCCCGGTCGGGCGCCGGCGGCCCGACGCCGCCCCGCATCCGCCCGGGCCCCGGCTCCCGAGCACCACGGAGCCGACATCTCCACCGGCCGCCGCGGCCGGTACCGCGAGAGGAGAGCCATGAAACAGAGGCACAGCGAGACCACGCAGCCGACACTCGGTGTCGGCCTGATCGGATACGCGTTCATGGGCGCCGCCCACTCACAGGGGTGGCGGACCGCAGGCCGCGTCTTCGACCTGCCGCTGCGCCCCGTACTCGCCGCCGTGGCCGGCCGGGACCGCGCGGCCGTGCACGCGGCGGCCGACCGCCACGGCTGGGCGGCGGCGGAGACCGACTGGCACGCGCTCGTGACCCGTGACGACGTCCAGCTCGTCGACATCTGCACCCCGGGCGACAGCCACGCCGAGATCGCCATCGCGGCACTGGACGCGGGCAAGCACGTGCTGTGCGAGAAGCCACTCGCCAACTCCGTCGCCGAAGCCGAGGCGATGACCGCCGCGGCCGAACAGGCCCGCGGCCGCGGCCAGGTGGCGATGGTCGGCTTCAACTACCGTCGCGTCCCCGCGATCACCCTCGCCCGCCGTCTCATAGCGGAGGGACGGATCGGCGCCCTGCGTCACGTACGGCTGACCTATCTCCAGGACTGGCTCGTCGACCCCGACTTCCCGCTGACCTGGCGACTGGAGCGGCAGCACGCGGGCTCTGGCGCCCTCGGGGACCTCGGAGCGCACATCGTCGACCTCGCACAGTTCCTGGCGGGGGAGCCGCTGGTCGGGGTCTCGGCGCAACTGGAGACCTTCGTGAGGGACCGCCCCCTGCTCACCGGCGTGTCGACGGGGCTGAGCGCGGCCGGCGGCCCCGAGCGGGGTCCCGTCACCGTCGACGACGCGGCCGTGTTCACCGGCAGACTCGCGTCCGGGGCGCTCGCGACCTTCGAGGCGAGCCGCATGGCACCCGGCCGCAAGAACGCCCTGCGACTGGAGGTCAGCGGCGAACTCGGCTCCCTCGCCTTCGACCTGGAACGCCTCAACGAACTGCTCTTCCACGACCACCGGGAACCGGCCGCCACCGCCGGCTTCCGCAGGATCCTCGTCACCGAGGCCGACCACCCGTATCTGGAGGCGTGGTGGCCGCCCGGCCACGTCCTCGGCTACGAGCACACCTTCGCCCACCAGGCACGCGACCTGGTCATGGCCATCGCCACGGGCACGGACCCCCTGCCGTCGTTCGCCGACGGTCTCCAGGTCCAGCGCGTGCTCGCCGCGGTGGAGGAGAGCGCCGCGCGGAACGCCGTCTACACGCCCGTCCCCGACCCCGCCGGCGCCCCCCCGTCCGGCCCGGCCACCCAGGCCGCGCGCACCGAGGCCAAGGTCTGAGGAGGAGATCCCATGCCCCGTCCGTTCACCCTGTTCACCGGCCAGTGGGCCGACCTGCCCCTGGAGGAGGTGTGCTCGCTGGCGCGCGACTTCGGCTACGACGGGCTCGAACTCGCCTGCTGGGGGGACCATTTCGAGGTCGACCGGGCCCTGTCCGAACCGGGCTACCTGGACGGCCGGCGCGCGCTCCTGGACAAGTACGGCCTCCGGTGCTGGAGCGTCTCCAACCACCTGGTCGGCCAGGCCGTCTGCGACGACCCCATCGACGAGCGTCACCGAGGCATCCTCCCCGCCCGGATCTGGGGGGACGGCGAGCCGGAGGGGGTGCGCCGACGGGCCGCCGCCGAACTGAAGGACACCGCCCGGGCCGCCGCCGCCTTCGGCGTCGACACCGTCGTCGGGTTCACCGGCTCCTCCATCTGGCACCTCGTGGCCATGTTCCCGCCCGTCCCCGAGCACATGATCGACCGGGGGTACGAGGACTTCGCCGAGCGCTGGAACCCCGTCCTCGACGTCTTCGACGCGGAGGGCGTCCGCTTCGCCCACGAGGTCCACCCCAGCGAGATCGCCTACGACTACTGGACGACGAAGCGGGCCCTGGAGGCCGTCGACAACCGGCCCGCCTTCGGCCTCAACTTCGACCCGAGCCACTTCGTCTGGCAGGACATCGACCCGGTCGGCTTCCTCTACGACTTCCGGGACCGCATCTACCACGTCGACTGCAAGGAGTCCCGCACCCGCCTCGACGGCCGCAACGGCCGGCTCGGCTCCCACCTGCCGTGGGGCGACCCGCGGCGCGGCTGGGACTTCGTCTCGGCCGGCCGCGGAGAGGTCCCCTGGGAGGACGTCTTCCGTATGCTCCGCTCCATCGGCTACGGCGGCCCGATCTCGGTCGAGTGGGAGGACGCCGGCATGGACCGGCTGACGGGGGCTCCCCAGGCGCTCGCCCACCTCAAGCGGTTCGACTTCGACCCGCCGAGCGCCTCGTTCGACGCCGCGTTCTCCGGACGGGACACGTAGCTCCCTCCGTACGCCGAATCCGCGGCGCACCCCCGCGCAGAGGGGTCACCCATGAGCGGCGGCGGGCGAGGGGGCGCCGTACCCCCCGCCCGCCGTCTTCACCAGCGCACCAACCGACAGGTCAGGGAGGCAGCCCGTGCAGCAAGGGAACGCGAGGCGAACGCCGGTCGACGACCGGCGGGAACGCACCGGGGTCTGGTTCGTCGGGGCTCGCGGCTCGGTCGCGACCACGGCCGTCGCCGGCTGCGCGGCCGTCACCGCCGGACTCCACCCGCCGACCGGCATGGTCACGGAGACCCCGCCGTTCACGGACGTCGGCCTGCCTCCCCTGGAGGCCCTCGTCTTCGGCGGCCACGACACGGCCGACTGCCCGTTGCCGAAACGCGCCGAGGACCTCACCGCGGCCGGCGTGCTCCCCGCCGGTCTCACCCGGGCGGTCCACGCCGAACTGGCGGCGGCCGAGCGGGAGATACGGCCGGGCGGACCGCTCCCCGGGGACCGCCGCACCGACGAGGAGCTGATCGCGGGCTTCACCGCCGACCTCGTCGACTTCCGTACCCGCCACGCCCTGGCGCGGGTCGTCGTCGTCCACGTCGCCTCCACCGAGCCGTTGCCCGTACCGGGGGCCGAGCGCCTGCCGGCCAGCTCGCTCTACGCGGCCGCCGCCCTGCGCGCCGGCTGCCCCTACGTCAACTTCACCCCCTCCACCGGGCTGCGCGGCCCCGCCCTCGCCGACGCCGCCGTGACGAGCGGCGTCCCCCACGCGGGCCGGGACGGGAAGACGGGGCAATCCCTGCTGCGGTCCGTCCTCGCCCCGATGTTCGTCCAGCGGACCCTGACCGTGCGCGCCTGGTCCGGCACCAACCTGCTGGGCGGCGGGGACGGGGCGACGCTGGCCGACCCGGCCGCCGCGGCCGCCAAGAACGCCGGGAAGGCGCGGGTCATCGGCGACACGCTCGGGGCCGACGTCGAGGGCACCGTCCACATCGACGACGTCCCGGCCCTCGGCGAGTGGAAGACCGCCTGGGACCACATCGCCTTCGACGGCTTCCTCGGTTCCCGCATGATCCTCCAGACCATCTGGCAGGGCTGCGACTCGGCTCTCGCCGCCCCCCTGGTCCTGGACCTGGCCCGGCTCGTCGCCCGAGCCCACGAGGCCGGCCTCACCGGGCCCCGCCCCGAACTCGGTTTCTACTTCAAGGACCCGGACGGCGGCCCCGCCGGCCTGTCCGAGCAGTTCGCCGCGCTGCTCGCCTTCGCGGACCGCCTCAGGGGGGCGGCCGGATGACCGGCTCCCCGTTCTCGCGCCGGCTGCCCGGCGCCGTCGGGACACTACGGGCGTGGGGCGAGCTGCTGCGCGTGTCGGCGCTGCTCAGCGTCCCGGGCGACGCCCTCGCGGGGGCGGCGGCCGCCGGGTTCAGGCCCGGCCGGGGAACCGCCTGGGCCATCGGCGCCTCCCTCTGTCTGTACGAGGCGGGGATGGCGCTCAACGACTGGGCGGACCGGGACGTGGACGCCGTCGAACGACCGCACCGGCCCCTTCCCTCCGGCCGCGTCGCGCCGGGCGCCGCGCTCGGTGCGGCGGGCGCCCTGACCGTCACCGGCCTCGCCCTCGCGTCCCGCGCCGGACGCCCCGCCCTGGCGGTCGCCTCGGCGCTGGCCGCGACGGTGTGGGCGTACGACCTCCGCCTCAAGCACACGGCCGCCGGCCCCGCGGCCATGGCCACCGCGCGCGGCCTGGACCTCCTCCTGGGCGCGCTGGCGGCGGGGCCCGCGGAGGGGGTGCGGCAATCCCCTCCCCTGACGCCGGGCGCGCCCGGGGGGCGCACCGGGCTCAGCGCGACGGGGGCCGGGAGCCGCGCGGGGATCAGCGCGGCCCATCGCCGGACCGGGATCAGCGCGACGGCGGTCGGGAGCCGTACCGGGACGAGCGGGACCGTGGCCGATCGCCGTACGAGGATCAGCTCGGCGGATCGCCGTACCGGGATCGGCGCGGTCGTGGCCGGAAGCCGACCCGGGACCAGCCTGGCCGCGCCCGCGACCACCGCGCCCGCGCGCCGGACCGCGATCACCGTGCTGCGAGCCGCCGCACCCGCCGCGGCGACACTCGCCGCACACACCTACGCCGTCACCGCGGTCTCCCGGCACGAAGCCCACGGAGGCTCCACCGCCGTCCCGCTGGGAGCCCTCGCCACGACGGCGCTCCTCTGCGTCCTCACCGCCGAAACCGGGTCGTCCCGGTCCGGCGCCCGCACAAGGCCTCTCACCGGTGCCCGGACCGGCGCCCGCCCGTGGCCTCCCACCAGCACCCGGCCCCGCACCCGTACCGGCGCTCCGCCCCCGCCGTCCGCCGCGGTGCGCGACCTCCTCGGCCGCGCCATGGCGAACCGGATCACCCTGCTCCTCGCCGCCGCCTATCTCCGTACCGCCGCCCGTCCCCTCCTGGACGCCGCCCTGAACCCGTCCCCGCAGCTCACCCAACGCGCCGTCGGCGGCGGCATCCGGGCGATGATCCCGCTCCAGGCCGCGCTCGCCGCCCGCTCCGGGGCACCGGTCGCCGGACTGGCCCTCCTCGGCCTCGCCCCGGCTGCCCGCCGCCTCGCGCGAAGGATCAGCCCCACATGACCGGGCCGCGCGCGGACGCCGACGCCACCGGCCTGCGCTACGGGTACGGGACCAATGGACTGACCGACCTCCGGCTCGACGATGCCCTCGCCCTCCTCGCCGACCTCGGCTACGACGGCGTCGGCCTCACCCTCGACCACATGCACCTCGACCCCCTCGCGCCCGGCCTGGCCGCCCGCACCGCGCGCGTGGCGCGCCGGCTGGGCGCCCTCGGCCTCACCGCCACCGTCGAGACCGGCGCCCGCTACGTCCTCGACCCCCGTCGCAAGCACGGGCCCTCGCTCCTCGACGCCGACCCGGACGCCCGCGCCGCCCGCATCCGGCTGCTCCTCATCGCCGTCCGCACCGCCGCCGACCTCGGTGCCCACGCCGTGCACTGCTTCAGCGGCACGAGGCCGCCCGGCACCGACCTGGACACCGCCTGGGCCCGCCTCGCGTCCTCCCTCGCACCGGTCGTCGAGGCCGCCGAGGCCGGCGGTGTGCCCCTCGCGATCGAACCCGAACCCGGCCATCTGCTCGCCACACTCGACGACTTCCACCATCTGCGCGCCCTCACGGGAGAACCCGCGTCCCTCGGGCTCACGCTCGACATCGGCCACTGCCAGTGCCTGGAACCCACGCCGGCCGCCACCTGCGTCCGGGACGCCGCCCCCTGGCTGCGTCACGTCCAGATCGAGGACATGCGCCGAGGTGTCCACGAGCACCTTCCGTTCGGCGAGGGCGAGATCGACTTCCCTCCGGTCCTCGCCGCCCTCGCCTCCACCGGCTACCGGGGACTCACCGTCGTCGAACTGCCCCGCCACTCCCACGCGGGCCCCGAACTCGCCCGTACCTCCCTGCCGTTCCTCCGAGCCATGGAGGCGAAAGGAGCGCCGCACCAGTGACCGACACCCCCCACCCGGCCCCGCTCCCCGCCCTGCGCACCGCCCTCGACGCCCAGCTCCCCGTGACCGCCCGCGCCTGGCTGGACGACGCCCTCGCCGAGGCGGCGCGGGCGGACAGCGCACCCCTGGACGCCTCGCCGCACACCCTCCCCGCCTGGGAGCTGCGGTTCGCCGCCGCCGGACGCCGGTGCGGGCCCGAGCACGCCGACACCGCCCGCATCCTCCTCCTCGCCGAGGCCCGTCCCGGTCCGGTGACCCTGGCCCGCCTCTACCACCAGGGCAGCGCCGCCGAACGCCGGGCCGTCCTGCGTGCCCTGCCGTACCTGGTCCCCGGCCCCGAAGCCCTGCCCCTCGTCGAGGACGCACTGCGCACCCACGACGCCCGGCTCGTCGCGACGGCCGTCGGCCCCTACGCGGCCGCCCACCTCGACCAGCACGCCTGGCGGCACGCCGTCCTCAAATGCCTCTTCACCCACGTCCCCGTCGACGCGGTCGCGGGACTGCGGCAGCGCGCCCGCGGCGACACGGCACTGGCCCGCATGCTCACCGACCACGCCGCCGAACGCACCGCCGCCGGCCGCGACGTCCCCCACGACCTGCACCGCGTCCTCGCCCTGGCCGGGCAGGACCGCCCCCAGCCCCCCGAGGAGTGCTGATGCGCATCTTCGACCCCCACATCCACATGACCTCCCGCACCACCGACGACTACGAGGCCATGTACGCCGCAGGCGTCCGCGCCCTCGTCGAACCGGCCTTCTGGCTCGGCCAGCCGCGCACCTCACCGGCCAGCTTCTTCGACTACTTCGACGCCCTCCTCGGCTGGGAGCCGTACCGGGCCGCCCAGTACGGCATCGCCCACCACTGCACCCTGGCGCTCAACCCCAAGGAGGCGAACGACCCCCGCTGCACCCCCGTCCTCGACGCCCTGCCCCGCTACCTCGTCAAGGACTCCGTGGTCGCCGTCGGCGAGATCGGCTACGACTCGATGACCCCCGCCGAGGACACCGCCCTGGCCGCGCAGCTCCAGCTCGCCGCCGACCACGACCTGCCGGCGCTCGTCCACACCCCGCACCGGGACAAGCTCGCCGGTCTGCGCCGCACCATCGACGTCGTCCGGGAATCGGCGCTGCCCTCCGACCACGTCCTCCTCGACCACCTCAACGAGACGACGGTCGAGGAGGCCAAGGAGAGCGGATGCTGGCTCGGCTTCTCCGTCTACCCGGACACCAAGATGGACGAGGACCGGATGGTCGCGATCCTGCGGACCTACGGCCCGGAGAAGGTCCTCGTCAACTCGGCCGCGGACTGGGGGAGGAGCGACCCGCTCAAGACCCGCCGGGTCGGTGACGCGATGCTCACCGCCGGGTTCGACGAGGACGACGTCGACCGGGTCCTGTGGCGCAACCCCGTGGCCTTCTACGGGCTCAGCGGCCGTCTGGCCCTCGACGTACCCCTCCCGCACGGAACCCACGAGGGCAACTCCGTGCTCCGCGGCGGGGAATGAAGGGCGGGTCACCGGTGCGCTTCCGCCACGCCGACGGCTCTGTCGTCCACCTCTCCTACTGCACCAACGTCCACCCCGCCGAGACGCTCGACGGCGTCCTCGCCCAGCTGCGCGACCACTGCGAACCGGTCCGCAGGCGCCTCGGCCGCGACCGTCTCGGCATCGGCCTGTGGCTCGCCAGGGCCGCCGTCCGCGCCCTGATCGACGACCCGGCCGCCCTGCGCGGCCTGAGGGCCGAACTGGACCGCCGCGGACTCGAGGTCGTCACGCTCAACGGCTTCCCGTACGAGGGGTTCGGCCGCGACGAGGTCAAACACCGGGTCTACACACCGGACTGGACGCATCCCGACCGCCTCGCCCACACCACCCACCTGGCCCGCCTCCTCACCGCGCTCCTGCCCGACGACGTCACCGAGGGCACGATCTCCACCCTTCCGCTCGCCTGGCGCACGCCCTTCGGCGCGGCCCGGGCCGAGGCCGCCCGCGGCGCCCTCACCACACTGGCCGAACGGCTCGACACCTTGCACGAGTCGACGGGCAAGTCCATCCGGGTGGCGCTCGAACCCGAACCCGGCTGCGTCGTCGAGACCACCGCCGACGCCATCGCCCCCCTCACCGCCGTCGACGCACCGCACCGCGTCGGCGTCTGCGTCGACACCTGCCACCTCGCCACCTCCTTCGAGGACCCGGCCACCGCACTGACCGCGCTGCACACGGCGGGCGTCACCATCCCCAAGGCCCAGCTCTCCGCCGCCCTCCACGCCGAGCACCCGCGCCTGCCCGCCGTACGCGAGGCACTGGCCGCCTTCGCCGAGCCCCGCTTCCTCCACCAGACCCGCACCGTCACCCCCGACGGCCTCCGCGGCACCGACGACCTCGACGACGCCCTCGACGGCGGGGCCCTGCCCGACGCGAGCCCCTGGCGCTCCCACTTCCACGTCCCCCTGCACGCCAGGCCCGCCCCTCCGCTGACCTCCACGTTCCCCGTGCTCGTGGAGACCCTCGGCCTGCTCGTCGGCGGCCCCGTCCCCCGTACCCGTCACCTGGAGGTCGAGACGTACACCTGGCAGGCACTGCCTCCCGAGCTGCGCCCGGTCACGCGCGCTCAGCTCTGCGACGGCATCGCCGCCGAACTCACCCTGGCCCGCGACCTCCTGACCGACCTCGGACTGAAGGAACTGCCATGACCGACACGCACGGCGCCTCCGACGCGTCCGCGGGGCCGCGCCCCGTCCCCCTCCTCGTCCTGGACGTCGTCGGCCTCACTCCCCGGCTCCTCGACCACATGCCGAACCTGAGGGAACTCGCCGCCGCGGGCTCCCGGGCGCCGCTGACCACGGTCCTGCCCGCCGTCACCTGCACCGCCCAGTCCACCTTCCTCACCGGCGCCCTCCCCTCCGAGCACGGCATCGTGGCCAACGGCTGGTACTTCCGCGAACTCGGCGAAGTCCTGCTCTGGCGCCAGCACAACGCCCTCGTCGCCGGTGACCGGCTCTGGGACGCCGCCCGCCGGACCTGGCCCGACTACACCGTCGCCAACATCTGCTGGTGGTACGCGATGGGCGCCGACACCGACATCACCGTCACACCGCGTCCCGTCTACTACGCCGACGGCCGCAAGGAGCCCGACTGCTACACCCGCCCGCCGGCCCTGCACGCCGAACTCACCGAGAAGTTCGGCACCTTCCCCCTCTTCCACTTCTGGGGGCCGGGAGCCGACCTCGTCTCCAGCCGCTGGATCGCCGACGCCACCCGGCACATCATGCGCACCCGCCGGCCCGACCTCGCCCTGTGCTACCTGCCGCACCTCGACTACGACCTCCAGCGCTTCGGCCCCGACGACCCGCGCGCGCACCGGGCCGCCGCGGCACTCGACACCGTCATCGGCCCGCTCCTCGACGACGCGCGGCGCGAAGGACGTACCGTCGTGGTCCTGTCCGAGTACGGCATCACCCGGGTGAGCCGCCCCGTCGACATCAACCGGGCCCTGCGCCGCGCGGGACTCCTGGAAGTCCACACCCAGGACGGCATGGAGTACCTCGACCCGGGCGCCTCCCGCGCCTTCGCCGTGGCCGACCACCAGCTCGCCCACGTGTACGTGCGCAGGCCCGAGGACATCGCGGCCGTCCGCGATGTCCTCGCCGACCTGGACGGCGTCGAGCGACTCCTCGACGAGGAGGGGAAGAAGACGTACGGCCTCGACCACCCCCGCTCGGGCGAGCTCGTCGCCCTCGCCGAACCGGACGCCTGGTTCACGTACTACTACTGGCTGGACGACGCCCGTGCCCCCGACTTCGCCCAGCTCGTCGAGATCCACCGCAAACCGGGCTACGACCCCGCCGAACTCTTCATGGACCCCGAGTCCCCGACCGTCCGTCTCAGGGCCGCCGCCGCCGTGGCCCGCAAGAAGCTCGGCATGCGCTACCGCCTCGCCGTGGTCCCCCTGGACCCCTCGCCCGTCCGCGGCAGCCACGGCCGCCTCCCGGCGAACGACGAGGAGGGCCCGCTCGTCCTGTGCTCGACACCGGGGGCGGTGAGCGGCCGCCTGGCGGCCACCGAGGTGAAGTCCCTGCTCCTGCGCCTGACCACTCCGACGTCCACCGGGCCCTGACGACGAGCTCGCGCCGTCCCGGGTGAAGGCGGTCGCGGACACGAGAGGCGTCGGACTCCGCTGCCGGCCCGTAGGGGTGACGGCGCTCACGGATACCCGCGGGGGAGTGCGGAGCCTCAGCGGGCGCCGGGCCAGTCGGCGTCCTCGCTGAGCAGGGCACGGGCCAGGGAGCGGTAGAAGAGGAGGACGCCGGGTTCCTTCGGGGAGAGATGGCCCCGAGCGGCGAAGCGGGAACCGGCGCCGCGCTGGACCGCCTCCAGGCCCCGGCGGTCCTCGCCGTTGATCAGGGAGGCGTAGGCTTCGGCCTCTTTCCGCACGGCCTCCCGGTCCTGCCCCTCGACCATGGCGGCCGGCATCAGGACCCCGCCCCGGACCGTGGTGCGGTCGAGGGCCGAGGGGATGAGGCTGAGCCAGATCACCATGTCGCCCGAGGCGGCGAGGCTGCCCGAGGGGAAGACGAAGAAGCCGTACAGATGGGCCCGTTCCTCCTCCGTGAGGTCGAGGACGACGGGCTCCAGCGGGGCCGAGTACCGGACCCGCATGCTGTCGGCCCAGGGTGAGTCCGACCGGACCGTCGTCTCCGCGCCGCCGGGCGTGGTCGGTTGCAGCGTCTCCGGGTGGAAGCCCATGACGTGGTAGTTCTCGTGCGCGTTCTCGACGGCGACCTTCCAGTTGCAGTGCCATTCCTCCGTCCAGCCCGCGGCCTGGGTCAGCTCCGGCAGGCGGTAGTTGGCCAGGTCCTCGCCGATCCGCCGCAGGTGGGGCCCCAGGGGCTCGGCGGTGGCGTCGAGGTTGACGAAGACGAACCCGTGCCAGTCCTCCACCGCGAAACGGGGCAGCTGACACGCCGCGGGATCGAACGCCGGATTCCGCTTCATGTGGGTGGCGCCGACGAGCCGGCCGTCGAGCCCGTACCGCCACAGGTGGTACGGGCAGGTGAACACGTCCGTGCGGCCCGAACCCTCCTCCACCACCGGCATCAGCCGGTGCCGGCACACCGGCGACATCCCACGGAGCGTCCCGTCCTCGCCCCGGACCACCACCACCGGTTCGCCCGCGACCGACAGGGCCACGTAGGCCCCGGTCTCCGCCAGTTCGTCGACGTGCGCCACCAGCACCCAGGAACGGCCGAACACCCGCTCCTGCTCCACCTTCCACAGCTCGGGCGAGGTGAAAGCCGCCGGGGGCAGGCTCAACTCCTCGGCGTCCGGCCCCAGATAGCGCTCCAACTCCGCCACGATCTCCCCGACGTCCACGTCGGCCCTCCGCTCGTTCCGGTTCTCGACCCGGTGCCGTCCCGGGTCCCGTCCCGTCCGGTCGAAGGTGACCGCGCGTCCTGGTGAATCGGTCGCCGCCCGGTCGACGCGCCACCGCCGACGCCTCCACCCGTCCTGGGTGATTCCTCCAGCCCTCCTTCCGACGATCCGTGCATGTACGGCGCTGAACTCACCGAGATCCACGACCTCATCCACGAGAGCCGCGGCAAGGACTACGGGGCCGAGGCGCGCGAGCTGACCCGGCACGTCCGCCGTCTGCGGCCCGACGCCCGCTCCCTCCTCGACGTGGCCTGCGGCACCGGAGCCCACCTCCGCCACTTCGCGGGGCTCTTCGACGCGGTGACGGGCCTCGAACTGTCCGAGCCGATGGTCCGCGCGGCGCGCCGTGCGCTGCCGGACGTCCCCGTGCACGTCGGTGACATGCGGGCCTTCGACCTGGACACCCGGTTCGACGTGGTCACCTGCATGTTCGGGTCCCTCGGCTACGCGACCGAAGAGACCGAACTCCACGCCGCCCTGGCCGCCTTCGCACGGCACCTGACGCCGGGCGGAGTGGTCGCCGTGGACCCCTGGTGGTTCCCCGAGACGTACCTCGACGGGCACGTCTCGGCGGACGTGGCCACCGTGGCGGGGCGGACCGTGGCCCGGGTCTCGCACTCCGCGCGTGAGGGGGAGGCGTGCCGGATGGACGTGCACTACGTGGTGGCCGACGCCCGCACCGGCGCCCGGCACTTCACCGAGACCCACCGCATCTCCCTCTTCACCCGCACGGCCTACGAGAAGGCCTTCCGGGCCGCCGGCCTGACCGTCGCGTACGTCCCCGGTCCGCATTCCGGCCGGGGCCTCTTCCTCGGGACCGCCCCGTGAGCCCCGGCCTCGTGCGACCCCGACGAAACGCATCCCTCGATCCCTGCCTGGGGGCAGCATGCGCGTCCTGTTCGTGACCTCTCCCGGCCTCGGCCACCTCTTCCCGACCGTCCCCCTCGCCCAGGCGTTCCGCGCGGCCGGCCACCGGGTCCGGTACGCCACCGGCGGGCTCAGCCTGGGCGTCGCAGAGGCGGGGTTCGACGTCGTGGACGTCACCCCCGGCCTGGACTACCTGCCCGTCTACGTGCCCCGGGGGACCGCGGCCGGGGCCGACGGCCCGTCGGACCACCCCATGTTCGCCGAGGACCCCGAGGACGCCGAACTGGCCACGCTCTTCGCCCGGGTCTCCGGGGTAATGGCGGACGGCGCCCTGGCGGCGGCCCGGGAGTGGTCCCCCGACCTGGTGGTCGCCCCGCCCCTCCAGGGCGTCGGCCGCCTCCTCGCCGCCGCGCTCGGCGTGCCACTCGTCGAGCCCCGCCTCGGTTCGTACGACAGCGGCGCCCGGCTGCGCACCCTGCTCCGTGCCGGGATGGAACCCCACTGGGCCCGGCACGGCGTCACCGGCGAACCTCCGGCGACCATCCCGCTCACCACCCTGCCGCCGAGCCTCACCGCCCTCCTTCCCGAGGACCGCCGGACCCCCGAGGCCCGCCCGGTGCGCCACCTGCCCTTCAACGGAGGGACCGTGCTGCCCGACTGGCTCGCGGAGACGCCCCGGCTGCCGCGCATCGCCGTCACCCTCGGCACCATCGAGGCCCAGTGGGGCGGCATCGCGATCCTGGGCCCGCTCATGGAAGCGGCCCGGGGCGTGGACGCCGAATTCGTGCTCACCCTGGGTGGCGGCGACCCGGCCCTGCTGGCCGACGTGCCGCCCAACGTCCGGCTGGTCGACTGGGCCCCGCTCGACCTGCTCCTCGACACCTGCACCGCGGTCATCCACCACGGCGGCAGCGGGACCATGCTCACGGCCGCCGCCGCCGGGCTCCCGCAGTGCGTCATCCCGCGGGGCTCGTACCAGCAGACGGGCGCGGACCTGCTGCCCGCGCGGGGCATCGGGATCGTGGCGGAGCCCGGGACGCTCGGCGCCGCCGAGTGCCGGGCGCTCCTCAAGGACGAGCGCCTCCGCGACAACGCCCACCAGGTCCGGGACGAGATGCTCGCGATGCCCACGCCGGCCGAGACCGTGGGCGGGCTCGTCCAGTCCCTCGGATGAACGCCCTCCCGCGCCCACCCACGGTCCCTTCCGCCCCCCACCCCACGAGGAAAGGCGATCACGTGCTGACAACCCCCGACCTGACGGAGAGCGGTCTGCCGACCGAGGAGGCTCTCCGTCGCTTCCACGACCAGGGATTCGTCCACCTCCGGGCGGTGCTGTCCGCCGAGGAGGTCGCCGGGTTCCGGACCGCCGCCGAGGAGCTCCTCGCCGGCGAGGGCCCGGCGGTCTGGGGCGCCTCCGAGGACGAGACCCAGGTCCACTACGTCGAGGCGGCCTGGCGCAAGCACCCCGCACTGCGCCGGCTGGCCCTGCACCCCGCCGTGACCCGGGCCGCCGAACACCTCGCCGGCGGCCCGCTGCGGCTCTACGGCACCGACGTGCTCAAGAAGGACCCCGACGTGCACCTGCCCACCGTCGTCCACGACGACGAGCCGGGCCTCCCCCTCGCCGGACTGACCCGGGCGCTGACGGCGTGGATCCCCCTGGCGGACGTTCCCGCCGACCGGGGATGCCTGGTCTACGTTCCCGGATCGCACCGGCGCCCCCTCGAACACCGCCAGGTCCACCTGGCCGGGTTCCAGGACTACCGGCCGATGGAGGAGATCTGGCCCGAGTTCCCGTTCAGCCCCAGGGTGGCCGTCCCCATGCGCGCCGGGGACGTGGTCTTCCACGACTTCCGCACCGTGCACATGGCCGGGGTCAACACCGACAGCGAGCGCCGGCTCGCCTTCGCCTCCGTCTACATGGACTCCGACGCCACGTACCGTCCGGGCGTCCAGGACCATCCGGTGGCCCACCTCGCACCCGGCGCGCCCGTCGACGGGGACCGGTTCCCCCTGATCACCGCCGATCCCGGCGCCACCTCGTGACCACGGGGGAGTACGCGGAGCCGGGGGATCCGGCGGAGCAGGAGGAGCTCGCGGAGCTGGGGGAGCGGTTGCAGCGCGAGCACGGCACGCTGTGGCTGCACCGGCTCAAGGGCGACCCGTACGCCGCTCTGCTCTGCGACATCGACGACGACCCGTCGCCGACGCGCGAACGGGTCCTGGCGGCCGGGCCGCTGTGGCGCTCCCGCACCGGAGCCTGGGTCACCGCCGACCCGGAAACGGCGGCCGCGCTGCTCGCTCACCCGGGCATCGGGCACGTGGCGGTCCTGCCGGGGGAGGCCGCCGTGACGGACGTGCGGGTGCCGGGCGGCCTCGACTCCCTCTGCTCGCGGCTGCTCGATGCGGCGGGGCCCGAGTTCGACCTGGTCGCCGACGTGGCCGAGCCGCTGGCGGCGGGCGCCCTCGCCGAGGTGTGCGCGATCCCCGGGAGGGACCTCGACCGGTTCGCCGAGGCCCTCTCCGCCTGCGGCCCCGCCCAGGACGCCGTGCTGTGCCCGCAGCGGCTCGCCGTCACCCGGCGCCTGCGTACCGGCCTCGACGAGCTGCGGTCCCTCCTCGCCTGTGCCCCGCCCGGCGCACCGGGCCCGGCGACGGTCGCCGTCGCCGCCCGCACCGGCGCCGACCTCGTCACCAGGGCCGTGCTGCGGTCGCGGCTCCCGCCGTCGGCCCGCGAAGCCCGGCGGACGGCGGGGGAGGCGCTGCGCGCGGAGCCGCCCGGGTGGATCGCGCCCCTGGTGGCCCGTGCCGACCTGGAGGTGGCCGGGGCCCGGATCGCCGAGGGCGAGCGGCTCGCGGTCCTGCACGACGGCGGCCCGGGAGCGGTGACGGCTCCCTGCCACCGCGCCCTGGCCCCGTTCCACCGCGCCCTGGCCGAGGCCGCCCTCGCGGGGCTGGCGGACCGGTACGCCCGGGTGCAGCTCACGGCCCCCCTGGTGCGCCGCCCCAGGGCTCCGCTGACGCGCGGTCCGGCCCGCGCCCGGGTCAGGGCCACGACCACCCCGACGGCCGACGGCGGGGCGGCAGGTACGACCGTCCCGAAGGCTCCCCCGAGGACGGTCGCGTCCCCGCCGACCGGCCTCGGGGCAAGAAGAGGAGAAGTCCGATGAAGGTTCTGTTCACCTCGCTGGAGGGCAGCCACTTCCAGCTGCTCGCCCCGCTGGCGTGGGCGCTGCGCACCGCCGGCCACGAGGTGCGGGCCGCCTGCGTCCCCGGCGTGGTGGAGACCGTCACCCGGTCCGGGATCACGGCCGTCCCGATCGAGAGCCCCCCGTGGTACGAGGCACTGGGCGAGTTCCACCAGGAGGCCATCGCCCACTTCGGCACCGCCGACCAGGACCGGGAGCCGGACCGGGTGGAGACCTGGGAGGAGCAGCTCGGCTACGAGAGCGTCATCGTGCCGGCCCTCAACTCCCGCCTGAACTCCGACACCATGATCGACGAACTGGTGGCCCTCGCCCGGCACTGGCGCCCCGACCTCGTCATCTGGGAGACGCTCTGCCTGGCGGGCCCGGTCGCGGCGCTCACCGTGGGCGCGGCCCACGCCCGTCTGGTCTCCGGGCCCGAACTGGCCATGCAACTGGGGACCCGGCGGACCTTCCTGCGCCTGGCCGCGGAGCAGGAGCCCGAGCACCGGGAGGACCCCACGGCGGAGTGGCTGGACTGGACGCTGGAACGCCTCGGTGCCGGGACCCGGTTCCACGAGTCCGTGCTCACCGGCCAGTGGACCGTCGACACCCGGCCGGCGAGCCTCCGCGAGGACCTGGGCATCCCGACGGTCCCGGCCCGCTACATCCCTTACAACGGGCCCGCGGTCGTGCCCCGTTGGCTCCGCGAGCCACCACTGCGCCCCCGGGTCTGCCTGACCCTGGGGGTCAGCATCGACAGCAGCTACGGCCTCTGGGACCTCGACACGGTCCTCATCGGCATGCTGGGCGCGCTCGGCGAGCTGGACGTGGAGGTGGTCGCCGCGCTCTCCGCCCGGCAGCGCGCACACCTGCCGCCGCTCCCGGACGCCGTACGGGTGGTGGACCGGGTGCCGATGCACGACCTGCTGCCGACCTGCGCGGCGGTGGTGCACCACGGTGGCTACCAGACCAAGGCCACGGCCGAGTACCACGGTGTTCCCCAGGTCCTGCTCACCGGCTGGGAGTGGGTCACGGAGTCCATGGGCGCCGCCTACGAGAAGCAGGGCAACGTCCTGTCCCTCCCGCTGCGGGAGTTCACCGCGGACCGCTTCCGGGAGAACGTCGCGCGCGTGCTGACGGACCCGTCGTTCGCGGCGAACGCGCAGCGCCTGCGGCGGGAGATCGAGGAGATGCCGACACCCAACGAGGCCGTCGCCGAGATCGAGCGGCTCACGGCCCGGTACGGAAAGGAACGGCGGTAAGCATGACGCTCACGGAGATCGTGGCGGAGCTGGCCGGGTATCTGGAAGCGGACGCCCCCGAGGTGAGTCTGTCCCCGGCGGCCTTCACCTCCCCCGAGCTGTGGGCGGCGGAGCGGGAGCTGGTCTTCGGACGGTCCTGGCTGCTGGCGGGCCACGCCGCTGAACCGGCCGAACCCGGAGGGTGCTTCACCGTCTCCCCCGCCGGCCGGGCCGTCACCGTCTTCCGGGGCGAGGACGGGACACTGCGGGCGCGGTCCGCCCCGGGCGCGCGCCGGCCCGCCCCGGCCGTGGAGGAGTGGCGGGGCTTCGTCTTCGTCAATCCCGACCCGGACGCCGAGCCGCTGGCGCCGCACCTGCGGCGGATCGGCCGGGAACTCGACGCCTACCGGCTGCCGGAGATGACGCCGATCGCCACCTGGACCGAGGAGTGGCGGTGCAACTGGAAGATCGCGGTCCAGAACGCCCACGAGAACTACCACGCCATGGGACTCCACCCCACCACCGTGGCGCTCATCACCCCACCGGGCGGGGCCATGGAGGTGCGCGCCGACTCGCCCTGGGTGACCCGGCTCCTCAGCCCGTTCCGCGAACCCCTCGCGCACACGGCGCTGCCGCTCTCCGCCGCGCAGCGGGCCACCATGTACAACTGCGCCGTCTTCCCGTGCAGCAGTCTGGCGGCCTTCGGCGACTCCGTCGTCTGGACGGCCATGATCCCGCTGGCCATCGACCGCGTCGAGGTCCGCGGCGGGGTGCTCACGCATCCCTCCGCCCTGGAGGGCCAGGACCGCAACGCGTTCCGCGAGCAGAACGAGGAGAGCGCCGCGGTGGTCAACCGGGAGGACCGTCTCGGCATGGAGGCCGTGCAGCGGGTGGCGGGCTCCCGCTTCGCGGAGCGCGGCCACCTCTCCCCGAAGGAACCCGGGGTCACCGCCTTCTACCGGAGCCTCGCCCGCGCCCTCGTCACCGGGTGACGGTGACGTCCCCGGCCGCTCCGCCCCGCTTCTCGAAGGCCGTCGGGTCGAAGCCGCCCACCTCCGCCAGCGGGATCACCTCGAAGCGGAGGTGCGGGCTGAGCGGGTTCCCGTACAGCAGGGTGTTCAGCTCCTCGTGGGAGTCCACCTCGTAGATCAGCAGGCCGCCCGAGGCGCCGACCCGGATCCAGTTGTGCCGGATGACTCCCCTGCCGACCAGTTCCTTGACGTACGCGAAGCCCTCGGGCAGCCGCCGCCGGAACTCGTCGGCGGGGATTCCGGTGGGGGACTGGGTGGCGAGGACAGCGAACAGGGCCATGGCTCCTCCAGCGTTCGGGATCTCGACGCCCGAGTCTCGGCCGCGCCGGTCACCGACGGGTCGACGACGGATGGAGCCGGAAGAGGGCCGCGACCAGGGACCGTCGTCGAATGCTCGACCCGCGGCGGGCACCGTGACCCGCGTGAATCTCCTGCTTACCGGAGCGGCCGGTTTCATCGGCTCGGCCTACGTCCGTTCCCTGCTGTCCGAGGACCCGGCCGTCCACGTCACCGTGCTGGACCGCCTGACCTACGCGAGCAGTCTCGACAACCTCGACGTCTCCCACCCCCGACTGCGGTTCGTGCACGGGGACATCTGCGACCCCGTCCTGGTCGACCGGCTGACGGCCGGCGCCGACCAGGTGGTGCACTTCGCCGCCGAATCGCACGTGGACCGCTCCATCACCGGAGCGGAGCCCTTCGTCCGCACCAACGTGCTGGGCACCCAGACGCTCCTCGACGCGGCCGTGCGCCACGGCGTCGGCCCCTTCGTCCACGTCTCGACCGACGAGGTCTACGGCTCCATCGCCGAGGGCGCCTGGACCGAGGACTGCCCGCTGAGCCCCAACTCCCCCTACGCGGCCTCCAAGGCCGCATCCGACCTGCTCGCCCTGGCCCAGCACCGCACCCACGGCCTCGACGTGCGGATCACCCGCTGTTCCAACAACTACGGGCCGCGCCAGTTCCCGGAGAAGCTGATCCCGCTCTTCGTCACCAACCTGCTGGACGGGGAGCACGTGCCGCTCTACGGCGAGGGCACCCACGTACGCGAGTGGGTGCACGTCGAGGACCACTGTGCCGGCATCGACCTGGTCCGCACCCGGGGACGGGCCGGCGAGGTCTACCACCTCGGCGGCGGCACCGGCCTCACCAACCGGGAACTGACCGACCTGCTCCTCGACGCCTGCGGGGCCGACTCCAGCCGGATCCGGCGGGTGCCCGATCGCAAGGGCCACGACCGGCGCTACGCCCTCGACGACGGCAAGGCCCGCGCCGAGCTCGGCTACCGTCCCCGGCACGCCTTCGCCGACGGCCTCCCGGCCACCGTCGACTGGTACCGGCGGCACCGCGACTGGTGGGAACCGCTCAAGCGCCGTCTGCGCGAGCCGCTGGACACAGCCGTCCGGGCCCCGGGATGAGGTGGCTGGTCACGGGGGCGGGCGGACTCCTCGGCCGTGAGGTGACGGCGGCCCTGGCGGCCGAGGGCGCGGACGCGGTCGGCCTGGACCGGCGGGCCCTGGACGTCACCGAACCCGACGCGCTCGCCGCGGCCTTCGCCCGGCACCGCCCCGGCCTCGTGGTCAACTGCGCCGCCTACACGGCCGTGGAGGCGGCCGAGACGGACCCGGACCGGGCCTTCCGCGTCAACGCCGAAGGCCCCCGGCACCTCGCCGGCCTGTGCGCGCGCCACGGGACCCGGCTGCTGCACCTCTCCACCGACTACGTCTTCCCCGGTGATGCCGGCTCCCCGTACCCCGAGGACCACCCCACGGCCCCCCTCAACGTCTACGGACGCAGCAAACGGGCGGGCGAACGGGCGGTCCTCGCGCTCCTGCCGGACCTGGGGGCCGTGGTCCGCACCGCCTGGCTCCACGGTGAGCACGGGCCCAGTTTCGTCCGCACCATGTCCGAGCGGGCGCGGGGCGGCGACCCCGTGGACGTGGTGGCCGATCTGGTGGGGCAGCCGACGTGGGCGGCCGACGTGGCGCGCTCCCTGATCGCCCTCGGAGGCGTCCCCGGGGCGCACGGCGTCTTCCACGCCACCAACGCGGGCCGGGCCAGCTGGTACGAGCTGGCACGCGAGGTGTTCCGGCTGGTCGGCGCCGATCCCCGGCGGGTGAGGCCGGTGTCCGCCGCGGTCTTCGGCGGGCGCGCCCCCCGGCCCCGGTACACGGTGCTGGGCCACGACCGGTGGCGTGAGGCGGGCATCCCGGCGCCCCGGTCGTGGCGCGCGGCCCTGGCCGAGGCGCTGGACCGGCTCAGCTGAGCCGGCGGTGACGCGCGGTCAGCGCTT
Organism: Streptomyces sp. NPDC058671; assembly: GCF_042716475.1. Classification (NCBI taxonomy): domain Bacteria; kingdom Bacillati; phylum Actinomycetota; class Actinomycetes; order Kitasatosporales; family Streptomycetaceae; genus Streptomyces; species Streptomyces sp. NPDC058671. Next base: position 60,509 of record NZ_JBHXSA010000004.1, on the reverse strand, counting down.
GGAGGACCGGAACCAGGTCGGCGGGCGAGGGGGCCGCCTCGATCTCGTTCCGCAGCCGGGCCGCGTTCCGCGCGTACGAGGGCTCCTCCAGCACCCGCGTCACCAGGCCCCGCAGCTCCGCCGGGCGCAGCGGACCGGACCCGGACGGGCGCAGTCCGGCCCCCGACCGTTCGATCAGCGCCGCCCGGGGGTGGATGTCCCACAGGTCGTTGGGGACGACGATCTGGGGCACGCCGTGCACCAGCGCGTTCTGCGCGGTGCCGAAGCCACCCTGGTGCACGATCGCCGAGCAGGTGGGCAGCAGGGCGTCCAGCGGTACGAAGTCCACCACCCGCACATTGCCCGGGACGTGGCCGACCTCGGCCAACTGCCCGGAGTCGAGGGTCGCCACCACCTCGGCGTCCAGCTCGCCCAACGACTCCAGCAGAGCCGGTACGGAGGTCTGCTCACCGCCCATCACCTCACGGAACGAGAGCCCCAGGGTGAGGCAGACCCGGCGCCGGGCCGGCGGTTCGCGCAACCACTCCGGCACCACGGACCGCCCGTTGTACGGAACGTGGCGGACGGGCACCCACGGCAGGGCGGTGGGAGGGCGCAGCGAGGCCGGGGCGGGGTCGAGGGTCCACTGGCCGGTCACCAGGTCCTCCGTGAACCCGACGCCGTACCGGGCCGCCGTCCAGCCGAGCCATTCGGCCAGCGGGTCCTCCCGCAGTCCCCGGGGACGGCCGGCCGACGCGGCCAGGTGCCGTTCCCGCGCCGCGCCCACCAGGTCGAGTCCGTAGAGGAGCCGGGCGTGGGCCGCCCCGGAGGCGCGCGCGGCGACCGCCCCGCCCATCATCAGGGTGTCCCAGACGACGAGATCGGGGCGCCACCGCCGGGCCAGTGCCACCAGGTCGTCCACGGTCTCCTCGGCCGAGAAGTTCTGGAAGATGGCCGAGGTCATCACCGTGAACAGGCCGTCCAGGAAGTCGGGGGTCAGCCGTTCGGGCCGGTCCTCCGCCATCCGCATGAGTTCCTGGGCGTCCGGCGGCTCCGCCAGGCGTTCGGCGGCCTTCTCCCGCCGCTGCCGGAGCTTCTCCACGGACTCGTCCTGGGCGAGCCGGGGTCCTACAGGCACCGCGGGCAGCCCGGCGGCGGTGACGGTGTCCATGAGGTCGGGCTGACTGGCGACGCGCACGTCGTGTCCGGCGGCGCGCAGGGCCCAGGCCAGCGGCACCTGGGCGAAGAAGTGGGGCGGGGCGGCCAGGGTGACGAAGAGCACACGCATGGCGGCGAGGCTAGGGAGCGGACCTCGACACCGCCTCGACCCCCGTTGGTGCGCGCGGGGGAGTCGTCAGCGGGCGGGCAGCCACGCCTCGTCGTCGGTGGCGTGCGCCAGGACGCGCTGGAGGAGGCCGCGCAGGGTCTCGGCCTCGTACGGGGCGAGATCGCCGAGCAGTTCCGCCTCCACCCGCCGCAGCGGCTCGTCGATGCGGGTCAGCAGGTAGTGCGCGGTGTCGGTGATCTCCAGCCGCCGCGAGCGGTCGTCGGCACCCGGGCGGCGGCGTACGTGGCCGGCCTCGACGAGTTCGTTGACCAGCTGGTGCACCGACTGCCGGGCGATGCCCAGCTGACGGGCCAGCTCCGCCATGGTCAGTTCGGGTTCGAGCGAGAGCTGGGCGAGCAGGCCGTACTGGCGCACCGTCAGGTCGTACGCGGCCAGACGCTCGTCCACCCGCCGCGTCGCGACGGTGCTCGCCACGGCCAGGAGATACGGAATGTGCGTCCTCAAGGTGACGTCGCCCCAATCCTCGGAGACAGCGATCTTCCGGCTCCGACCGTATGTCATGCGCCCGTCCGGTGGGCGGCCGTCAGCCGTTCGAGGACGGGTACGATCCCGGCCGGCGTCGGTGTCCCGAGCATCTCGGTGCGCACCCGGGCCGCCGCACGCGCGAACGACGGGTCGTCGAGTACGCGGGTGACCATCGCGCGCAGCCGGCCGGCCGTGAGCCGCTCGGGCGGACACGTCAGCGCCACCCCGGCCGCCCCGGCCCGCTCCGCGCGCGGGGTGTTGCACCACATCCGGGACGGGACGACGACCTGCGGGACCCCGTGGGCCAGGGCGGTCAGGAAGGTACCCGCCCCGCCGTGGTGGATGACCGCCGCGCAGCTCGGCAGGAGTTCGTCCAGCGGGACGAAGTCGAACGCCCGGACGTTCGGCGGCAGCGGCCCGAGGGCGGAGAGCTGCCCGGCGTCGAGCGTGGCCACCACCTCGACGTCCAGGTCGGCCACGGCCTCCAGCAACGCGCCGACCGACGCCTGGTCCTCGCCGACCACCTCCCGGAAGGAGACGCCGAGAGTGAGGCAGATCCGCCGCCGTCCGGTGGGCTCGTCCAGCCGGAGGGGCGCGCCCGCCCGGCCGTTGTACGGCACGTAACGCACCGGAACCCGTGGCAGGGAGACCGGCAGGGCGAGGGAGGCGGGCACCGGGTCCAGGGTCCACTGGCCGACCACGAGCTCCTCGTCGAAGCCCCGGCCGGGACCCTCCAGGCCGTGGCGTTCCAGGACGGGCCCCAACCACTCCTCCAGCGGGTCGTCCCGCAGCTGCGGCGGCAGCCGGTCGAGGACGGCCCGGTACCGCTCGCGCAGCAGACCGACCAGGTCGAGCCCGAACATCAGGCGGGCGTGCGCGGCGCCGACGGCACGGGCGGCGACCGGGCCCGCGTAGGTCATGGTGTCCCAGACGACCAGGTCCGGCCGCCAGTCCCGGGCGAAGGCGACGAGGTCGTCGATCATCCGGTCCGGCACCGTGTTCCGGTGGACCAGTGGCGTCCAGGCGGCGAAGACCCCGTGCAGGTGTTCGGGCGTCAGCCGCTCCGGACGGACCTCACCCGGGTCGAGGACCCGCAGCCAGGCGCCGTCGCGCAGTTCCTCCGGCAGGTCCGCCCCGGCGGGGTTCATCTTGGCGGCGACGTGCAGGGACTCACCGACCGGTACCGCCGTCAGGCCGGCCCCGGTGATGTCCTCGACCACGTCCGGCTGGGTGGCGACCCGCACCTCGTGACCGGCCGCGCGCAGCGCCCAGGCGAGCGGGACCTGGGCGGCCACGTGGGTGGCGGCGGCGAAGGGCTGGAACAGGACGCGCATCGGCGCTCCCCTTTCGGACGGACGGACCGGGTCGACGTGCGGGCGGGGCCGCCGGGCGGGACGGTGGGACGACCGGGGTCACGTCAGGGAGAGCCCGCCGTCCACCGGAACCACCGTCCCGTTGGCGTAGGCGGCCTCCGGCCGGGTGAGCTGCACGATCCACCAGGCCATCTCCTCGGGACGGCCGACCCGGCCGCTCGGCGTCCGGGCGGCGATCCCCTTCAGGAAGTCCCCGTACGCCGGGTCGCCGCCGTCCGGCCCCGGGCCGGCACCGACGTCGGTCACCCCGGGGGCGACTCCGACCACCCGGATGCCGCGCGGGGCCAGTTCGACGGCCCAGGTGCGGGTGAGGAAGTCGAGCCCGGCCTTGGCCGCCCCGTACAGGCCGTTGTCCGGCCAGGACCTCAGACCCAGGGCGCCGGCCGAGCCGATGTTCACCACCGTGCCGGACCGTTCCGCCAGCGGTTCCAGGGCGGCCCGGGTGAGCAGGACCGGGGCCAGGAGATTGGTGTGGAGCTGCCGTTCGGCCTCGGTCCGGTCCAGCGCGGCCAGCGGGCGGTACCCCATCGCGGCCGCGTTGTTGACCAGGACGTCGATCCGCCCGAGGACGTCCAGGGCCGTGTCGACGATCCGCTCGGGGGCGTCCGGCTCCGTGACGTCGGCGACGAGGCCCCGGATGCCGGGGTGCCCCTCGGCGGTCGCGTCGAGCGCGGCCGCGGTGCGTCCGACGACGAGCACCCGGTCCCCGCCCGCGGCGAACGCGCGGGCCGTGGCCCGGCCGATGCCGGTGCCGCCGCCGGTGACGACGATCCCCCGCCCTGCCCCAGCCCCTGGCCGGGCCTCACGGCCTGTTCCTTCGGTTCCCTCGCTTCGGATGGTCATGCCCCGCAGGATCGGCAGCGGACCTCGTATGCGCCTCGACCTTCGCGCACCCGGATCCGCTGCCGGGATCCGGCGCCTCAGGCGCCGGTCGCCAGGGCCTCCAGCGCGGTGGTGAGCGCGGCCGGCGTCGGTGCCTCCGCGACCTCCTCACGGAGCCGCCCGGCCGCGGCCCGATGGGCGCCGTCCTCGATCAGCCGCTCCACGCCGGCCCGGATCGCCGCCTCGTCCGCGAGGTGCCCGGGGACGTGGAGCGCGGCCCCGGTGGCGGCCACCCGCTCCCCGGTGACCTGCTGTTCCGACGCGAACGTCGCGATGAACTGCGGGACCCCCGCCCACAGGGACGTGAGCGTGCTGCCGCTGCCGCCGTGGTGGACGACGGCGGCGGAGCCCGGCAGCAGGGCGGCCAGCGGCAGGTTCTCCGCCACACGGACGGAGGACGGCACCGGGCCGAGCGCGGCCACGTCCCGCGCGGTCGCGGTGAGCACGACCTCGCAGTCCAGTCCGTCGAGGGCGGCGACGATCCGGGGGAGCAGATAGGAGTCGGGGCCGGAGACGGTGGACAGGGCCGTGGACCAGGTGACGCAGACCCTGCGGCCCTCCGGTGGCCGCGCGGTCCACGCCGGGGCGGACCCGGCGCCGTTGTACGGGACGTAGCGCACCGGCAGCCGCGCGGACCCGATCGGCACCTTCAGGGACGGCGGGTTGGGGTCCACGACCCGCTCGATCATCGTCAGGTCGAACGGCCCCAGGCCGTACCGGGCGAACGATCCGCTGCGGTCGGTGGGAACGATCCGCATGTGATCGGGGTCGTGCGGGCTCGCCGGACCCCAGAGGCAGAGCGCCGCCGGAACGCCCAGGACGTCGGCGGCCAGCAGCCCCTCCAGGCTTCCCGGGTCGTACAGGACCAGGTCCGGCCGCCAGTCCCGGGCATAGTCCACGGCCGCGTCGAAGCTCCGGGCCGTCGACGCGTCCAGCTCGGGCGCGACCTCCCGCTCGAAGCGCCGGGTGTCGAAGGCGTCGAGGCGGTCGAGCCGTTCGCCCGTCAGCGGGTGGGGAGGGAGCCACGGGTACGGCCAGATCCCGGCCACCGCCTCCGCGTGGTACTGCAGGCGGAGCCGCAGGACCTCCTCCATGCCCCCGAGGACCGGCACGGGTACCAGGCCGGCCCGTCCCACCGCGGCCGCCTGCGAGGGGGCGCACAGCACCCTGACCTCGTGGCCGGCCGCCTGGAGCGCCCATCCCAGCGGCACCATGGCCGCGTACTGGGTGGGCCACGTGGACACGGTGAACAGAACGCGCACAGCCGCTCCCCTCCTTCCTCCTCGTTCTCCCCGGCCGCTCATTTGGCGCCGAGCGCGGTCCACACGTCGGCGTCCATCCACGTGGGCAGCGTGTCCTCCCCGTTCGTCCCCTTCTCCACGAAGACGATGTTGTGGTAGGCGTGCACCGCCGTGACGGTGCTCTGCGTCGGGGTGGGGCGGACGACGGCGGGATCGCGGTGCTCCCGGTGGTGCAGGTCGTCGATCAGCTCCTTGACGAGACCGAGCGAGGTGTCGGGGCCCGCGACCCCGCCCGCGCTGCCGCCGAAGTCGGTGAAGTACGCGGTCTGGAGGTCCTCGATCACGTAGAGGCCCCCGGGCCGCACGTACGGGAAGAGGGTCCGGAACGAGGTGCGTACGTGCTCGTTCACATGGCTGCCGTCGTCGATGACGATGTCGAACGGCCCGTGCTCGCGGGCCAGCCCGGTCAGGAACTCCGGGTCGTTCTGGTCCCCGACCAGCGCCGTCAGCCGGGGCTCGGTCAGCGCCGTCTTGTCGTAGATGTCCAGGCCGAAGACCGTGCCCCGGGGGAAGTAGCGCTTCCACATCTTCAGCGAGCCGCCGCCGAGGTCGTCGTCGAAGCCGCCGATGCCGATCTCCAGGATCCGCACCGGCCGGTCCCGGTACGGGGCGAAGTGGCGCTCGTAGTGCGCCGTGTACCAGTGGAAGCTGGCCCACTTGTCGGAGCCGTACCGGATGGAGAGCTCACCCAGGTCGGGGGCGCGCCCCGTGCAGCCGGCCATCAGGGTGGCGGTGGCCTGGGCCGCCGCGCGCAGCACCGTGTTCATCTCGGCGAGCAGCTCCCGCACCTGCCCCGGCTCCCCGGGCGTCGGCACGAAGGAGTTGTGGAAGTCCCCGGTGCGCGGGGAGTCCGCCGGCCCGTGGAGCCGGCGGAGCAGCCCCGCCGCCGTGAAGGTCACCCGGGAGCGCACCCGCGCGGAGTCGTCCCCGACCGCGCGGATCGGTTCGTCGCGCACCATGCGCAGGACGGCGGAGTGCCGCTCCCCGCCGTGGGTGACGTCCAGCGCCACGTCGACGGGGGCGGTGTTGACCGGGTCCGGGCAGCGGAACAGCACCTCCCCGACGAGGACGGCTGCCACGTCCGCGAGACCGGCCTCCTTCAGCAGGGCGTCGATCTCGTCGTCGGAGCCGGCTCCGGCCCGGACCAGCCGTCGGATCAGGGCGTTCTGTGCGACATCCACCATGAGGGCGTTTCCCATCGGTCCGCGAAGAAGGTCCCGACCACCGTCGGCGGGCCGGCTGGAGCCCCGCTCAACCGCCGCTGAACGCCCTCGGGACGCGGCCCGTCAGAAGTCCGCCCGGTGGTCGGCCACCCACTGGGCGAAGGTGCGGGCCGGCCGTCCGGTGACCCGCTCGGCGGTGGGGCCCACCGGCACGTCCACCGGGTCCTGGAGCAGCCAGTCGACCGCCTCGGCGGACATCCCCTGGCCCAGCCACAGCGTGCGGGCCGCTTCCACCGTCAGTTCCTCGAAGCGGATCTCGCGGCCGAGGACCTCGCTCAGCACACGCACCTGCTCGGTCTTCGCCAGGGACTCCGGGCCGGCGAAGGAGTACGCCTTCCCGGCGTGCCCGTCCTCCAGCAGCGCCGTCACCGCCACGTCGGCGATGTCGGCCTCGTGCACGGGGGTGCTGCGGGTCGCGCCGAAGGGAGCGCGGACCACGCCCTCGGCCCGGATCGAGGGGGCCCACCAGTCCAGCAGGTTGGCCATGAACTCGCCCGGCCTGACGTGGGTCCACTCGGCACCGGACGCCTCCACCGCCCGTTCCACCGCCGTGTGGTGGTCGCCGCTGTAGTCCCCATCGGCGTACTCGGCCGCCACGGAGGAGAGCACGACGATCCGTCGCACCCCCGCCTTGACGGCCCGGGCGGTGAACTCCTCGGCGGTTCCCGGCAGCGGGAAGAGGTACGCCCGGTCGACACCGGAGAGGGCGGCGTCGAGACTCGCCGGATCGGCGAGGTCGCCCCGGACCGTCTCCACCCCTTCCGGCAGCGAGGCGCGCTCGGGCGAGCGGGTCATGGCACGGACCCGCTCACCCGCCTTCAGCAGCCCCGCCACCACATGCCGGCCCACGTTCCCCGTGGCACCCGTCACCAGAACGGTCATGGTTCCTTCTCCTTCGTCTCTCATCGTGTGTGCGGCAGGCCCGGTCCCGGACCCGCCGACGTTTCCCGGCCGTCCTCTCGAACGGCTAGAACCGCGGTGAACGCGGCCGGTCGACCGCCTGTCGAGCGTCCGTTGCCACCCTCGGGCCGCGAACGCACATCCGATGCCACGATCCGGGAGGAACCATGACCGGCACCGAAGGACGGGTCGCCGTCGTCACCGGGGCGACCAGCGGGATCGGTCTCGCCGTGGCCCGCTCGCTCGGCAGGGACGGCCTGCGGGTCTTCCTCTGCGCGCGGGACGCCGACTCCGTCGCCGCCACCGTCGAACTCCTGCGCGGGGAGGGTGTGGACGCCGACGGACAGACCTGCGACGTGCGCTCCACCGGGCAGGTGGACGCCTTCGTCCGCGCCGCCGTCGACCGGTACGGTCCGATCGACGTCCTCGTCAACAACGCGGGACGCAGCGGGGGCGGCCCCACGGCCGGCCTGACGGACGAGCTGTGGCTCGACGTCGTCGACACCAACCTCCACAGCGTGTTCCGGGTGACCAGGGCGGTGCTGACCACCGGCGGCATGCTGGACCGGGGCCGGGGGCGGGTCGTCAACATCGCCTCCACGGGCGGGAAGCAGGGCGTGGTGCTCGGTGCGCCCTACTCGGCCTCCAAGCACGCCGTGGTCGGTTTCACCAAGGCCCTGGGCCTGGAACTGGCCAGGACCGGCATCACGGTCAACGCCGTCTGCCCGGGGTATGTCGAGACGCCGATGGCGGAGCGGGTCCGCGCGGGGTACGCGGCGGCGTGGGACATCTCCACCGAGGCCGTGCTCGAACGGTTCCAGGCGAAGATCCCCCTGGGCCGGTACACCACCCCCGAGGAGGTGGCGGGCCTGGTCGGCTACCTGATCACCGACACGGCCGCCCCCGTCACCGCCCAGGCCCTCAACGTCTGCGGCGGCCTCGGCAACTACTGACCCCGGGGACCCGCGGGCGACCGCACGCCCCGCCCGACGGCCGGTCGGCGCGGGCCCGGTCACGCCGGATCCACCTCCGCCCCGGTCACGTCCGGATCCGGGTCGGCGGGCCTCCCCTTGAGCGCGTGGAACCCGGGGGTGCCGGCCACCAGCAGCGTCCCGTCCCACAACCGCCCCGCCGCCTCCCCCTTCGGTACGCGGGAGATGACCGGCCCGAAGAAGACCGGGGAGGGGCGGTCCGGTTCGCCCGGCTCGCCGACGGCGACCACCGGCGTCCCGGGCCGGGGGCCCAGCAGCTCCAAGGCCTTCGCGTGCGAGGCCCGCAGCTCCCCGTCGTAGGCGGTGGAGGTCCCGGCCGCCGCCAGCTCCTCCGGCAGGCCCGCGTGGGCCAGGGCCAGGGCCGGATCGTTGATCCACTTCCGGCTGTCTCCGCCCTGCTCCCCGGGGGCGCCGAGATCGGCCCACAGCGAGGCGTGGAAGCGGGCCAGGGCCTTCTGCCCGTGGTGGTGCCGGACGGCGGTGCCGATCCGCACCGGCACCATCAGATATCCCTCCGGGTCACCCTCGGGGTCGTCGTCCCGGCCCTCGTTGAGGAGGGACAGGCTCATCAGGTGCCAGCGCAGTTCCAGCGGACGGACCCGGGCCGCCTCCCGCAGCCAGCGGCTGGTCAGCCAGGTGTAGGCGCAGGCGGGGTCGAACCAGACGTCCACGGTGCGGGCCCGGGGACTCGGGGCGCTGCGGGAGACTTCGGCTGTCACGGGGGCGGTGCTCCTTCGCGTACGGGCTCGGACTGCGGTGGGTGGGGACGGCCGGACGGCGCGTCACACGGAGCGTCAGACCGAGGCGTTGCGCATGCCGCGGATGCCCGCGACGACCCCCAGCACCGCGATGGCCGTCGCGGCGAGGATCCCGTACAGCACGCCCGTCTCGGCCAAGCGGCCGTCGAACAGGGCGCGTTCGGCCTCGACCACGTAGGTCGCGGGGTTGATCCGGCTCAGGACGTAGAGCCAGGTGGGGGCCGACGCCTCGGTGATGGGGAGCAGGACCCCGGAGAGCAGCAGCAGCGGGAAGAAGATCATCTGCTGCACGCCGTAGAACAGGGTCTGCTGCTTGCGGGAGTGGAGGGCGAGGGTGAAGGAGAGGGCACTGATCCCGATCCCGAAGACGGTCAGCAGCGCCAGGCCCGCCAGGGCGCCGAGCGGGTGGAGCCGGAAGTCGGTCGGCAGCAGCAGGGCGAGGATCAGCAGGGCCTGCGTCAGCAGGATCACGACTTCCTTCAGCGCCCGTCCGACGAGCATCGCGGCCCGGTTCAGCGGGGTCACGAGCATGCGCTCGAAGGTCCCCGAGGACATCTCGTTGAGCAGGGAGGCGCCCGCCCCCGCGGTGGCGGAGAGGGCCAGCAGGACGAGCATTCCCGGCACGAACCACTGCCAGGGCGAGCCCGTCTCCCCGCCCGGGGAGGCCATGGCCGGGAGTAAGGGCGCGAAGAGGGCGAGGAAGAGGAAGGGCAGCAGCATCGTGAAGAGGAGGCCGGCCGGCTGGCGCAGCTCGGGCCCCAGTTCGCGGGCGAAGGCGGTACGGGTGTCGTTGAGCACCTTCATGGTCAGGCTCCGTCGTGCGTGGTGGTCGGGGCGGTGGCGTCGGCGCTCTCCCGCAGGGTGCGGCCGGTCAGGCCGAGGAAGACGTCGTCGAGGGTGGGGCGGGTGAGCCGGGCGGTGAGCACCCGCACTCCGACGTCCTCCAGGTTCCGCAGCAGGACCGGGAGCCGGGCGTCTCCGTGGGGAGTGCGCACCCGCACCTCCGTGCCGTCGACGGTGACCTCGTGGACGCCGGGGAGGGTGCGGGTGAGTTCGGCGGCCCGCTCGGCGTCGGCGCGGTCGGCGGCCCCCAGGGTGATGCGGTCGCCGGCCAGATCGGACTTGAGCTTCTCGGGGGAGTCGTCGGCGATCACCCGGCCGTGGTCGACCACCATCACCCGCCGGGCCCAGAGGTCCGCCTCCTCCAGGTAGTGGGTGGTGAAGACGATCGTGGTGCCGAGCTCCTTGTGCAGCCGCAGCACGTGCTCCCAGATGTTGGCGCGACTGTGCGGGTCGAGCCCCGTGGTGGGTTCGTCGAGGAAGAGCAGTTCCGGCTCGTGGACCAGGGCCATGGCGATGTCCAGGCGGCGGCGCTGGCCGCCCGACAGGGTGCCCACCGTCCGCTTGGCCAGGCCCTCCAGTTCGAGCGCGGCCAGCAGGCGCTCCGCCCGGGTGCGGGACTCCGCGCGGGCCAGGCCGTAGGCGCGGCCCTGGGTGATCAGTTCGTCGACGACCCGGAAGTTGCTGCCGGCGCTGTTGCCCTGGCCGAGGTAGCCGATGCGGTGGCGGACGCCCGACGGGTCGGCCAGCACGTCGTGGCCGGCGACGACGGCGGTGCCCGAGGTCGGCGGGAGCAGGGTCGTCAGCATCCGCAGACTGGTGGTCTTCCCGGCGCCGTTGGGGCCGAGGAAGGCGACCACGGAGCCGGCTTCGATGTCGAGGTCGAGGCCGCGCACGGCTTCGACGGTCTCTCCTTTGGCGCGGAAACTGCGGGTGAGCCCGCGGGTGCGGATCATGGGTTCTCCCGTACGGGGTTCATGGGGCGGCTCAGGGTGGACCCGGCCCGTGCCCGGACCGGCCGGCTCGGTTCTGGGGCAGGGGGAGGGGAAGCCAGAGGCTCTGAGCTCTTGACTTCTTCGAGCTTAGAAGCGTTAATAACGTCTTTGTCAGCTTCCCTGACGGTCTCGATCCGCCTTTCGAAGCGTCCGCTCCGGTCCCGTCCGGCGCCGCCGTACGAGCACGACTCCACCGTCCCGCCAGCGAGGACGAGCACGCTGGCCGCCGGCGAGGCGATCGGCCACGGCCGGACGGGAAGGGCGGTGCTCCCCTTGGCACGACTCACGCGCAGACGGCTGCTGGAACTCTCGGCGCTCTCCGGGGGCGCCACGCTCCTCGGCGGCCCCGCCGCCGCCTCCACCCCCGGCGCGGGGAGTCCGCGGACGCTGGGGCCGGTGGTGCTGGAACCGGACGACCCCCGGTACGCCGAACTCACCACCCGCGGGTACAACGGCCGCTTCACCGGCTCCCCGGACGTCGTGCACCTGGTCGGCTCGGCGGAGCAGGTGGTCCGGGCGGTGGAGGAGGCGGCCCGGGGCCGCAGGCGGGTCGCGGTCCGCAGCGGCGGCCACTGCTTCGAGAACCTCGTCGACGACCCGGCAGTCCGGGTCCTCATCGACGTCTCCGAGATGACGGAGGTCTCCTACGATCCGCGGCGACGGGTCTTCGCCGTCGAAGCGGGTGCCACGCTCGGACGGGTCTACCGCACCCTCTACCTCGGATGGGGCGTCACCCTGCCCGGCGGCGGCTGTCCGGCCGTCGGTGTCGGGGGCCACGTCGCCGGCGGCGGGTACGGCGCGCTCTCACGGCGGTACGGTCTGGTCGTCGACCATCTCCACGGCGTCGAGGTCGTCGTCACGGATCCGGCGGGCAGGGCCCGCCTCGTGACGGCCACCCGTGACTCCACCGGGGCCGAGCGCGACCTGTGGTGGGCCCACACCGGCGGGGGCGGAGGCAATTTCGGCGTCGTGACCCGCTACCTGTTCCGGACGCCCGGTGCCGCCGGTGGCCCGGCCGAGCTCCTGCCCCGGCCGCCCGGCGCCACGCGCTCGATGTCCCTCGGCTGGCGGTGGCAGGACCTGGACCGCGCGGCCTTCACCCGGCTCCTGCGCGCCCACGGGGACTGGCACCACCGGCACATCGGCTCCGACTCGCCCTACGGGGAGCTGTCGAGCGGGCTCACCCTCGGCCACCGCGCGAACGGGCTGATCACCGTGGACGCCGCCCTCGACGCGGCCCACCCCCGCGCGGGGGAGCTCCTGGACGCCTTCGCCGCCGGACTGACCGGCGCCGCCGGGGCGCCGCACACCTCGACCTCGACCACGACCCCGTGGCTGAAGTCCGTCCTCGGCGGCGTCCAATGGCCCGGCGGAGCCCGGTTCAAGTCCAAGTCCACACTGCTGCGCAAGCCCTGGGACGACCGTCAGATCGGCGTCCTCCACGACCATCTGAGCCGCGGCGGCGCGGAGTTCGCCACCGCCGCCGTCTACCTCACCTTCCTCGGCGGACGGATCAACGACGTACCCTCGGAGGCCACCGCCATGCCTCACCGGGACTGCCTCTTCAGCGCCGTGCACGAGGCCCTCTGGGGCGAGGAGGAACAGACCGGGCGTCAACTCGCCTGGGTCCGGGACCTCTACCGCGAACTCCACGCCGACACCGGCGGCGTCCCGGTGCCGAACGACGCCAACAGCGGTGCGTACGTCAACTATCCGGACAACGACCTCGCCAACCCCCGGCTGAACACCTCGGGTGTGCCCTGGAGCACCCTCTACCACCGAGACCTGTACGCAAGGCTCCGCCGGGTCAAGGAACGCTGGGACCCGCTGGACCTGTTCCACCACGCCCTCTCCGTCCGCCCGCCCGGTGCCGAGCCGTCGTCGAGTCCCTGAACAGAGCCGGCGCGGAAGCTGGCGCCGCCGACCCGGACCCGAGCTGGAGGAGGACCATGCCACACCCCCCGACCACCCACCGCACCGAGCACACGATCACGGTGGCCGCCCCGGCGCGCCGTGTCTTCGACCTGATCGCCGACGTCGGCCGATGGCCGGAGACCTTCCCGCCCACCGTGCACGTGGAGCGCGTCGAGCACACCGAACCCGCCGACGGAAGCGCGGCGGAGGAGCGCATCCGGATCTGGGCCACCGCCAACGGCGAGGTCAAGACCTGGACCTCGCACCGGGAACTGGACCACGACGGCCTCCGCGTCTCCTTCCGGCAGGAGGTCTCCCAGCCGCCGGTCGCGGCCATGGGCGGGGAGTGGATCGTCGAGCCGGTCGACGACACCCGCACCCGGGTCCGCCTGCTGCACGACTTCCGGGCCGTCGGCGACGACCCCGACAACGTGGCGTGGATCGAGCGGGCCGTCGACCGCAACAGCGGCGCCGAACTGGACGCCCTGCGCACAGCGGCCGAACGGACCGGAGACGCCGAGGACCTGACCCTGACCTTCGAGGACACGGTCGAGGTCCCCGTCGGCATCGAGGCCGCCTACGCCTTCGTCGACCGGGCGGACCTCTGGCCCGAGCGGCTGCCGCACGTGGCCCGCGCCGCCCTGGAGGAGGACGTCCCCGGGATCCAGACCCTGGAGATGGAGACCCGGGCCCCGGACGGGTCCACCCACACCACGCGCTCCGTCCGGATCTGCTTCCCGGACGATCGGATCGTCTACAAGCAGTTGCACACCCCCGCGCTGATGACGGCGCACACCGGACGGTGGCTGTTCGAGGAGGACGCGCACGGGGCCCGGATCACCTCCGTCCACACCGTGGTCCTCGACGAGAAGGCCGTCACGGCGGTCCTGGGGCCGGACGCCACCGTCGCCGACGCCCGCGCCTTCGTGCGTGACGTCCTCGGCCGCAACAGCACCATCACGATGGAGCACGCGGCCGCACATGCCGGGGACGGCGCCCCCGACTCCTGAGCCCGAGGAGGACCGGGAAGGACGGAGGAGCCGGGCGGGGCCGCAGGGACCGCCCGGCACCGGGGGAAGGGGAGGGACGGGTCGCCCCGTCCCTCCCCTTTCCCATGGCCCCGCGGCGCGGCGGCTCAGTTCTTCGGACCGCCCAGGGCCGCCTCGGAGAGCCAGTCCACCGCGTCCGGGTAGGTGAACGGGTGCATGAACGAGCCCGCCCTGACATCCCGGGAGAGACGCGCCAGCGGATGGGACCCCGCGTAGGAGGCGCCGCCGATCACCGTCACGCAGTCCGCGACGATCTCCGGCGCCAGCCGGTTGACCGTCAGCTTGGCCCGCTGGAAGTCGAACATCATGCGCCGGCCGCGCTCCAGCGGATCACCGTCGAACTCGTACGCCAGGTGGTCCGCAGCCGACAGCGTGCCCGCCACCGTCGTACGGAGCGCGTGCAACCGCGCCTCGATCTCCGCGAGGAGCGTGCGCACCCCCGCCGGCGGCGCGCTTCCGCGCCGGGTCAGCTCCGCCACCACGTGGTCCCGGGCGGCCTGGGCCACCCCCACGTAGATCCCCAGCATGGTGATGGAACTGACGGTCTGACCGGCCAGGGCCGCGTCGTCGCGCTCCCCGAGCGGCCCCCGCAGGAACACGTCCTCAAGACGGACCGGGCAGTCCTCCAGCAGGATGTCCACGCTGCCGGAGGCCCGCATGCCGAGCCCGTCCCAGTCGTCCAGGACGGTAAGACCCGGGGTCTCCCGGGGCAGCACGGCGGCCGCCGACCGCGTCACCCCCGCCACCTCCACCCGCGCCGAGACCACGAAGTCGGTGGCGATCGGTGCCATGCTCGCCAGCGTCTTGCGGCCCGACAGCAGCCAGCCGCCGTCCGGCGCCGGGTGCAGCCGCGTGACCACCCGGCCCCCGCCCGCGTCCTTCACCGTGGTGCACACCACCGCCTCGCCCGAGCCCATGCCCCGGAGCAGCCGCTCGGCCAGGGTCCGGGCCCCCTCGTCCCCGTGGCGCCACTCATGGGTGAGCGTCAGACCCCGGCTGAGCTGCATGTGCAGGGCGAGCGCGGTGGACGCGTCCGCCTCCGCCACAGCCGCCAGGGCCAGGCAGACGTCGTACAGGGAGGAGACGCCCAGCCCGCCGAGCTCCTCCGGCACGGTGGCCCCGAGCACCCCGCTCGTGCGGAGCTGCTCGAACACCTCGACCGGGAAGGCACCGTCCCGGTCCCCCTGCCGCGCTCCGTCCCGTATCAGGGGGAGATGTGCGGTCAGCGGCGTGAGCAGCGCACGGCCCGAGGAGGTCCTCGGGCCGCGCAGGTCCGCCGTGACCGCCCGGCCCCTGTCGTACGTCGCCATCGCGTTCCCCGCTTCCTTCACTCGTCCCCGGCCGCCCGCTGCGACGGGGAGGTCCGATGATGTCCGGCGCGGTTCGACGACCGTTGGAACGCCGCTGTCGCGTGGTCCACCGCCGGCCGTGCGCCCGTCTCGCGGAGATAGCGGTCCAGGGCGAGCCGGTGGTAGCCGGGCCCGAACACCGAACCCGCCGGCTCGGGCACCAGGGCCCGCAGCCTCTCCACCGACGGACAGTGCGAGAAGGCGCTCTCACCCCCGCCCACCACCTCCTCCACGGCATCGAGCCCCAGACGGTGCTTGAGGTGGGCGACGACCGCGAGGACGTCCACGCAGTCCCCCGAGGCCACGTTCACCGTCTCGTCGCGCACTCCGCAGGCGAGCAGCCGGTCGACGAGCCCGACGAAGTCCGCGACGTGCAGCAGATCGCGCCGGGCCCCCGGATGCACCCGGACCCGCCCCGCCCGCACCTGCGACACCAGGGCGGGCACCAGCCGGAAATCGGGCCCGTTCGGCCCCAGTACGTAGGAGAGGCGCAGCACGAGGTGCGCCACACCGGACTCCCGGATCGTGGTCTCCAGGTCGAACTTGTGCCGGCCGTAGCGCGTGGTCGGAACGATCGGGTCGTCCTCCCGGCCCCGGCAGCCGGGACCGCCGTACATGCTGGCCGTCGAGAAGAAGACCAGCAGTTCGCCCCGGCTCCGGCAGCGCGCGACCGTCTCCCGTACGAG
This sequence comes from Streptomyces sp. NPDC058671, assembly GCF_042716475.1. Lineage (NCBI taxonomy): Bacteria > Bacillati > Actinomycetota > Actinomycetes > Kitasatosporales > Streptomycetaceae > Streptomyces > Streptomyces sp. NPDC058671. The sequence goes on along the minus strand of NZ_JBHXSA010000004.1, from coordinate 44,455 downwards.
CTCCGCCTCCCGCTCGTGCTCGGAATCCGGCAGGTGCTGGCGCGGGACGCCCGCCGCCAGCACCGTCACCCCGGGGTGCGCCCCGCGCAGCGGCCACAGATGCCGGGCGATGAAACCGTTGCCGATGATGTCCATGACCGCGTCACCCTAGGGGGCCGGTGCCACGCTCCCCTCGTGTCCGGCTCGACGGGCCGGTCCGGCCGGAGCCAAGGGAAGTCGAGAGGGGGTCGAGGAGCTCTGCCTAGCGTCCCTGCCCATGGTGGCGAGCATGACCGACAGTGCGTGGGGACGCGTCCTGCTGACCCTGCGCGGCGTCCAGTGGATCCTGGGCACGAAAGGCGACCCGTACGCGCTGCTGCTGCGCGCGGCCGGGGACGACCGGGCCGAACTGGGCCGGCGCGTCCGTGAGCGGGGCCCTCTGTACTGGAGCAGCGCCGGGGCGTGGGTGACGGCCGACCACGAGGTGGTCACGGCCGCGCTGGCCGACCGGCGCCTCACCCCCCGGCCCCCCGACGCCGGCCCCCCGCCCGGGGAGCCGGCCGAGGAACCCGCCCCGTGGGACGTCCCGTCCCTGCGGGAGGCGCTGCCGCTGACCGGGCTTCCGGCGGCGCTCGACCGGGAGGAGTACGACCGGCTGGGGAAGTGGGCCGCGCCCGTCCTCGGCGAAACCGCGCTGCGCGGCCGACCCGCGGCGGCCGTCCGGGCCTACCGGCACCGCGCCTCGACGGTGGGGGAGCGGTTCGACCTGATGGACGACCTGATCCGGCCCGCCACGGTGGACGCCGGCCGCGTCCTGCTCGGCGTTCCGGAGCACCGGGCAGTCCGCTTCGCGGAGCTCTGCGGGGAACTCAGCGGCGTCCTCGACGCCACGCTCTGCCCCCCGCGCCTGGACACGGCCCGCCGGTACGGCACCGCGCTCCCGGAACTCAGGGCTCTGCTCGCGCGGACGCTGGACGGATCCCGCGCCGCCGGCCCCCGCGACGCGGGCCGTACCGAGGACGCGGACACCGGCGCCCTCGCCGGCCTTCCCCGCCGCCTCTCGGCGACCCCCGCCCCCGACGGGCGGCCGTCGCCCGACGACGTCCTGACGGTGTGCGCCCTGCTGGCCCTGGTCGGCGTCGACGCCGCCGCCAACCTGACCGGCAACGCCGTCGCACTCCTCCTGGACCACCCCGGGCAGTGGCGGGCCCTGTGCGAGGACCCCGGCCTCGCGCGGGCCGCCGTCGCGGAGACGCTGCGCCACGCGCCCCCCGTCCGCCTGCACCGGCTGTACGCGCGCGAGGACCTCGAACTCGCGGGGACCCGGGTGGCCGCGGACGAGGAGGTCGTCCTGCTCACCGAGGCGGCCCACCGCGACCCCCGCCGCCACCGCGACCCGGAGCGGTTCGACGTCCACCGCCCCGCCCATGACCGGCACCCCTTCCCCGAGGACGGCCGCGCCGACGGCCTCGTCGGCCCGGCGGCGCGGCTGGCCGCCGAGGCCGCCCTCCGGGCCCTGGCCGAACAACTGCCCGACCTGACCAGGACCGGCGAGGTGCTGCGCCGCCTCCGTTCCCCGATCACGGGCGGCGTGTTCCGCTTTCCCGTCGCCCGCCAAGGAAACGTCCGGCGGTAGTCCGCCCGGACCCTATGAACCCGAGGAAGGCCCCATGTGCCGTGTCTGTGGAGGATCCGTCCGTCCGTTCTTCGACTTCGGACTCCAGCCACTCTCCGACGCGTTCGTGGACCCCGGCCGCGTCGACGACGAGTACTTCTACCCGCTCGCCGTGGGCAGCTGCGAGTCCTGCGGCATGACCCAGCTCCTGGAGGAGGTCGCCCGGGACCGTATGTTCCACGAGGCGTATCCCTATCACTCGTCCGGCTCCGTCCACATGCGACGCCACTTCGAGCGGACCGCGGGCCGGCTCTCCCGCGAACACCTGCGCGGCCCCGACCCCTTCGTGGTGGAGATCGGCTGCAACGACGGGGTGATGCTGCGGGCCCTGGCCAAGGAGGGCATCCGGCACCTGGGCGTCGAGCCCTCGGGCGGTGTCGCCGAACTCGCCCGCCAGCAGGGGGTCCGGGTCCTCAACGAGTTCTTCGAGGAGTCGACGGCGGCGGACATCGCCGCCGCCGACGGACCGGCCGACCTGGTCTACTCGGCCAACACCATCTGCCACATCCCCTACCTCGACTCCGTCTTCCGAGGCCTCGACACCCTGTTGGCACCGGACGGCGCCTTCGTCTTCGAGGACCCCTACCTCGGCGACATCCTGGAGCGGACCTCCTTCGACCAGATCTACGACGAGCACTTCTACTTCTTCACCGTGCGCTCGGTCAGCGCCGCCGCCGCCCGCTTCGGCTTCGAGGTCGTCGACGTCGAACGACTGCCGGTGCACGGCGGCGAGGTCCGCTACACCGTGAAGCGGGCGGGCCGGGCCGCGCCGAGCGCGGCCGTGGCCGAGCTGATCGCCGAGGAGGACCGCAGGGGGATCGGGACCCCTGAGGTCTTCGACGCCTTCGCCACCGGGATCGAACGCGTCCGCACCGAACTGACGACCCTGCTGCGGGAGCTGCGGGCCGACGGCAAGCGGGTCGTCGGCTACGGAGCCACGGCCAAGAGCGCCACCGTGACCAACTTCTGCGGCATCGGCCCCGAGTCGATCGAGTGGGTGTGCGACGTGACCCCGGCCAAGCACGGGAAGCTCATGCCGGGTTCGCACATCCCGGTCCGCCCCACCGAGGCGCTCACCCACCCCTACCCGGACTACGCGGTCCTGTTCGCCTGGAATCACGCCGAGGAGATCATGGCGAAGGAACGGCTGTTCCGAGAGTCCGGCGGGCGCTGGATCGTGTACGTCCCCGAAGTCCGCGTCCTCTGACCGCGGACCACCGCCGGCCAGGCCGGCACCACCCCAAGCAACCGAGGACGGTGTCATGCAGTCGCGACAGCTCGCCGTGGACGGCGCGTTCGAGTTCCAGCCGAAGGTCTTCACCGACGAACGGGGGCTCTTCGTCTCCCCGTTCCAGGAGACGGCCGCCCGACAGGCTCTGGGACACCCGCTGTTCCCCGTGGCCCAGACCAACCACAGCGTCTCCCGGCGCGGCACGATCCGGGGCGCCCACTACACCCTGACGCCGCCGGGCATCGCCAAGTACGTCTACTGCGCGCGCGGCCGGGCGCTGGACATCGTCATCGACGTCCGGGTCGGCTCGCCCACCTACGGCCGTTCCGAGACCGTCCTGCTCGACCAGGAGGACTTCCGGGCCGTCTACTTCCCCGTCGGGGTCGCGCACGCCTTCGTGGCACTGGAGGACCGGACGGTGATGTCGTACATGCTCTCCGGGGAGTACGCGCCCCGGAACGAACTGGCCCTGTCCGTCTTCGACCCGGTGCTCGAACTGTCCCTGCCGGCGAACATCGAACCGGTGATGTCGGAAAGGGACCTGGCCGCCCCCACCCTGGAGACGGCGGAGAAGTCCGGCACCCTCCCGGACTACCGCACGTGCCTGGAGGTCGAACGGGCGCTGTGCGGCGGCCGGACCCGGTGACCGCCGGGCGGCGGCCCGGCGTCGCCGTGTTCGGCGCGACGGGCTGCGTGGGCCGTGCGGTGACCGCAGCGTTCACCGCGGCGGGCACCCCCGTCCTCGAAGCGGCGCGCCACCGGCCTCCGTACGCGAGCGACCATCGCTTCCTCGCTCTGGACGCGGCCGCCGCCGACCCCGGCGAACTCGCCGGCCTGCTGGCCGCGGCCCGCGTGGACACCGTGGTCAACGCGACCGGCGGCTGGGTCACCGGCGAGACGGAGAACGAACGCGTCCACGTCCGCCTCGTGGAGAACCTGCTCGCCGCGCTGGCCCGGCTGCCGGGCAGGATCCGCCTGGTGCAGATCGGTTCCGTCCACGAGTACGGCCCTCTGCCGGCCGGCACCGCCGCCGAGGAGACCCGCCCGCCCCGCCCCGTCTCCGCCTACGGGCGCAGCAAACTCGCCGGAGCCGAGGCCGTGCTCCGCGCCACCCGCGCGGGCCTCGTGGACGGTGTGGTGCTGCGTGTCGTCAACCTCTGCGGCCCGGGGGCCGAGGTCGGTTTCCTCGGCGCCGCCCTCCGGCGACTGCACGCCGCCACCCTCGAACGGCCGGCCGAGCTGACCGTCGCCGACGCCCGCCGGGACTTCCTGGACGTGCGGGACCTGGCCTCCGCCGTCCTCTCGGCCGCGACCGCCCCCGTCGCCGGGCAGGTGATCAACGTGGGTCGCGGTGAAGCCGTACCGGTGGCCCACCTGCTCGACCTGCTCGTCGCCGCGGCCGGACGCCCACCGGGCGCGGTCCGGCTCCGCACCGCGCCCGTCGACTCCCGGGGCGGCGACTGGACCCGCGTCGACATCGGCCGCGCGGCCCGGTCGCTGGGATGGCGCCCGGCCGTGGACCTGCCCGAATCGATCAAGGACATGTGGGACGCGTCCCGCGCGGACCACCCAGTGGAGCAGCCATGACCGCAGCCATCACGCGCACGGCGAGCCGCCCGCGCGACGCCGCCACCCCGTTGCGCGTCGCCGCCTCCGCGCGCGCCCGCGACGGGGGTCGCGCCCCGCACGCGGCGTTCCACGCCTGGTACGCCGAGGCGACCGCGCGGACCTTCACCCGGGTGGAACGGGTCCCGCTGGACGCGCTCGCCGGCTGGGAGACCGAGCCCGGCACCGGCAACCTGCGCCACCACACCGGGGGCTTCTTCACGGTGGAGGGCCTGGACGTGCGGATGCCGGCCGGGCCGGTCCCGGCGTGGAGCCAGCCCATCATCAACCAGCCCGAGGTCGGGGTCCTCGGCATCCTGGTCAAGGAGTTCGACGGGATCCTGCACTGCCTGATGCAGGCCAAGGTCGAACCCGGCAACGCCAACGGCGTGCAGATCTCCCCGACCGTCCAGGCGACCCGGAGCAACTACACCGGAGTCCACGGCGGCCGCCCCGTGCCCTACCTCGACTGGTTCCGCAAGCCCGGCGCCCGGAGCCCGCTCGTCGACGTGCGGCAGTCGGAACAGGGCTCCGCCTTCCATCACAAACGGAACCGGAACATGGTCGTCGAGGCCGACGGGGAGGTGGAGGTCCACGAGGGCTTCCACTGGCTCACCATCGGCCAGCTCCACCGGCTCCTCGCCGAGGACGACGTGGTCAACATGGACGCCCGCACGGTCCTGTCCTGCCTCCCCTTCGCCCACGCCGAGCTCGCCCGGGAACTCGGCCCGCCCGCCGACCCCTTCCGGGAGGCACTCTTCCGCTCCTGCGACCCCTCCGCCGGGGCCCGGCACCCGGTGGGCGCCATCCTCAGCTGGATCACCGAGGCCCGCACCCGCACCGAGGTCCACGCCCGTCGCGTCCCGCTGGCCGGGCTGCCCGGCTGGCACCGCACCCCGGAACGCATCTCGCATGCCTCCGGCGCCTTCTTCGACGTCATCGGCGTCCGCGTGGAGGCCGGCGGCCGGGAGGTCGCCCACTGGTCCCAGCCGATGATCGAACCGCACGGCACCGGTGTCGTCGCCTTCCTCACCCGGACCTTCGACGGGGTCCTGCACGTCCTGATGAACGCCCGGGTCGAGGCGGGTTACATGGACGTGGTGGAACTGGCGCCCACGGTCCAGTGCACCCCCGCCTCCTACGAGCACCTGCCGAGGAGCGCGCGCCCGCGCTACCTCGACGCGGTGGAGGGAGCGGACCCCGCACGGGTCCGCTTCCACTCCGTCCTCTCGGAGGAGGGCGGACGCTTCCACCACGCGCGCAACCGCTATCTGATCGTCGACACCGACCTCGACGTCCCGCCCGACGATCCCGACCACCGGTGGATGACCGTCCACCAGCTCGTCGAGCTGCTACGGCACAGCCATTACCTGAACATCCAGGCCCGCAGCCTGGTGGCCTGCCTGCAGAGCCTGCTGATGCCGGACGCACCGGCGCCGGCCACGGAGAGGAAGGACCGGGCATGAACGCCCAGAACGTACGGCCCGTCACCAGCTGCCGGGTGTGCGGCGGCTCGGACTGGCAGGACGTGGTCGCCCTCGGCGAGGTGCCGCTGGCCAACGCGTTCCTGGAGCCGGCCGCCTCCTACGAGGACGAGGCCTCCTACCCGCTCGGCGTGATCTCCTGCCGCTCCTGCCGGCTGATGAGCGTCACCCATGTCGTCGACCCGGAGGTGATGTACCGGACGTACAGCTACGTCACCTCCGACTCGGAGACCATCACCCGTCACATGGAGTTCGTCGCGACCACCTGCCGGGAGCGCGCCCGGCTCGCCGCCGGTGACCTGGTCGTGGAACTGGGCAGCAACACCGGCCAGCAGCTGGCCGTCTTCGCCCGGGACGGGTCCCGCGTGCTCGGCGTGGACCCCGCCCGCAACCTGGCGGCCGTCGCCCACGAGCGCGGCATCCCCACCCTGCCCGAGTTCTTCACCGACGCCACCGCCCGGGCCGTGCGCCGGTCCCACGGTCCCGCGCGCCTCATCCTCGGCCGCCACGTCTTCGCCCACATCGACGACCTCGCCGGAGTGCTCGCCGGGGTGCGCGCGCTGCTCGCCCCCGACGGGGTGTTCGTCGTCGAAGTCCCCTACGGGGTGGACCTGCTGGAGAAGTACGCCTTCGACACCATCTACCACGAGCACCTGTCGTACTTCCTCCTGCGCACCCTGGACACCCTCTTCACCCGGCACGGACTGAGCCTCTTCGACGTGGAACGGCTTCCGGTCCACGGCGGCTCCCTCCTGGTTCTCGTGGGCAGGCCCGAGGCCGGACGTGCCGTCACCGACGAGGTCGGCGCGCTGATGGCGGCGGAGGAACAGGCCGGGCTCGGCTCCGACGCCGCCTACCGGGAGTTCGCCCGGGGCGTCCGGAACGTCTGCGAGGAGCTTCCCGCCCTGGTCCACCGCCTGCGCGCGGAGGGGAAGCGGATCGCGGGCTACGGGGCCTCGGCCAAGGGCACCACGATCCTCAACGTCTGCGGCCTCGGGTCCGACGAGGTGGCCTACTGCACCGACACCACCTCGCTCAAACAGGGCAAGGTGCTGCCCGGCACGCACATCCCGGTGCGCAGCCCCGACCACGCCCGTAGCGACCCGCCCGACGTCTACCTGATGCTGGCGTGGAACTACGCGGACGAGATCCTCCGCAAGGAGGCGGACTTCCTGCGGGCCGGGGGCCGGTTCATCCTCCCCTTCCCCAAACCCGCGGTCGTCTCGGCCGACAGCCTCCGCTGACGGGAAGCACGCGGCACGTCCGAGCCCGGTGGGACGTCACCACGACGTCCCACCGGGCTCGCCCGCCTGGCGCCTGCCGCTCAGGGCCGGTCGTCGCGGCTCACATACCGTTCGCGCACCCGCCACTCGCCGTCCTCCACGACCAGGACGTCCTCGCACACGCACATCAGGAGCAGGCGCGGCGCCTCGTCCCGCCGGGTCGCCACCACCTGTACGTACGAGTGGACCCGCACCGAACCGTCCGGGTCGGGCTCCTCCACCGAGGCCGTGGTCAGCAGGTGCCGGCGCACCTCGCCGGCGGCGGCGAGCTCCGCGTGCGCCGAACGGACCCCGGCCGCCAGGGCGGCCCGCCCGCGGACCGGCTCGGGCAGCGACGGCGGTGCGAACAGGCCGTCCTCGGTGAAGGTGGCGGCCCACCCCTCGGCGTCGCCCGAGTCCAGCAGCCGCATCTGCCGGGCGTGGAACCGCTGGATGTCGGCGTACAGCGACGCGTACGCCGGACTGACGGTCTCCCTCACGGATCTCCCTCCTCGCCCGCCGGTCGCGGGCCGCTGCCGTCGATGCTCGCGCGCCCCCTTGGAACCGGACTCGTGCCCGGCGGGCCCCGGACTCCAGCCCGGCTCCACCGTCGCTCCGGCCCCGGCCGGGAGGATGCCGACCCTGAACCCGGCCCCGATCCCCTGGAGGTGCGCCGTGAGGCTCATCGACCTGTCCTCGGCGGTGGACGCGGCGCTCTGGGAACCCGATCCCGTGGAGCACCACGTCCTGACCCCCCGCGAGGGCGCCCTGCACATGAGCGAGGAGATGCGCACCCACTTCGGCGTCTCCTTCGACCCGGACGAGCTGCCCGACGGCGAGTTCCTCTCCCTCGACCGCCTCACGCTCACCACCCACACCGGCACCCACGTCGACGCGCCCTCCCACTACGGGTCGAGGGCGGGCTACGGCGACGGCGTGCCCCGGCACGTCGACCAGCTGCCGCTGGACTGGTTCCTGCGCCCCGGCATGGTGCTGGACCTCACCGACGCGCCCTCCGGTGTCATCGGCGCGGACCGGCTGGAGAAGGAGTTCGCCCGCGTCGGCCGCACCCCGAGCCCGATGGACATCGTCCTGCTGCACACGGGGGCCCAGCGCCATCGGGGGACCGCGAGGTACTTCACCGACTTCCCCGGTCTCGACGGCCCCGCCGTCCACCTGCTCCTCGACCTCGGCGTCCGGGTCATCGGCACGGACGCGTTCAGTCTGGACGCCCCCTTCGGCGACATCATCGCCCGCTACCGGGCCACCGGGGACCGCGACGTGCTGTGGCCCGCGCACATGATCGGCAGGGACCGCGAGTACTGCCAGATAGAGCGGCTGGCCAACCTGGAGTCACTCCCCGGACCGTACGGATTCCAGGTCTCCTGCCTCCCGGTGAAGATCGCCGGCGCCGGGGCCGGCTGGACCCGCGCGGTCGCCCTCGTCGAGGAGTGAACCCGCCCGCACCCGGTCCCCCCCGCACCCCTACCCGAAGGAGGCCGATGTTCGGCCACGAGCTGGCGGACGTCTACGAGCTGGTCTACCGCGCCCGCGGCAAGGACTGGTCGGCCGAGGCCGCCGACGTCACCCGCCTGATCAGGAACCGACTGCCCGCCGCGGACTCGCTGCTGGACGTGGCGTGCGGCACCGGCGCCCATCTGGAGGCGTTCGACGGTCTCTTCGCCCACACGGAGGGGCTCGAACTGTCCTCGGCCATGCTGGAGCGCGCGGCCGCCCGGCTCCCCGCGGTGCCACTGCACCAGGGCGACATGCGGGTCTTCGACCTCGGGCGGTCCTTCGACGCCGTGGTGTGCCTGTTCACCGCCATCGGCTACCTGCGGACGGTGCCGGACATGCGGGCGGCGGTCGCCGCCATGGCCCGGCACCTGGGGCCCGGAGGGGTGCTCGTCGTCGAACCCTGGTGGTTCCCCGAACGGTTCCTCGACGGCTACGTGGCCGGTGACCTGGCGAGCGACGAGCACCGGACGGTCGCCCGGATCTCGCACTCCACCCGCGAGGGCCGGACCACGCGGATGGAGGTCCGGTTCGTGGTGGGTGAGGCCGGCGGCATCAGGGAGTTCACCGAGGTCGACCTCCTCACCCTGTTCACCCTGGACGAGTACCTGTCCGCCTTCGCCGACGCCGGGTGCCCGGCGGAGTACGTCCGGCCGGAGTGGACGGCGCGGGGCCTCTTCGTCGCACGCCGTCCCTGAGACACCCGGGCACCCTCATACGGAGGACGGGTACTCGCCGGCGATGGCCATCACGTAGCGGCCGTACTCCGAGTTCCCCAGCCGGGCCCCCAGCCGGTGGCACTGCTCGGGGCCGATGAAGCCCCGCCGGAGCGCCACCTCCTCGACGCAGGCGATCCGCACCCCCTGCCGCTCCTCCAGCGTCCGCACGTACTGGGCCGCCTGGAGGAGCGACTCGGGAGTCCCGGTGTCCAGCCAGGCGAAGCCCCGGCCGAGCTCCCGCAGCCGGGCCCGCCCGCGCTCCATGTACATGCGGTTCAGATCGGTGATCTCCAGCTCGCCGCGTGGGGAGGGGCGCAGTGCCGCGGCCCGCGCGACCACGTCGTTGTCGTAGAAGTAGAGGCCGGTGATCGCGCGGTTCGAACGGGGCCGGTCCGGCTTCTCCTCGATGGACACCAGAATTCCGTTGTCATCGGTCTCGCCGACCCCGTACCGCTCGGGATCGTGGACCTCGTAGCCGAAGAGCAGACATCCGTCCAGATTCTCCCGCTCCTTCCGGAGCACCTCGGAGAAGGAATGTCCGTGGAAAATGTTGTCGCCCAGCACCAGTGCCACGGAATCGTCCCCGATGTGGTCGGCGCCGATGACGAACGCCTCCGCGATCCCGTTCGGCTTGGGCTGCTCCGCGTAGTCGATGCGGAGCCCCAGCTGGCTGCCGTCACCGAGCAGGCGCCGGAACTGCGGGAGGTCATGGGGAGTGGTGATGATGAGGATGTCCCTGATGTCCGCCAGCATCAGCACCGAGAGCGGATAGTAGATCATCGGTTTGTCGCCGACCGGTAAGAGCTGCTTGGAAACGGCCAGCGTGATGGGGTGCAAACGACTTCCCGAACCCCCGGCAAGAATGATTCCCTTCATGGCCGCGATGCTATCCAGGTGATATCGGGAGCCACAAGGACGGGAATCCCGAGTCAAGGTGCAATCGAGCTGGATGCGAGGGCTGTCCGCTGAAATGCATGTCCATCCGAGCGGAAATGGAGAATGCCTGTGACCATTCGTGTATGGGGATATCTGGACGAGTACGCCGCAGAGCGTGAGGAGATCCTCGACGCGGTGGACAGTGTCTTCGGCTCCGGCCGGCTGGTCCTCGCCGAGAGCGTCCGGTCGTTCGAGGAGGAGTTCGCCGCCCGGCACGGGGCCCGGCACTGCGTCGGCGTGGACAACGGCACCAACGCCGTCAAACTCGGCCTGGAAGCCCTCGGAGTGGGACCCGGGGACGAGGTGATCACCGTCTCCAACACCGCCGCCCCGACCGTCGTCGCCGTCGTCGGCACCGGTGCGACCCCGGTCTTCGTCGACGTGCGCGAGGACTACCTCATGGACGTCTCGCAGGTCGAGGCCGCCATCACCCCCCGCACCCGCTGTCTCCTCCCGGTGCACCTCTACGGCCAGTGCGTCGACATGGCCCCCCTGGAGGAGCTCGCCGCCCGCCACGGCCTGGCCGTACTGGAGGACTGCGCCCAGGCCCACGGAGCCCGCCACCACGACCGCCCGGCCGGGACCATGGGCACGGCCGCCGCGTTCTCCTTCTACCCGACCAAGGTCCTCGGCGCCTACGGTGACGGCGGCGCGGTCCTCACCTCCGACGACGAGGTGGACCGCAGGCTGCGCCGACTGCGCTACTACGGCATGGAGGAGCGGTACTACGTCACAGGCCTGCCCGCCCACAACAGCCGCCTCGACGAGGTGCAGGCCGAGATCCTGCGCCGCAAGCTCCGCCGGCTCGACACCTACGTGACGGCCCGCAGGGAGATCGCCCGGCGGTACGCCGAGGGGCTCGGCGACACCGGTCTCGTCCTCCCGGAGACCGCGCCGGGCAACGACCACGTCCACTACGTGTACGTGGTGCGCCACCCGCACCGGGACGCGATCATCGAGGCGCTGCGGGAGCGGGACATCGAGCTGAACATCAGCTACCCCTGGCCGATCCACACGATGACCGGCTTCGCGCACCTCGGCTACCGGGAAGGCTCCCTGCCCGTCACCGAGCGGCTGGCCCGTGAGATCTTCTCCCTGCCCATGTACCCCTCACTCGCCCCGGAAGAGCAGGACAAGGTCGTCGAGGCCCTCCGCGAGGTCCTCACGGCCCTGTCCTGACCCGCCCTGACCGGCCGCTCGCCGTCCCCGGCGGGCGGCTCAGGCCTCGTGCGCCCCGGCCGCCGCCACCGACAGGCAGGCCGTGAACAGCCCGTTCTCGCTCCGGCTCAGGGCCCGCAGGGCGGCGGCGTGGGGAGCGAACCCCGGGTCTCCCACCGCCCGCCGGAACGAGACCCGGTCCGTCCACACGGCGAGGTTCACATAGCCGGCCGGGTCGTCCACCTCCCGCAGCAGACTGTGCCGGACGAAACCGGGCTGCCGCGCCATGAACGCGGACGTCCGGGCGAAGACCTCCTCGAACTCCTCGGGCGCCCCGTGGACGGTGAACCTGTTGACGAAGGTCACCTCGGGGCCGGGCTCCTCCCGGCGGCCCGGGCCGGCTCCGCCGACGACGTCGAACTCCTGCTGCTCCCCGCTCGGCATGGGCAAGGCCACCCCTCTGCTCGTCGTGTCCGTCCGACAGCCGCGGACGCGTGCCGGGGAGCCTGGCAGCGGCCCGTCGAGAACGTCTCGACACCGGCTGACCGCCGGCGCGGGACCCGCCTCAGCCGACCCCCACCTCCTCGGACGCGGCCGGCGCGGCGAGCGTCTCCTCCAGGCACTCCCTGGCGTACGCCCGGGTCAGCCGGTCGAAGACGTAGCGGCCGATACCGTCGGCACAACGGTCCGTGGCCAGCAGGTGGTTGTCGGCGAGGACCTCCAGCACGGACTCCAGCTCCCGCACCGGCCGGCCCAGCAGTTCGGCCGCCTGCGAAGCGGTGAAGGGGGACTCGCCCAGCATGCCGAGCAGCCGGAAGACCCCCTGCTCCTGGTGGCCGAGGCCCGCGTAACTGGCCGCGAACCGCGAGCGCACGTCCAGCTCCCCGAGCCGGGCCACGTCGAGGATCCGCGGCGTGGCCTCCAGCCGGTCGGCGAGCGTCGACAGCGAGAGCCCCGGCCCGGCCGCGAGCCGCCCGCCCACGCACCGCAGGGCCAGGGGGTGCCGACCGAGCAGTTCGACGATCCTGTGCGCGGCCTCCGGTTCCCGCGCCACCCGCTGCCGGCCGGCCAGGACGGCGAGGATCTCCAGGGCCTCCTCGGGGGAGGGCGCGCCCAGCTCGACGCGTTCGGCCTCCACCAGGGCGGTCATCCGCCGACGGCCGGTGACGAGCAGCGCGCAGCGCGGGTCGGCGGGCAGCAGGTGCCGGATCTGAGCCGAGGACGCCACGTCGTCCAGGAACACCAGCACCCGGCACCCGGCCGTACGGGACCGGAACAGCGCCCCGCACTCCTCCACCCCCTCCGGGATGCGCGCGTGAGGGACTTCCAGGGCCCGCAGGAAGCCGCGGAGCACCTCGGAGGGGTCGCGCGGCTCGGCGGAGGAGCCGCGCAGGTCCGCGTAGAGCTGTCCGTCGGGGAAGTGCGGGCGGAGCGTGTGCGCCAGGTGGACGGCCACCGCGCTCTTGCCGACGCCCGGGGGACCGGTCACGACCCCGATGTGGGCCGCCGTGCCGTCGGCCGCGGGCTCGCCGGGCCCGCACAGCGCGGCCTCCAGCTCCCTGAGGACCTCGCCGCGGCCGACGAACCCCGCGAGTCCGGCCGGGAGCTGGGCCGGCGATCCGATCGACTCCCGCACGACGGACGGCGGGGACGGCTGGACGGGGACCTGAGCGGCGCGGGCACCGGTGACGGCCGCGGGAAGGCGCGCTGCGGGCGGCGGTGGAGGGGCCGGGGCGCGGGACTCGGGCGGGAGGCCGGACGGTGGGGGAGCGAGGGGCGCCGGTGCCCCTGCCACCGGGGCGTCCGTGGGCACGGGAGTGGTGAGGTTCGGGGCAGCGGGGACCGCCGGCGCGGGTGACCGGGGCGTCGGCCGTCGCGGGGGCTCCCGGGGTTCGGCGGGGGAGTCGGACAGCAGGGTGTGCTGCAGACGGGCCAGTTCCTTGCCGGGTTCGAGGCCGAGCTCATCGATCATCTTCTGCCGCAGGCTCTGGTAGACCTCCAGTGCCTCGTGCCGCCGGCCGGACCTGTGCAGGGCCACCATCAGGAGACCGTGGAGGTGTTCGTGCAGCGGGTGGGCCAGCACCAACGCCTTGAGTTCGCTGATGAGTTCGCGGTGCCGTCCGTTCTCCAGGTCCGCCTCGATGCGCAGTTCGAGGATGCGGAAGCGCAGCTCCTCCAGCCGGGTGGTGTACGAGAAGAGCCGTCCCCCGGTCTCGACGTCGGCGAGCGCGGGGCCGCGCCACATGGCCAGGGCCTCCTCGAAGCAGGCCACAGCCCCCTCGGTATCGCCCTGCTGGAGGAGTTCCTGGCCTTTCTCCGCCCGGCTTTCGAACAGGTTCACGTCCAGGCTTGACGACGGAATGGTGAGGGTGTAGCCCCCCGGCTGGGTCTGGAGCAGGTTCCCGAGCCCCTGCTTCAGGAGGAGCTTGCGGAACTTGTAGATGTACGTCTGGAGGGTGGTCACCGCGCTCGGGGGCGGTAGCTCGGGCCATAACTCGTCGATCAGCTCGGACGCCTGGACCACGGTGTTGTGCCGCAGCATGAGCAGGGATATGACCTGACGCGGCTTGGGCGCGGTCGGCATGATGTTCCGGCCACCCCAGAGGATTTCGACGGGACCCAAAAGTCGGAACTCCAAGATGTTTCCTCCGTTTCCGTGGAGTCGCGCACGGCCTGTCGTCGCCGTGCGCGCCCCTCGCCGCTGTCGTCCACCCCGACTTCACGTTAGGTCCTTGAAATCGGCTGGTCAATGACGGATCAGGGGTTCGAGAAGCGCCGAGGAATCACCGAGGAATCACTGAAGAGCGGGCGGAATGTCTACTTTGCCGGATCCTGGATCATGGTCCGGGAAAAGTTCCCGTAAAGTCACGTTCATCGAGGACTGGCGAAGATTCGATCCCGTCCCCGCCACCCGCCCGGCTCGTATTCGACAGGCGTCAACTGGCGGGCTGCGGTTTTCGGCCCATGCCGGGGGTCCATGCGCGAGGGCACCTCTTCCCGCCACGTACGGCGGGGTCCGACGCCCTCCCCGTCGCCGCCCACCGATGCCCGGCGCCCCCTCGACCGCGCGGGCGGACCGGACGGACCGGCCGGTCCGAGCCCCCCGGGCACCCCGCCCGGCCTCCCGGCTCCAGCGTTCCTCCAGCGGGACTCAAACGGAGGGACGTCTCGGCGGCGCTCCCGGCCGGCCCCTTCGACACGCTTCCGCTGCCCCTGTCAAGCGTCTCCGCGCCCCTCCAATCGCCATTGAGCCGACTGCGAGCCATTTCGCGCACGCTCGCCCCATGGAAACCTCCGACGTAGGTGACACAAAGCACCGCGCCGTATGGGACAGAGCTACGGGAAACGGTGAAGGAGGACGCGGATGAATACACCGGCGAATCGGCGCGTGGTCATCACGGGAATCGGAATCGTGGCTCCCGGCGCAATCGGCGTGAAACCGTTCTGGGACCTTCTGACCGCGGGCCGCACCGCGACCCGCATCATCACCTCTTTCGACCCCGCGCCCTATCGCTCCCGAATGGCCGCGGAATGCGACTTCGACGCCGCGGCGGAGGGTCTCACGCCCCGGCAGATTCGCCGGATGGACCGGGCCACGCAATTCGCGGTGGTCGCCGCACGGGAGGGGATCGACGACAGCGGCATCGACCGCGAGGTCCTGGACGGTTCCCGGATCGGGGTGGTCATCGGCAGCGCCGTCGGCTGCACCACGAGCCTGGAGAACGAGTACGCCGTCGTCAGCGACAGCGGCAGCCGATGGCTCGTCGACCACGCCTACGCGGTCCCGCACCTCTTCGACTACTTCGTGCCCAGCTCCATCGCCGCCGAGGTCGCGCACGACCGCATCGCGGCGGAAGGGCCGGTCTCCCTGGTGTCGACCGGGTGCACCTCGGGCCTCGACGCGGTGGGCCGGGCCGCCGATCTCATCGCGGAGGGCACGGCCGACGTGATGGTGGCAGGGGCCACCGAGGCACCCATCTCGCCCATCACCGTGGCCTGTTTCGACGCGATCAGAGCCACGAGCCCCGACAACGACCGGCCGTCCGAGGCGTCCCGTCCCTTCGACCGCACCCGCCGGGGCTTCGTGCTCGGTGAGGGGGCCGCCGTCTTCGTCCTGGAGGAGCGGGAGCACGCCCGCCGCCGGGGCGCCGAGGTCTACGCCGAGATCACCGGATTCGCCTCCCGCTGCAACGCCTTCCACATGACCGGGCTGCGGCCCGACGGGCGGGAGATGGCGGAGGCGATCAGGGTCGCGCTCGCCACCGCCCGTACGGAGCCGTCCGCCATCGACTACGTCAACGCGCACGGCTCGGGCACCAGGCAGAACGACCGCCACGAGACCGCCGCCTTCAAGGCGAGCCTCGGGGAGCACGCGTACCGCGCCCCCGTCAGCAGCATCAAGTCGATGATCGGGCACTCGCTGGGCGCCATCGGCTCCCTGGAGATCGCCGCCTGCGTCCTTGCCATCCGCCACGACACGGTCCCGCCCACCGCCAATCTGCGCGAGCCGGATCCCGAGTGCGACCTGGACTACGTGCCCCTGGAGGCGCGTTCCCTCCCCGTCGACAACGTCCTCACGGTCGGCAGCGGATTCGGGGGCTTCCAGAGCGCCATGGTCCTGTCCGGGCCCGGTGCGCAGGGCCGGGCGGCGGCGTGAACACGGACACGGTGATCACGGGGATGGGGCTGCTGGCCCCCACCGGCCTGGGCCACGACGAGCACTGGAAGAACTCCCTGGAGGGCGCCTCGGCGATCGGCCCCGTCACCCGGTTCGACGCCGAGGGCTACCCCAGCCGGCTCGCCGGCGAGGTCGCGGACTTCGTCCCGGAGGAGCACCTGCCCAGCCGGCTCCTGCCCCAGACCGACCACATGACCCGAATGGCCCTGGTGGCCTCCGACTGGGCCCTCGCGGACGCCGGGTTCGACCCCGCGCTGCTTCCGGAGTACGGGATGGGCGTCGTCACCGCGGCCACGGCGGGTGGCTTCGCATTCGGCCACAGGGAGTTGCAGAACCTCTGGGACCGGGGACCCGAGTACGTCAGCGCCTACCAGTCCTTCGCCTGGTTCTACGCCGTCAACACCGGCCAGGTCTCCATCCGGCACGGGCTGCGCGGCCCCGCCGGAGCCCTGGTCACCGAGCAGGCGGGCGGCCTCGACGCCCTCGGGCAGGCCCGCAGGCAGCTCCGCCGGGGGCAGCCGATGGTGCTCGCCGGAGCCGTGGACGGATCTCCCTGCCCGTGGGGCTGGGTGTCCCAGCTCTCCACCCGCAGGATGAGCCGGGAGACCGATCCCGCCCTCGCGTACCGGCCGTTCGCGGCCGAGGCCGCCGGCTACGTGCCCGGGGAGGGCGGCGCCCTGTTCGTCCTGGAGGGAGAGGAGTCCGCGCGGGCACGCGGCGCCCGCCACCGGCACGGGCGCATGGCGGGCTACGCGACCGCCTTCGACCCCCCGCCCCGCTCGGGACGCCCCCCGAACCTCGCACGGGCCGTCCGGGCCGCCCTCGACGACGCGGAGCTGGGACCCGAGGAGATCGACGTGGTCTTCGCGGACGCGGCGGGCACCCCCGAGGAGGACGCCGTCGAGGCCGCCGCGCTGCGCACCCTCTTCGGCCCCCACGGGGTCCCGGTCACCGCGCCCAAGACCATGACCGGCCGCATGGGCGCCGGGGGCCCCGCCGTCGACGTGGCCACGGCGCTCCTGGCACTGCGCGAGGGCGTCATCCCCCCGACCGTCCACGTCCCGCGACCGCTGCCGGACCACACCCTCGACCTCGTGACGACCCCGCGTCGAGCCCCGCTCACGACGGCACTGATCCTCGCCCGGGGACAGGGAGGGTTCAACTCGGCCCTCGTCGTCACGGCCCCGCGCTGACCCCATCCGAACCCCACTCCCGACAGGAGACGTGACGATCATGGACCGGCTGACGACCGACAGGCTGATGGAGATCATGCGCGAGTGCGCCGGCGACGGTGGCGCGATCGAGACCGACCGGCGCCCCGAGGAGGTCGAGTTCGCCGCGCTCGGCTACGACTCCCTGGCCATGCTGGAGACGCTGAGCAGGCTGGAACGGGAGTTCGGGGTGACCATCGACGAGGAGGAGTTCGCCGGCGCCGCGACCCCGGCCGAACTCACCACCCTGGTCAACCGCGTCCTGGCCGGCGACGTGTGAGACGGGCGCCCCGTCGGCCCGTGGTGTGCCCCGCCCGCTCCGGGTCCTCACGGGTCGATCAGCCGAAGGCCTTGACCGCCTGGTAGTAGGTCCACGCCGTGCTGTTGCACGTCGTCCTCGTGGCACCGCTGTAGTTGAGGCACACGCGCTTGAGGTCCTCGTACAGGGCGCTGTCCAGGCGGGACTTGCTGGCGCTGAAGGTGCCGGCGGCCTTGTGGTTGCGGTAGCCGAAGTCGTGTCGGGCGCACGACATCGAGAACGGGAAGCCGAGGGGGTTGTCCGGCGAGGTGGAGCAGTAGTCGGTGGACCAGTCGAAGGCGTAGGCGGACCAGGCGCCCTGGTTGGCTCGGGCGGCGGCCCAGAGGTTGTAGCTCGACGCGCTGGTCTGCGTCCAACTGGACAGCACCTGGGGCTTGTCGGCCGGGGCGGCCGTGGCGACATCGGCGGCGGCGACGGTGGTGAGCAGGGCCAGGGCCGCGGCGGACAGGCCTACGGACAGTCGTTGGTGCATCCCACGCCTCCAGGAGACTGAGGCCCGCCCAGCGGGCTGCAGGTACATGCAGACATGATTGACGGGGCAACAGGATTTGCATAGACCTCGGCGCCGGACCTTTCCGTGAAGCCCTCGCTGCCGCCCGGGAGGCCGGCCGACAACAGGCGGCCGCCGCTGGGACGAGGGTCAGCTCCGGACCACGGCCCAGCTCGACGTGTCCCGCCGGACGCTCACGGAGCTGGCCGCCGGCTCGGGACCGTGCATCTCCGACGCCATCACGCACCAGCTTGTCGGCGCCGGACAGTTCCCCTGCCTTGCAGTCGTTGCGCGGCTCCTGATCCCTGCGCCGGCTCCGGCGCGGGGATCACGGATTCCGGTGCCCGCCGGGTGTGGCTGCCCGGCTCTCGGCGGTGCCGGGTGGACCTGGTGAGGGCTCGCCCGCCGCGAGGTGCTCCAGAACCTCCGCCAGCTCCTGGCAGGCGCGGCGCACCGACCGGCGGGTCGCACGCTGCTCGGTGATGACGGAGGCGAGAAGCAGGGCGGTCAGGGCGGCGGAACCGTTGAACGCCTGGAGCTTGGCCATGATCTCGACGTCCGTCAGGTGGAGGAACGCGCCCCGCCCGGAGGTCGCCTCGAAGGTGGTGAGCACGGAGGCGAAGAGCGCGCACAGCATGCTTCCGGCGAGTTGGAAGCGGAGCGCTGCCCAGATCAGCAGGGGGAAGACGAGGAACAGCATGCTCATCGGGCTGAGCACGGCCATGGGCATGAGGACCAGGGTCGTCAGCCCCAGAAAGGTCGCCTCCTTCCAGCGCCGTACCCGGAACCGTCCGGCGGGCTCCGCGAGGACGAGCAGGAGCGGGGCGACGAGCAGCACCCCCATCGTGTCGCCCACCCACCAGGCCAGCCAGACGGGCCAGAACTCGCTCTTGTCCAGGGAGCCCTTCGCCACCTGTAGTCCGACCCCCGCGGTCGCGCTGATCATCATGGCGCTGAACCCGCCGAGGAAGACCAGGGAGAGTCCGTCCCGCAACCGCGCCATGTCGCGCCGGAAGCCGGACCGCCGCAGCAGCAGGAAGGCGCAGAGCGGCGCGACGGTGTTGCTCACCACGGTGGCCACTGTGGTGGGCCCCGGAGTGGTGAGGGAGGCGATGACGAGGAAGGAGCCGAGGGCGATCCCGGGCCAGACCCGCGCGCCGAGCAGCAGCAGGGCGGCGACGGCGACGCCGGTGGGAGGCCAGGTGGGGGTGACCACCACGCCTTCGACGACGAGGCGGCCCATCAGGCCGAGTCGTCCGGCCGCGTAGTAGCAAACCGCCACGGCCAGCGACATCAGAGCCGCCTCCGTAGAGGGCCGGAACTGCCGAGTGTCCAACACGTCAGCCATCAGACACCGGCCGGGCAGCCACGACCGGGCAAGGACCCCTGCGTGTCGGGCGCCGCCGTACGGCACGGGACGGGCCGGTCCGAGGACCTACCGGTCCCGAGGCGAGCCCCCTCCCCTCACTCCTCGGCCGCCGATCGGGCCGGACCGCCGTCATGGCCGACGACCAGGACGGCCGCGTCGTCCTCGTGCCCCACCGTGGCCGCCAGCTTCATGACGGCGGTGGCGAGCGCGTCGACGTCCAGCCCGGCGACGGCGGCGATCCCGGCGAGCCGCGTCACCCGGTCCAGACCCTCGTCGACGTGGAGCGAGGGCCCCTCCACCACACCGTCGGTCAGGAGGACGAAGACACCGTCGGCGGTGAGCCGGTGGCGCGTGGCCGGGTAGTCGACGCCGGGGAGCACACCGAGCGGAGGCCCGCCCTCGCTGTCGTCGATGCCGGAGCGGCCGTCGGTGGTGGCCCAGATGTGGGGGATGTGACCGGCCCGGGCGCACTCCAGGGTGCCGGCAGCGGGGTCGAGCCGCAGGAAGGTGCAGGTGGCGAAGAGGTCGGCGCCCAGAGCGATCAGCAGGTCGTTGGTGCGACCGAGCAGCTCTCCCGGGTCTCCGGTGACAGAGGCCAGCGCGCGCAGTGCCACGCGGACCTGTCCCATGAAGGCGGCGGCCTCGATGTTGTGCCCCTGCACGTCACCGATGGACATGCCGATCTGCCCGCCGGGCAGGGAGAAGGCGTCGTACCAGTCACCGCCGACGTTGAGCCCGTGGTTGGCGGGCTCATAGCGGACGGCCAGCCGGGCGCCCGGAGAACTGGGCAGGTCCGAGGGCAGCATGCCGCGCTGCAGGGCCACGGCGAGCTCGACACGGGAACGCTGCGTCTCGGCCAACTCCCGCGCCCTGGCGGTCAGCGACCCGAGCCGGACCAGAAGGTCCTCGCTGTTGTCGGCCGGCCGTCTGCGGAACATCGATCACTCCGACGTCACGACAATCCTCGCATCACTCCGTCCCGTCTCCAGCACGCGGGACCACAGGGGACCACCTCGGTACGAACAGGTCCTTCCCCACTCTGCCCGGAGGGGACGGCGTCCGCATCTCATCGGCGGAGAATGCGGCAGATCCCAGTGGGGCCACCCCACACCGCCGGAAACGAACAGCGGTTCGGCGAGATCGAAGGCATCGCCCCGCCCCTGACCTCCGTCCGGACCGAGCACGCCGGCGCCGCGGACTCGCCCGGCGGTCACCCGCCGCACCCGGCGCCCGGTGCCTGCCTGACCTGGCGGCAAGACACCGGCGGCCCCAAGGACGCCGGGCATGACCACGAACCGCACCCTCGTCCCCCGGGCGCGAAGCGTTCTGCGACGGTCCTCCTCGCCGCCGTCGCGGCCGTCGGCCTGCTCGACGCGCTGCCGGGCGCGTCGGCCGGTCTCGCGGGCGCCGCTCAGCAGACCTTCTAGGGGACACCTCCTGCGGCTGATGAACCGACCGCCCTCCCCGCCCGGCACCGTGCGCGGCCGGAGGACCAGATCAAGCGCCAGTGCGTCCCGCGTCTGGCCGGCCCGGGGACGTCGCGGCCCTGGTGGCGTTCCTCGTGGGCCCCTCCGCCTCGTTCATCATGGGGCAGTCCGTCCACGTCGACGGCGGCCGGCTGTTCCACTGAGACTGTCAACAAGCAAGGAGACGAACCGAAATGATCGAACGAGTCCGCGCCGTCCTCGTCACCGCCGGCGACACGATGCTGGTCATCCGCCGAACCAAACCTGGCATCCCCGAGTACTGGGTCCTGCCCGGCGGCGGCGTCGAGCCCGGTGACGAGTCCCGGGAGGCCGCCCTCCACCGGGAGATCCATGAGGAGATCGCGGGAAAGGCCGACATCGTCCGCCTCCTCCACACGATGGAGGCCGACGACGAGCGCCAGCTTTTCTACCTCGCCCGCATCGTGACCTGGTCCTTCGACGACCGCACCGGCCCCGAGTTCAGCGCCGAGGGCCGCGGCGAGTATGCGCTGGAGGAGGTCCCGCTGACCTTGGAGGGGCTCGACGGCATCGACCTCAAGCCCGAGGAGATCGCCCAGGTGCTGAGGGGAGCCATCGGCGCCGGAAGCCTCGGAGTCGAGGCCTCGCTCTGAGCCGGCGTGTACGTGGTCCTGCGGCAGGGACCGGCTCTGAGATGAGCCGGTCCCTGCAGCCTTCCGAGGTCAGCGCGGGGAGCCCGGAGGCGGTTCCTCGTCCTGCCCCGGCAGGAGCCGCGGGGCGAGGACCGAGCGGTCGGAGTGGACGGAGACGGGGCCGCCCCCATCCTTGTCGAAGGTGAGGCGGGGGCGGACGTGGCGGCTCGCGTGGACGAGGGCGCGGTACTCCGCGACGTCGCCCGGGGTGAGCAGACGGAAGACCTCCGCGTCCACGCCGGAGAACGCCTCGACGCGGGGGCCGTTGAGGCGGAAGACGTGGTCGGTGCCGACATACTCGTTGCCGAAGAGGGTGTGGGTGGCGTCCTGGATGCCCATGCTGGCCGCGTGCTCGACCCCTGTGGAGCGTTTGCGGCCCTGCCGATCGGTCAGGTGGCTGGCGGTGGCGTGGCCGGAGCCGGTGAAGGCCATGAGGCCCGCCGCCGTGGTGTGTGCCAGGGACTCCTGGAACCAGGCGTAGTCCTTCGGCTGCACGTGGCAGCCCCGTACGGGTTCTGGTGCCACCAGGCCCTCGGTCGGCGGGTGGATGTCCGGCATGACGTTCGCCTGGAACGGTGGGGCGCTCAGGTTCGGCTCACGGCCTTCCGCCGGGGACAGCCGACCTCCGCTGCCGGGTGCCTGGAGGGCGTGGACGGTCATCGTGCCGCCGTCCGTCGGGAGCTGTGTGCTGAACAGCAGGCCGGGCGTCTCGTTCCACGCGCCGAGGTGGACCGCTTCGGCGTGGGCCGAGGCGGAGGCCAGCTGCTCGGCGGAGGTGGCGGAGTCGCTGTGGTTGCCCTTGCAGGAGAGGGGGATGGCGAGGGACGGCTCGCCCGGCCGCCAGACCTTCGCGAAGTACTGGGGACGATAGCGGTACTTCACCTTCTCGCCCTTGTCCCTGCTGGTGAGGGCCCAACCCGCGCGACGACGTGTCGGCGGGGACGATCGTCACCGAGTGGTCGGGGAAGCGGCTGCCCAGCATGTGCTCGGCGAGCGTGAGCGCGAATCCGATGGGAGGAGCGGCGCACGCAAGTGCGCAGGGGCGCGTGACCTTGGCCTCGGCCCGGGCGGGCCGGCGTCGGCGCCTTGGCCCCGCCTCGCTCACGAGTTCCGCGCTGACGAGGGGCCTCGGGCGGGCGGCAGACAGTGAGCCGACATTCGGGGCGGTCGAGCGTTGATGGCTCATCAGGTAAGTCAGCATCTGGTCAGCATGAGCCCCCGCCGCGTTCCGGGGCGGTCATCCCAACAGACGCCGGTCGAAAGGGAAAGCCCAGGTGGGAAGCCGTCCAGCCCGAGCGGAGCGATGTTCCTCACAAACATCGGACGCGGGTGTCGGTGTAAAGTCGAAGCCGCCCTTGACCTGCAGAAAGCAGGCAGGGAGCCGTCATCGAGGAGTCCAAAGTGCTGCGTACTTTGTTCAAGTCCAAGATCCACCGGGCGACCGTCACCCAGGCGGACCTGCACTACGTCGGTTCCGTCACCGTCGACGCGGACCTGATGGAGGCGGCCGACCTCCTCCCCGGCGAGCTGGTGCACATCGTCGACGTCGACAACGGGGCCCGCCTGGAGACGTATGTCATCGAGGGCGAACGCGGTTCCGGGGTCATCGGTATCAACGGCGCCGCCGCGCACCTGGTGCACCCGGGCGACCTCGTGATCCTCATCAGTTACGCGCAGGTCGACGACGCGGAGGCCCGGACCTTCGTCCCGCGCGTCGTGCACGTCGACGGCGACAACCGCATCGTCGAGCTCGGATCCGACACGTCCGCCCCCGTCCCCGGGAGCGACACGGCGCGCGCCCCGCACGCGGTCCCCACGCCGGCGTAGGCGCCCGCGCACCGACAGCAGGGCCGCGCCCATACCGACGAACGACGGCGTGCCCGACATGCCGCTCTGCCCGCACGCCGCCACCGGTGGGCCGAGCGTCATCCCGGCGCGGCCCAGGACCTGCGGTGAACACGACCGGGGACTGACCCGAAGGACGGGACCCGGCGGGCGCCCCGGGGTCCGCCGGGCCACCCTGGAGACGGACGAACCCGTCGACAGAGAGGCCCGTCGTGACCCATCCCCCCTATCCCGGCCCGCCCCCCTCTCCCGTCCCGCCGCCCGTGCCCCCGCCGGTTCCGCCGCCCGTGCCCCCGCCGAACCCGTTCCCGGTGCCTCCGAATCCGGCGCCCCAGCCCGGCGGACCCGTACCGGAACCGGAGCCTCAGCCCCAGCCGGGCCCCGCCGGCGGGTGGCCGCCGTCAACAGGAAGGTGACGGAAGAAGCCCGAGCTTTCGCGTATCCCTTGTCACGGAGCGTGCGCCACCCCTAACTTGGGCGGCTGCTGCTGTGTTCTAGGGGGGCCCATGGCCGTACGCGGACGTCACCGCCGCCACCAGCCGAGCCGGATCAACCGTGCCTCGCTCACCGTCACCGCGGGAGGCGCCGGAATGGCGCTGCCGCTCATCGGCGCGGGCGCGGTCCAGGCCGCCTCGCTCGATGTCTGGGAGAAGGTCGCGGCCTGCGAGTCCAGCTCCAACTGGCGTATCAACACGGGGAACGGCTACTTCGGCGGGCTCCAGTTCAGCCAGTCCACCTGGGAGCGGTACGGCGGCACGCACTACGCGCCGCGCGCCGACCTCGCCTCCAAGGACCAGCAGATCGCCATCGCCGAGCGCGTCCTGAAAGGCCAGGGGCCCGGCGCCTGGCCGTCCTGCGCGCCCCGCGCGGGCCTCGCCCGCGGCGGGGACGCGCCGGACATCACCCCGGGCGCCACGACGGCGAAGGCGTCGACCGGCCCGAACGCGCCGAGGACCGCCTCCCTGCCGGGGCAGCGCGCCTTACCCGAGCAGCCCACCAGGAACGTCGGCCCGACGGCCGTGCCGACCGTTCGCGAGATGTACACCGTCACACCCGGCGACTCCCTGTCGAAGATCGCGGGTGAAAAGCGGGTCCAGGGCGGCTGGCAGCGTCTGTACGCGGCTAACCGGCCCGTCGTCGGCGACGATCCCGACCTCATCCACCCCGGCCAGCGTCTGACGCTGCGCATCGCCGCGCCGAGGAAGGCGGAGGGGACGGCAGGGGCGAAGGCGGCCGGACCGGCGACGACTCCGCCGAAGGCGATGCCCCCGAGGAAGTCCACCGCCCCGCAGTCCCCTTCGGCCACCCCGTCACCAGCGAAGCCCGCCACCCAGGCCCCGCTGCCCCGTACCCGGCCGGCCGCGCACCCGGCGGCGAAGCCCGCGGCGAACCCCGTGACGAGACCCACCACCAGGCCCGAGTCGGGACCGACGACGAGGCCGGGCACCAAGCCCGCGAGACCCACCACACGACCCGAGTCGAAGCCCAGCGCCAAGCCGACCACCAGGCCCCAGGCGAAGCCCACCAAGCCCGCCCCCCGGCCCTCCGCACCGCGGCCGCCCGCGGTGGAGGAGGACCGCTACTCCGCCCCCATCGCCGCCGGCGTCGGAACCCGCTACGGCACCCGCGGCTCCTCCTGGTCCAGCGGCTACCACACCGGCGTCGACTTCCCCGTGCCCACCGGGACCTCGGTGAAGGCCGTGGCCGCCGGACGGATCGTCTCCTCCGGCTGGGGCGGCGCGTACGGCTACCAGATCGTGCTCCGCCACGACGACGGGCGCTACAGCCAGTACGCCCACCTCTCCGCGCTCACCGTCCGCGAAGGCCAGCGGGTCCACGCCGGTCAGCGCATCGGGCGCTCAGGATCGACCGGCAACAGCTCGGGACCGCACCTCCACTTCGAGGTGCGGACGGGTCCCGGGTACGGGTCCGACATCGACCCCCTGGCCTATCTCAGGGCCCGCGGCGTCACCCTCTGACCCCGTCGACGACCCGGCGGGCACCGTCATCCGGTCCAGCGTGAGCTGGACCAGGCCGCCCGCGGCGACCGCGCCGCAGATCAGCGCGGCGACGGTGCCCGCCGCGCCGTAGCGGAAGCCCTCGCCGAACAGGGTCAGGCCCACGGCGGCGGCGACCACCGGGTTGACCACCGTGACGGTCGCCAGCGGAGCGGCGAGCCCCGCGCCCCGGTACGAGGCCTGGGAGAGGAGCAGGCCGGTCACCGCGAGGGCCGAGAGCACGAGCAGACCGGTCCATTCGGCGAGCGGCGCACCCGGCGACCACACCTCGGCCACAGCCTTCGTGAAGACCGAGGCGATACCGAAGGAGACACCCGCCGCCGCGGCGAGGACCACACTGCGCAGCACGGACCTGCCCACCAGGTGCGCGGCCGTGAACAGGACGCCCACCACCCCGAAGGTGCACACCGTGAGCAGCCAGCGGTCCCCGTCACCCAGGGACCGCGCCTCGGCGCCGCTCGTCAGGCTCAGCAGGCCCGCAAGGCCCACCGTCGCCATCAGGGCGCCGCGCCAGGCCCGCCGGCCCACCCTGCGGCCGACGAAGAGAGCGGCCATGGGCAGCGCGAACACGATGGTGAGCGCGCCCAGCGGCTGCACGACGCTGAGCGGGCCGTACGCGAGGGCCGCGACGTGCAGGGCCGCGCCGACGCCGTTGAGCAGGACGGACCCCCACCAGACGGGGCTGCGCAGCGGCGCGTAACGCGGCCCGGCGGCGGCCGCGACCCGCTCCTGCACGATCGCTGCGGCCGCGTAGGCGACCGCCGAGACCAGGGCCAGGAGGACGGACAGCAGGAGGGGACTCATACCTTCCACGATCCTCCTCACCGGCCGATCGCGTCGTCGTACCAGGGGACGTCTTCGGGGATACCGCCGACGCAGTACGCGGCCGCCGTGTACGCCCGGAGACGTACACCACCGCAGGTCGGAACGGGTGCAATGCGTCCTTTTCGAGCCCTGCCGGGCCGCTGCGCGCGGCGACTACGGTGAGCGGAAACCGTTCCGACGGAACCGACGGAACCGAGCGTCGGAACAAAGCCAGGGACCTGAACCGGGACCTGGACCAGGGACCTGAACCAAGAACCAAGGGGGGACCACGGATGGACCTCGTCGAGAGCGGGTCGGTGGGCGGCTTCTTCGCCCTGCGGACCTCCGCGCCGGAGAGCGGCGGGGCGCACCGCCCGCTCGCCCTGCTGTACGCGGGGGAGGACGGCCCCCTCCACGCGCGCGTGGACCGGGTCGCCGCCCGGCTCGGGGCCCCCGAGCGGCGTGTCGGGGCCTCCGTCGCCCACCTCGGGCTTGCGGCCAGGCTGTGGTCGACCGCCCTCGGGCCGGCCGCGCTCCACGGCCGCTTCCCCGACCTCGCCCCCGCCGAGCTGTACTGGGACGGGGCGCTGGCCTCCCCCGACGACCTGTGGTGGGACGGATCCGCGACCCGCCCCGCCACCGTGGACGAACTCCGGGCGGCCGTTCTGGAGACCCATCTGATACCGCTGCACGCGGCACTGCGCCGCGACGGCCGCATCGCGCCGCGGCTGCTCCGGGGCAACGCGGGCTCCGCCCTCGCCGGGGCGCTGCGCGAGCTGACCCGCTGGGCGCACGCCCGCGGCCGCCCGGACGTCGCCGAACGCGCCGCGGCGCTGGCCTCCGGGCTCCTCGACCACCCTTACCTCGCCGGTACGGTCCGCGGCCCCCGGCTGCGCCGTGCCAGCTGCTGCCTCTACTACCGCTGCCCCGACGGCGGACTGTGCGGCGACTGTGTCTTCGACCACGCCCCCCGAACGGGTTTGGATGCGCGGCCGTCCGCTCCGTAAAGTTGCCCTTTCGAAAGCCCACGAACGGCGACCCGCCCACGAACGGCGACGTACGAGCGAACGAGGAACCCGAAGGCCATGACGGTGACCGAAGAAAACCAGGACTACGGGCCGGGCGTCGACCCCGAGCGCCTGGCCGTCTGCCTCAGCGTCCTCGACGAGCTCGACAAGATCGACGTCGACCACCCGGACGCGATCCGCGTCCGGCGCGCCACCGCCGGGATCTACCGGACCGTGAAGCAGCGCCGCCGCCAGGAGCGCCGGGCCGCCAAGACCGCCAACGACAAGGCGGTCACCGAGGCGACCGCGACGGGCTCCGCGCAGCGCATCGACGACGAGACCGAGGGCATCCTGCCGTCCTCCGTCACGGAGGAGGGCCGGATCGCGGGCATACTCCAGCGCCCCCGCTCCTGCTACGTGTGCAAGACGCGGTTCGTCGAGGTCGACTACTTCTACCACCAGCTCTGCCAGAAGTGCGCGGCCCTGAACCGGGCCAAGCGCGAGGCCCGCGCCGACCTCACCGGCAAGCGCGCCCTGCTCACCGGCGGCCGGGCCAAGATCGGCATGTACATCGCGCTGCGGCTGCTGCGCGACGGCGCCCACACCACCGTCACCACCCGCTTCCCCAAGGACGCCATCCGTCGCTTCAAGGCGATGGAGGACTCCGCGGACTGGATGCACCGCCTGGAGGTCGTCGGCATCGACCTGCGCGACCCCGCCCAGGCCGTGGCCCTCGCCGACCAGATGGCCGAGGCGGGGCCGCTGGACATCCTGATCAACAACGCGACGCAGACCGTGCGCCGGCTGCCGTCCGCGTACGCCGCCCTGGTCGAAGGCGAGAGCGCTCCGCTGCCGGCCGGTGAGCTGCCCGCCCACCACGTGATCGGCGCGTTCAACTCCGGCGCGGTCGGTGAGCTCGGCGCCGCCGCCGCGCTGCCCGTCGGCGTGAGCGGTCTCGAGGCGCAGCAGGTAGCGGACCTCGCCCTCGTCGCGGGCAACGCCAGCATCGCCCGGCACCTCGACGGCACCGCCATCGACGCGGGCGGCCTCGTGCCGGACGTCGTGGACACCAACACCTGGGTGCAGAGCATCGAGCAGATCTCCCCGGTGGAGCTGCTCGAGACCCAGCTGTGCAACTACACGGCGCCGTTCATCCTGATCAGCAAGCTGCGTCCGGTGATGGCCGAGGCCGCGAAGAAGGCGGCCAGCGGCCGTTCCTACGTCGTGAACGTCTCCGCGATGGAAGGCGTCTT
This sequence comes from Streptomyces sp. NPDC058671, assembly GCF_042716475.1. Lineage (NCBI taxonomy): Bacteria > Bacillati > Actinomycetota > Actinomycetes > Kitasatosporales > Streptomycetaceae > Streptomyces > Streptomyces sp. NPDC058671. Next base: position 15,760 of record NZ_JBHXSA010000004.1, on the reverse strand, counting down.
CGGCCGCGGCTACAAGGGCGCGGGTCACCCGAACACCAACGCGGCGAAGGCCGCGATGAACATGGTGACGCGGACCAGCGGTCAGGAGATGTTCGAGACCGACGGCATCCTCATGACCTCCGTCGACACGGGTTGGATCACCGACGAGCGCCCGCACTTCGACAAGCTGCGTCTCGCCGAGGCCGGCTTCCACGCCCCGCTCGACCTGGTCGACGGCGCGGCCCGGGTGTACGACCCGATCGTGCGCGGCGAGGAGGGCGAAGACCTCTACGGCTGCTTCCTCAAGGACTACGACCGCGGCAACTGGTAGGCAGCGGCCCCCGCCGTCCTGACAGGAGCGCCCCACCGGCCGGTGGGGCGCTCTTTCTGTTTCGGTTCACCCGATTGCGTCACACTTCTGAGCCCGGTAGAGCGCGGACGCGCTCATTTGGTTACTCTGATGTTCACGGTCGGCCACCGAGGAGACACACCCTCCTCACGGTTCGACCAGGGACTGGCCTGCCACCAAGGCCGCGGTCCCGCCCGACGAACGGCGCCACCGCGACCGACCGGCACTGTCCCACAGGTACGCGACACAGAGGAGTGCGCGGTGACACCCGAACTGACGAAGCAGGAACCGCGACCGGCCGAACGCTATGACCGGCCGCGCAAGAACGGCGAGCTGGGGAGCCTCGAAGTGTGGGCCCACGCGGCCCCGATCCGGCTCGCGGGCTACGAGGACGACCTCGCCGAGCCCCACATCCTGCCCGGTATCGACTGAGTCCCTGCTTCACCGCCCGGTGCCCCCCGCCTCTTCGAAGCCGGGGGGCACCGGCGCGTTCAGAGTCGTCCGCCCGTCCGGTCCCGCAGCCGGGTCGGCGGCAGGTACTCCCGTACGAGCGCCCGGTGCCACCAGGCCCCCGTCTCGCGCAGCTCCCGCCAGGTGGTGTAGCGGTAGCGGTACAGCCGGGCGCGGACGTACGTCGGAGGCGCCACGGGGAAGGGGTTGTGGGCGAGCAGGCGCAGGGTGTCCCGGTCGCCGTCGAGCAGCCGCTCCACGAACGGACCGAACCACGCGCGCGCGTACCCGGGGCTGAGCGCGGCGAACCACATCAGCCAGTCGAGCCGCAGATGGTACGGGGCGAACTGCCGGGGCAGCCTGCGCGGGTCACCGGGCTTGCCCTTGAAGCCGTACTCCCGCCACACCGTGCCCGCGTGCGGCAGGGGTTCGTCGGTGCCCTCGACGACGATCTCGTCCCGGACCCGGCCGACGGTGCCGAAGGCTCCGTACGTGTTGACCAGGTGGAACGGGTCGTACGAGCGGTTCATCGCCTGGTGCCTGGAGAGCAGGTTGCGCACCGGGCGGTAGCTCCGCACCAGGACGAAGAGCGTCACCGCCACGACCAGTACCACGTACCAGAGCGGCGGATCCGGCCGCGGGTGGTCGCCGGTGAGCGGGGAGGTGTCCACGGCGGAGAGGGCGATCACGATGGTGATCCAGTTCAGCCAGGCGAAGTTGCCGGACAGCACCAGCCACAGCTGTGTCGCGATCATCAGACCGGCCGCGACGGTGGCGACCGGTTGCGGGGTGAACAGCAGGAAGGGCACGAGCAGCTGGACGACGTGGTTGGCCGCCGCCTCGACCCGGTGCAGGGGGCGCGGGAGGTGGTGGAAGAACCAGCTCAGCGGGCCGGGCATGGGCTGGGTCTCGTGGTGGTGGTAGAGGCACGTCAGGTCGCGCCAGCAGCGGTCGCCGCGGATCTTGATGAGCCCGACGCCGAACTCGACGCGGAAGAGCAGCCAGCGCAGCAGGAAATGGACCAGGACGGGCGGCCCCGTGTCGTCGTTGCCGAGGAAGACCGCGAGGAACCCGGTCTCCAGGAGCAGCGACTCCCAGCCGAAGGAGTACCAGGTCTGCCCCACGTTCACGATGGACAGGTACAGCCCCCAGAGCAGCAGCCACAGCAGCATCGACACCGGCAGCGGCACCGCGTCCCCGACACCCGCGACGAGTGCCAGGGCGAGCGCGGCGCCGGTCCAGGCGACGGCGGCGAAGAGACGGTCCGAGTAGCGCCAGTGGAAGAGCGAAGGGGTGTGCCGGGCCCGGGTCCCGCGGACGTACTCCGGTACGGGGAGCATGCCGCGCTCCCCGATCAGCGCCCGGAACTGCAGGGCCGCCGAGAGGAACGCGACGCAGTACAGGCCGGCCAGGCCCCGTTGGAAGACGACCCGACTCAGCCAGTGGTCGGGTGCGGTGAACCACTCCATCGCCTCCAGTATCGGCCCGGGACCCCGTCCCGACGAGGCGCCGGACGGGCGTACGCGCGCCGGAGCGCAGGACCGGGGGCCGCCGGCCGGTCCCGCGCACCAGGCGGGGGATGATGGGGAGGAGACGACGGAACACGAGGTCAGGAGCTTCCATGGCGAAGCGCGTGCACCAACCCCGCGAGGACGCGGAGTTCGATTTCATCCTCGGGATGAGCGGGGTGCCGGTCCTCGCGTACTTCACCGGGACATGGCCCAGGGCGATCGAGCCCTGCCGGGCGATGGACCTCGTCGTGGGGGGCGTCGCCGACGAGTACACGGGCCGGCTGACGGCCGTACGCACCGACATCACGCGCTGTCCGGCGGCGACCGAGCGGTACGGGGTCACCGGCGCCCCCTCCTACGTCCTGCTGAAGGGGGGAGAGGCGGTGGCGAGCGGCACGGGGCCGATGACCACCGCCGAGGTACGGGAGTTCCTGGACGGGCACCTCTGAGACTCCGCGCCCTCCTCCGCGCCCTCCTCCACGGCGGGCTCCGCCCCTGTCCCCCCGGCCGGGTCGGGGCGGGTCCTGGTCCGCCGTCGACGTTTGCCCGCGAGGCGCGGTGGAAGAGTTGAATCCGACGACCGGTCGGCCGAGTCGCGGCCGGGGCGGCCGGACCTCCTCGACGACACGACGCGAACGGGAGCCCTTCGTTGCGCCTCTACGCCCAGACCCCCGCCCGTCGGAACCGCCAGGTGCTCGTGGACCTGATCGCCCTGGCCCTGATCGCCACCGCGGTGTGGGCGGCCCTCCTCGTCCACGAGACGATCATGTTGCTGGCCGAACCGGGGCGCAAGGTGGAACGTTCCGGCGGCAGCCTCGCCGAGGAACTCGGCAACGCGGGAGAGGCGGTATCGGACGTGCCGCTCATCGGCGGCGTCCTCAAGAAGCCCCTCCGATCCGCCGCCGACGCCGGCTCCGGCATCGCCGACGCGGGCGTGTCGCTTCAGGAGACAGTCAGCCAGGTCGCCGACGTGGTCACGGCGGCCCTCATCGTCGTCCCGGTACTCCTCGTCCTGCTGCTCTGGCTTCCGCCGCGCCTGCTCTGGATGCGGCGCAGCAGCACCCTGCGCCGCCTCGCCGAGGCTCCCGGAGGCGCCGACCTGCTCGCCCTGCGCGCCCTCACCGGTCCTCCAGGCGCCCTCGCCGCCCGGCCCGCCCCGCCGGGCGGATGGGCCGACGCCTGGCGCCGGGGTGACCGGCAAGCCATCAGCGACCTCAGCGCGATCGCCCTCGCCCACGTCGGACTCCGGCCTTGAGGCCTTGAGATGTCGTGCCGGACTCCGGCCCGACGCGTCGTCGGACTCCGCCACGGACCCGGTCGGCCGCCCTCCGCTTGCGGCGGCCCGCGCACTGCGAAAGACATGGAGGACTGGCCGGAACCGGGCGCCGTGGCCCGGGGGAGAGAAAGAGGGAGAAACAGGTGCGCTCAGCCCCCTGCCGGACGCGGCGGACCCCCGCGGCTCCCCGCACGACCCCCCGCGCCGCACCCCCCGCCCTCGCGGCGCTCGTCGCCTCCGTGCTGCTCGCCGGCTGCTCCTCCGCCTGGGAAGGGGCGCGCGGCGGCGCCGAGCCCGCCGCGGCCGCCGCCCACGACGTCTTCCTCCAGCCGCTCGCCGCACAGGGCCCCGACCCCTTCACCGCCTCCACCGCCCGGACCACCGCGCGGTCGCCCTCCCCGCCGAAGCAGCCGGACCCCGACGCCGAGCGGGCCCGTGAGGTCACCGGCTCCACCCCCGGCCTCTACGGCGGCACGCGCGCGGAGGGCAGCTGCGACGTCGAACAGCAGGTCTCCTTCCTCGCCGCCGACCAGGACAGGACCCGTGCCTTCGCCGAGGCCGCCGGCATCCCCGAGACCAACGTCGGCGACTGGCTGCGCGGCCTCACTCCGGTCGTCCTCCGCGCGGACACCCGGGTCACCAACCACGGCTACCGCGAGGGGCGGGCCGACGCCTTCCAGGCCGTCCTGCAGACCGGCACCGCGGTGCTCGTCGACCAGTACGGAGCACCGCGCGTCCGCTGTGCCTGCGGCAACCCGCTCCGCACCCCGACCGCGGTCCCGGAGGGCGTCCACCGGGGTGATCCCTGGGACGGCTTCGACCCCGAGCATGTGATCGTCGTGCGGCCGACGACCACCGTCGTCACCAGCCTGGTCATCGTCGACGTGGTCGACCGCACCTGGATCGAACGGCGCACCGGCAGCGACGGCGACGAGGACCGCAAGCCCGCCGTGGCACCGGACTGCGACCCCGACGAGTGCCGCCTGACCGGCTCCGGCACGCCCGAGCCGCCCACGCCGGACCCCAGCGCCCCCGACCGCCGGCCCTCCCCGGACACGGCCTCCCCGGAGACCCCTTCCCAGGCGCCCGTCCCCCCGGCCCCCGAGAGCCCCGCGAGCCCTGACGCCTCGGGGAGCGGCGGTACGGACACCGCCCCGAGCCCCGCGGACCCCGACCCGTACACCGACCCCGACGCGGAGCCGTACCCCGACCCCGACACGCAGCCGTACCCCGACCCGTACACCGACCCCGACACGCCTCCCTACCCCGACCCCGACGCGGAACCGTTCCCCGATCCGGACGTCCAGCCGCCGGGCGAGCCGTCCGCCGTGCCCGACGGCGAGCTGCCGTCCGAGGAACTCTTCCCGGCCGGACCGGTCCCCGAGCAGCCGGAGACCTTCGAAGGGTGAACCGGATCTTCGCCGTGCGCGCGGACAGGACACCCCCTAGCGTGGCCCCATGAACCCGGGCAACGGGGGCGGGGAGGCGGTCGAGCGGCTCCGCCGTGCGGAGGAGGGGCGGACCGTCGGGGCGCGGCTCCTCGCCGCGTACGGTTCCGCCTTCAGGATGGGCGCCTTCGACTGGGACCTCGTCGCCGGCACGATGATCATGGACGAGGCCGCCCTCGACGTCTTCGACATGGACCGCGACGACTACGACGGCCGCCCCGAGACCCTCGGCTCACGTGTCCTGCCCGACGAGGGCCGACGGCTCGACACCCTGGTCGCCCAGGCGCTCAAGGACGGCAGCGAGCAGTACGGCGCGTACTTCCGCATCCGTCGCCGCGACGGCGTCCACCAGTGGACCCACACCCAGGGGCTCGTCCACCGCGACGACACGGGCCGCCCGGTGCGCATCGTCGGCGTCGTCCGCGACGCCACCCACGAACTCACCGAGTCCGCCGCCCGGCTCGGCCTCGACGAGGGGCGGCGCCGGCGCGCCGGAGTCGTCGAGGGCACCACCGCGGCCCTCGCCTACGCGCGGACCGTCCAGGACGTCATCGACCTGCTGAACGACTCGCACGCGCTCGAACACTTCGGCGCCGCGAGTCTCGTCGTGGGCCTCCTCGACGCCGGGCGCATCCATCTCGTCGCGGAAGGACCCGAAGGCGCCTTCGTACCGGGCACCCGCTTCACCCGGGTGGACGAGCCCTACCCGATGAGCGAGGTGATCCGCACCCTCCGCCCCCGGTTCATCGACTCGGCCCACGACTTCGCCCGCTCCTTCCCCGTCCTCTGGCCGCACATCAGCGGACTCGGGATCACCGCCGCCGCCTACCTGCCGCTCATCGCCCAGGCCCGGCCCATCGGCGCGCTCGGGCTGCTCTACAGCGACAAGACGGGCTTCAGCGAGGACGAGCGGACCCTGCTCGTCGCCCTCGGCAGCAGCATCGCCCAGAGCCTCCAGCGGGCCATGCTCTACGAGCAGGAGCACGACCTCGCCGAGGGCCTCCAGCAGGCGATGCTGCCGCGCCGGATCCCCGAGGTGCCCGGGGCCCAGACGGCGGTCCGCTACCGCTCGGCCCGCCTCGGCCGGGACATCGGCGGCGACTGGTACGACATCATCCCGCTGCCCGGCGGGCGGGTCGGCGCCGTCATCGGAGACGTCCAGGGGCACGACACCCACGCGGCGGCCGTCATGGGCCAGTTGCGGATCGTGCTGCGCGCGTACGCCGCCGAGGGGCACACCCCGGCGACGGTGATGGCCCGCGCCTCCGTCTTCCTGCACGAACTCGACACCGAGCGCTTCGCGACCTGCACCTACGCGGAGGTCGACCTCGGCACCGGGGTCGTCCAGGTGGTCCGCGCGGGCCATGTCGACCCGCTGCTCAGGGAGATCGACGGCAGCAGCCGCAGGCTGCCGGTGGAGGGCGGGCTGCCGCTGGGCCTCTCCGCCGAGTTCGGGCGGCTCGACTATCCGGTGACCACCGTGGATCTGGACCCCGGACAGACCCTGATGCTCTACACCGACGGCCTGGTCGAGAAACCCGGCTCCGACCTCGACGAGGGCCTCCAGTGGCTCTCCTCCCTCGTCCGGCGCGGGCCCGCCGACCTTCAGGAACTCGCCGACCACCTGTGCGACGTGGTCGCCGACCGCGGCGGCGAGGACGACGTCGCGATCCTGCTGCTGCGCCGCCACGGCGCGGCGGCCGCGCAGGGAGCCGGCCGGTTCCGGCAGCACGTGGCCCAGAACGACCCGGAGGCGCTGAGCTCGGCCCGGCACATGGTCAGGGCAGCGGTACGGGCCTGGGGGGCGGGGGAGCGCGCGGACGAGATCGAGCTGGTCGCCGACGAGCTGATGACCAACGCGCTGATGCACACCGACGGCGGGGCGATCGTGACCGTGCGGACCCTCGGCGGACCCGGGCGGCGGCTGCGGGTGGAGGTGGAGGACCGGTCGAGCGCGCTGCCCCGGCGCCGTGAGGCGGGGGAGGCGGGCGTGTCCGGGCGTGGTCTCTTCCTGGTCGACCAGCTCTCCGACGTCTGGGGCGTGGAGTCGCGGGGCGGCGGCAAGTGCGTGTGGTGCGAGTTCATCCTGGAGGACTGACACTGTTAACCGAGCGTGAACTGATCACCGAGCGTGAACTGATCGTACTTGACCGTAACTGTCGGTACGCGATTGACTTCGCTCTCCCGCCTCTCCGCGCAGGACATGAGGACACCCGTGAGCAGCGAGCTACTGGCACCGCTAGACCTGGCCTTCTGGCATCTGGAATCCACCGCCCACCCCCTGCACCTCGGGGCCCTCGCCCACTTCGGCCCCGTGCCCTCGGAACCGGGCCGCCGCCTGCCGTCGGACGCCGGCCCCGGACGGGACCCCCTGGACGTCCTGGACCTGCTCGCCCGCCGAGCCGCCGCCGTCCCCAGGCTCCGCATGCGCGTCCGCGACGTCCTCCTCCCCGTCGGCGGCGCCGCCTGGAGCGCCGACCCGGACTTCGACGTCCGCCGTCACGTCCACGAGATCACCCTCCCCGGCGCCGACTTCCCCGCCGAGACCGCCCGGCTCGCCGCCGAACTCATGGAGCGGCCCGTCGCCCGCGGCCTGCCGCCCTGGGAGATGTACCTGCTCAGCGGCGCCCCCGACGGCTCCTTCGCCGTCCTCGTCAAACTGCACCACGCCCTCGCCGACGGCATGCGGGCCGTCGCCATCGGAGCCGGGATCTTCGACGAGATCGCCGCCGCCCGCCGACCGGCGCGCCGCCCCCGCCCCGTGCCGCCGCGCTCCTGGCTGCCCGGCCCCGGGCAGCTCCTCGGCATGGCCAGGGACCGGCTCGGCGACCTCGGCCGGGCCGTCGAGGTCGGTGCCTCCGTCGTCGGGTCCTCCTTCGCACGCGCCGGACGGCTCGACGGGCGGCCCGCGACCGCGTTCACCGCCGAGTCCAGTGGAACCCGCCGCGTCGCCACCGTGACCCTCGCCCTCGACCGCGTCCACCGGATCCGCCGCGACACGGGCGGCACCGCCAACGACGTCCTCCTCGCCGTCGTCGCCGGCGCCCTCCGCCGCTGGTTCGACGGGCGCGGCCTGCCCCTCCCCGAAACCGACCCCCGGGCCCTCGTCCCCGTCTCCCGCCGCCGCCCCGGAGCCCCGCCCGGACCCGGCAACAGCCTCTCCGGCTACCTCCTCGACCTGCCCGTCACCGAGGCCGACCCCGGCGCCCGACTGGCCGCCGTCCGGCACGCCATGGACCGCAACAAGGCCGCCGGACCCTTCAGGGGCGCCGGTGCCGTCGCCCTCCTCGCCGACCAGCTGCACCCGCTCGCCCACCGCTTCGGCGCCCCTCTCGCCTCCGGTGCCGCCGGGCTCCTCTTCGACCTCCTGGTCACCCAGGTGCCGCTGCCCCGCTCGGCCCTCTCGCTCGGCGGCGCCCCGCTGCGGGCCCTCTTCCCCATGGCCCCCCTCGCCCGCGGCCAGTCCCTCGCCGTCGCCATGTCCCCGTACGGCGGACAGGTCCACATCGGCCTCGTGGCCGACGGCGAGGCCGTCCCCGACCTCCACGCGCTGGCCGCCGCGCTCACCGCCGAACTCGACCTCCTGGACCCGCCGGACGCCGTCTGACGCCGACACACCGGCCGAGGCGGCCGGCGCGCGGCCCCGGCGCCCGTGCGGCAGGGTGGAAGCATGCCCGAACTCCCCGAGGTGGAAGCGCTGCGCGCGTTCCTCGACACGCACCTGGTGGGCAAGGAGATCGCCCGCGTGCTGCCCGTCGCGATCAGCGTCCTCAAGACCTACGACCCGCCCCTCGGAGCCCTCGACGGCGCCGAGGTCACCGCGGTCGGACGGCACGGGAAGTTCCTCGACCTCACCACCGCGGGCCCCGCCGGCGAGCTCCACCTCCTGTTCCACCTGGCCCGCGCCGGCTGGCTCCGCTGGCAGGACCCGCTGCCCTCCGGGCCGCCCAGACCCGGCAAGGGCCCGCTGGCCCTGCGGACCGCCCTCACCGGCGGCGACGGCTTCGACCTCACCGAGGCCGGCACGACCAAACGCCTCGCCGTCCACCTGGTCCACGATCCGCAGGAGGTACCGGGCGTCGCACGGCTCGGCCCCGACCCGCTCGCCGACGACTTCGGCCCGGCGGAGTTCGCCGCGCTCCTCGCCGGCGAACGGCGCCAGATCAAGGGCGCCCTGCGCGACCAGAGCCTCATCGCGGGCATCGGCAACGCCTACAGCGACGAGATCCTCCACGCCGCGAAGATGTCCCCCTTCAAGCCCGTCCAGAACCTCGGCCCGGAGGAGACGGCCGCCCTGTACACGGCGCTGCGCACGACGCTCCACGAGGCCGTCGAACGCTCCCACGGCCTCGCCGCGGGGAGACTCAAGGCCGAGAAGAAGAGCGGCCTGCGCGTCCACGGCCGTACGGGCGAGCCCTGCCCGGTGTGCGGGGACACCATCCGCGAGGTCTCCTTCAGCGATTCCTCCCTCCAGTACTGCCCCACCTGCCAGACCGGCGGCAGGCCACTGGCGGACCGCCGCCTGTCGAAGCTCCTGAAGTAGACGCCCCGGCCCGGCCGCGGGCGGACGCGGGGCCCGGCCGTGAGGAGGTGTGCCCGTCGGCCGTGAGGAGGTCTGCCGGACGGCCGTTACACTCCGCCGCATGCTGCGCGTACTGGCCGTCGACGACGAGGAACCCGCCCTCGGTGAGCTGCTCTACCTGCTGCGCGCCGACCCCCGCGTCCGGACCGCCGAAGGAGCGGGCGACGCCACCGCGGCACTCCGCAGGATCGGCCGCGCCCTGGAGACGGGACCCGACGGCGACGAGGCCGTCGACGTCGTCTTCCTCGACATCCACATGCCCGGCCTCACCGGGCTCGACGTCGCGCGGCTGCTCGCCGGCTTCGCCAGGCCGCCCCTCGTCGTCTTCGTCACCGCCCACGAGGGCTTCGCGCTCCAGGCCTTCGACCTGAAGGCCGTCGACTACGTCCTCAAGCCCGTCCGCCGCGAGCGGCTCGCCGAGGCCGTCCGCCGGGTCCACGACCTGGTGCACGCCACCGTCCCGTCCGCCCCGCCGGTCGTGCCCGCCGCACCCGAGCAGATCCCCGTGGAGCTGGGCGGGGTCACCCGTTTCGTCTCCGTCGACGACATCGCCTATGTGGAGGCGCACGGCGACTACGCCCGCCTCCACACCGACCACGGCAGCCACCTCGTCCGTATCCCCCTCTCCACCCTCGAGGAACGGTGGGCGGCCCGGGGCTTCGTCCGCATCCACCGCAGCCATCTCGTGGCCCTCGCCCGGATCGACGAGCTCAGGCTCGACGGCGGCGCCACCTCCGTGCGGGTCGGCGACACCGACCTCGCGGTCAGCCGCCGGCACGCCCGCGACCTGCGGGACCTGTTGATGCGCCGGGCCGGAGGCTGAACCTCCGTACGCCTGTCGCGGGCGGGGGAGTGCTGCGTACACTCCACGTCCCGGGCCCACCGCCCGGACCAGCAGCCGCACGTCGTCGAGCAAGGCCGGAGGGGACCCGATGCCGGAACGGACCCCGACGTCCGAGCACCAGCCCGGGGAACCCCGACGCAGGCCCCGCCGCGAGACCGTCACCTACGCCTCCGCCCACGGCGCCGGGGCCCCGCCCGGCCCGGCCCGGCGGCGGCCCGTCCACCCCCCGGCCCGCTCCGAGATCGACGAGCAGACCACCCTCGGCCACACCTACGTCCGCTCCCTGATGCGCAGCCAGCTGCGCGCGGCCCTCACCGCGCTCGGGGCCCTCGCCCTGCTCGTCGGCCCGCTGCCGCTGCTGCTCGCGCTCCCCGCGCCCGAGGCCTTCGTCTGGGTCGCCCTCGGCGTCGGCGTGTACCCCGTCGTCTGGGGGATCGCCCACTGGTACGTGCGCCGCGCCGAACGCAACGAGCGCGACTTCACCCGCCTCGTCGAACGGTGAGGCACCCCCGATGACCACGTCCCGCGCGGTGCCCGCGTGAACCAGACCTACGCCGTGGCGGCCGTCACCGCCGTCGTCCTCGCCACCGTCCTCATCGGGGCGCTCGGCCTGCGGATCTCCCGCACCACCTCCGACTTCTACGTCGCCTCGCGGACGGTAGGGCCCGGCCTCAACGCCGCCGCGATCAGCGGCGAGTACCTCTCCGCCGCCTCCTTCCTCGGCATCGCGGGCCTCGTGCTCGTCCAGGGCCCCGCCATGCTCTGGTACCCCGTCGGCTACACCGCCGGGTACCTCGTCCTGCTCGTCCTCGTCGCCGCCCCCCTCCGCCGCTCCGGGGCGTACACCCTCTCCGACTTCGCCGAGGCCCGCCTCGAATCACCGCAGGTCCGCCGGCTCGCCAGCCTCTTCGTCGTCGGCGTCGGCTGGCTCTACCTGCTGCCGCAGCTCCAGGGCGCCGGACTCACCCTGGAGATCCTCACCGGAGCCCCCGACTGGGTCGGCGGACTGCTCGTCGCGCTCGTCGTCACGGGGACGGTCGCCGCCGGCGGGATGCGCAGCATCACCTTCGTCCAGGCCTTCCAGTACTGGCTGAAACTCACCGCGCTGCTCGTGCCCGTCCTCTTCCTGCTCGCCGCCTGGTACGGCGACGGGGCACCCCGGGCCCGCTTCGACGCCCCCGCCGTCCTCCGGGACCACACCGTCGTCGAGGTCGCCGACACGGTACGCCTCGACCTCGACGCCCCGCTCACCCTCACCGTCACCGGTCGCGTCGACTCCGTCCCGTACGAGCGGCGGACCGTGACCCTCGCCCCCGGCACCCACCACGTCCTCGCCGGCACCACACTCGCCTTGGAGCCCGGCGCGCCGCTGCCGGAGCGAAGCGACACGGGGGCCACCCCGGACGAAGGCCGGGGGAGTGCCGCCGGCGGCACCGACCCGCTCGGCTGGTCCCAGCCGTTGGCCGGCGGACGCGACGGGCACCAGCTGTACGCCACGTACGGACTGATCCTCGCGACCTTCCTGGGCACCATGGGGCTTCCGCACGTGGCCGTCCGCTTCTACACCAGCCCGCACGGCCGGGCCGCCCGCCGCACCACCCTGGTCGTCCTCGGTCTCGTCGGCGTCTTCTACCTGCTGCCGCCGCTGTACGGCGCCCTCGGCCGCGTCTACGCTCCCGAGCTCGCCCTCACCGGCTCCGCCGACGCCGCCGTGCTCGTCCTGCCCGACCGGATCCTCGGCGGTCCCCTCGGCGACCTCCTGGGGGCGCTCCTGGCGGGCGGCGCGTTCGCGGCCTTCCTCTCCACCGCCTCCGGGCTCACGATGTCCGTCGCCGGGGTCCTCACCCAGGACGTGCTGCCCTCCCGGGGCGTACGGCACTTCCGCCTCGGGACCCTGCTCGCCACCGCCGTCCCGCTGGCCGTCGGGGTGGTCGCGTCGAAGGTGCCGGTCGCCGACGCCGTCGGCCTCGCCTTCGCCGTCTCCGCCTCCTCCTTCTGCCCCCTGCTCGTCCTCGGCATCTGGTGGCGGCGGCTCACCCCGCCCGGCGCCATGGCCGGACTGCTGCTCGGCGGCGGCTGTGCCCTCGCGGCCGTGATGGCGACCCGCGCCGGACTCGCCCCCGAGGGCTGGCCGCACACCCTGATGGCCTGGCCGGCCGTCTGGTCGGTGCCCCTCGGCTTCCTGACCATGGTCCTGGTCTCGCTCGCGACTCCCGGCCGGGTCCCGCCCGGCACCCCGGCGCTCCTCGCCCGGCTCCACCTCCCCGAGGAGTTCACCACCGTCCCCACCCAGGAGGCCCGCCGGTGACGCCGTCCCCTCCTCGCTCGGGAGTTCCGCCGACGAGCTGTCCCGTTCCCGCCGAGGAGGCCCGACGGTGAGCGGTTTCGTCCTCGTCGCCGTGGCCGCCGCCGGGGCCGTGCTGCTCGCCGTGGGTGTCGTCCTGGGGCGCGTCACCGCCCGGCGCGGCGGCCCCGCCGCCGATCCCGATCTCGGCACGCCCGTCGAGCGGGCCACCTTCCACACCCTGCACACCGCCTCGCTCGCCGCTCCGCCGCTGCGCGCGGGACTCACCGAGGAGACCGCCCGCAGGGCGGCCGGCACACTCCGCTCGCTGCTCGGCACGGAGGCCCTCTGCCTCACCGACAGGGGAGCCGTGCTCGCCTGGGACGGGCCGGGCGAGGACCACCACCGCGCGCACGTCCCGGCACAGGCCGCCGACACCCTGGAGACGGGTCGCAGCCGGTCCGCGCACACCGGCTGCGCCGACCCGGCCTGCCCGCTGCGCTGGGCGGTGATCGCCCCGCTCACCGGCGAGGACGGGGTGCTCGGGGCCCTCGTGGCCTACGGCTCGCGGGAGTCGGCCGTCCTGGTGCGGGCCGCGACCGAGGTGGCCCGCTGGGCCTCCGTCCAGCTGGAGCTGGCCGAGCTCGACCGTTCACGGACCAGGATCGTGGAGGCCGAGATCCGCGCGCTGCGCGCCCAGATCTCCCCGCACTTCATCTTCAACTCCCTCGCTGCCATCGCCTCGTTCGTCCGCACGGATCCGGAGCAGGCCAGGGAACTCCTACTGGAGTTCGCCGACTTCACCCGCTACTCCTTTCGCAGGCACGGCGAGTTCGCCCAGCTCGCCGACGAACTGCGGTCCATCGAGCAGTACTTGGCCCTCGCCGGGGCGCGCTTCGGGAACCGGCTCAAGGTGACCCTGCAGATCGCCCCCGAGGTGCTGCCGGTGACCCTGCCCTTCCTCTGTCTCCAGCCGCTCGTGGAGAACGCGGTGAAGCACGGTCTCCAGGACCGGGAGCGGGGCTGCCGGGTCACCATCGCCGCCCGGGACGCGGGCGCGGAGGCGGTGGTGACCGTCGAGGACGACGGCGTCGGCATGGAACCGGAACTGCTGCGCGCGGTCCTGCGCGGCGAGCACCCGGCGGGCTCCGGCATCGGCCTCTCGAACGTGGACGAGCGGCTGCGCCAGGTGTACGGGGCGGAGTACGGCCTCGTCATCGAGACCGGCGTCGGGGCGGGGATGAAGGTGACGGTGCGCATCCCCAAGTACCGCCCTGGAGTGCATCGTTCGGCATCCTGACGGGCCCCGGCCGGCCGGCCCCGCCACGTCCGTCAGCGCAGGTGCAGCGAGAGGTGGGCCAGTGGCAGGCCCAGCTTCCAGGCCGGCAGCCAGATCTGCTCGTCCTCGTCGACCGGGCACTCCAGGGCGTCGGCCGTCCCGCCGTCGAGGTCGGCGGCGCGCACCCAGGTGTCCCGGAGGCGACGCCAGGCGGACTCCGCGAGCGCCAGGTCGGGGCCGTCGCCGCCGCCGGTGCGGCGAGCGGCGAGCTGTTCCTCGACCCAGGGCGGCCAGGGCCGGTCGTACGCGGTGTGGCGCAGCCATTCGTCGATCCGGCCGGCACCCCACGCGCCCTCCGGCCCGTCCGGCTTCTCCGAGAGGTGGACGGTGAGGGCGAGCGCCTGGAGGCCCGCGCGGTACTCCAGTGAGCCGGGTGCCACGAGGGCGGCGGCCCGCAGGACCTCGTCGGCCAGGTACTCGGCGCACAGCCAGGCCATCGGGACGGCGAGGCCGCCGCCACTCGTACCACCGGCGCCGTTCGTGCTCTCGGGCAGCAACGCTCCCACCTTCTCCCGGACATGGGGGCCCCGGATGTGCGGGGCCCGGGGAGAGCTTCCTCCGTGAAGGGCGCCCGTGGGTCCCGCTTTGCTCAACTCGCCCCCGGGCTTTCGGATACGTTTTCCGGCCGTATCGGTGGAGGTGGGATTCCTGCTGTCACCGGAGGCGTACGGGGCGGGGGAGGCGCCGCGGGGGCGGAGGAGCCGTGGGTGGGCGGCCGGTGTCCGGGTGCCGGGCGGCTCAGCCGAGGAGCGCGTACACCGCGGTCGCGTGGGCCGCGATCTCCTCCGTGCCCTCGGCGGTCACGGTGATGTCGGCGAACGCCATCCGCTTGCCCGCCTTGGTGAGCCGGGCGTGCACCAGGACGTCGGAGCCGACCACCGCCCGCTGGAAGCTGATGGACTGCTGGACGGTGGTCATCGGCACGAAGCCGCCCCGGACGGCGGTGACCGCGATCACCGTCGCCGTGTCGGCCGCGGCCATCATGGCCTGGCCACAGAGGCCGCCGCCCTCGCGGGCGAGCCGGTCGGACCACGGCAGCCGGAGGACGGCTCCGTCGGTGTCGACGGAGACCACCGAGAGCCCCAGATCGAGCACCCAGGGGGCGAAGTTGTCGGCGAGGACCTGTTCGGCGGCGGCGAGTGTCAGCGTCACGGCGTCATTGTGGGGCCCCGGCGCGGGAGCGGGCAACGGCCCGGCGGCGCGGCTCGTAGTCGGGCAGGGAACGGCCGAGCTGCCGCAGCGCGTAGTGCGAGCGGGACTTGACGGTCCCGGCGGGGATGCCGAGGTCGACGGCCGCCTCGTTGACGCTGAGTCCGTGGAAGTAGATCCGGACGAGCACGGCGCGGTGCTCGGGGCTGAGGCCGCGGACGGCCGCCCGTACGTCGAGCGCGGCCTCGGCCGACGCGGTGGCGTCGGCGGGGTCGGGCGTCACCGCGAGGACGCCGTCACCGATCTCGGCGGGCCGGGCGAGGCGTGAGCGCCGGGCGTCGATGGCGAGGCGGCGGGCCACGGTGAAGAGCCAGGGGCGCATGGACTCGTAGGGGCCGTCGAAGGCCTCCGGGTGCAGCCAGGCACGTACCAGGGTCTCCTGGGCGAGGTCCTCGGCGCGCTGGCGGTCCCCGTAGGTGAGGCCGAGCAGGAAGGAGAGCAGCGCGGGCCCGTGGTCTCGCTGCAACTCCTCAAGGGTCCGTTCGTCGG
>NZ_JBHXSA010000003.1:169007-426024 GCF_042716475.1 Streptomyces sp. NPDC058671 | reverse complement strand
GAAGCCCAGTAATGGGTGGAGCTGACCGGTACTAATAGGCCGAGGGCTTGTCCTCAGTTGCTCGCGTCCACTGTGTTAGTTCTGAAGTAACGAACTGTGCCGTATCCGGTTGGTTAACTTCATAGAGTTTCGGTGGTCATAGCGTTAGGGAAACGCCCGGTTACATTCCGAACCCGGAAGCTAAGCCTTTCAGCGCCGATGGTACTGCAGGGGGGACCCTGTGGGAGAGTAGGACGCCGCCGAACAATCATTGTGGGAAAGCCCCGCACCTCATGGTGCGGGGCTTTTCTGCGTTCACAGGACTTTTGAGGCCCGGGTGGGGCCCCGGCGTGGGTGTCGTACCGGGGTGCGACGGGGGAAAACGCCTTGTCAGGGGTGGGGGACGTCGTCAGGATCGGCGGCATGGACTATGCGATTCGTGCCATCCGTGCCGACGAGTGGGAGAAGGCCCGTGAGATCCGGCTGACGGCGCTGCGGGACCCCCTCGCGCACCTCGCGTTCCTCGACACCTACGAGGCGGCGGTCGAGCGGCCGGACTCCTTCTGGCGGGAGCGGGCGGAGGGTGCGTCCGACGACGGGCCCGGCGGGATGCGCCAGTTCGTCGCCGAGGCGCCGGACGGGCGGTGGGCCGGCACGCTGACGGTGCTGGTGGAGCGGGCGGCCGCCGAGACGCTGCTGGGGGATGTGCCCGTGGTCGAGCAGACGCATGTCGTCGGGGTGTTCGTACGGGAGGAGGCGCGCGGCTCCGGGGTGATCGACGCGTTGTTCGAGGCGGCGGCGGAGTGGTCCTGGTCGCTGGTGGAGCCGCGGATCGAGCGGGCGCGGCTCTACGTGCATGCGGAGAACGTGCGGGCTCAGGCGGTGTACCGGCGACTCGGGTACGTGGCGACCGGCGTGCGGGTCGCGCCGCACGGGGGTGAGGACGCGTTCGAGTGGGAGCACGAACTGCTGCGGCCGGCTTCGGCCGCGGGTTCCGTCAGCGGCTGAGCGAGGTCTCCGGCCAGCGGGATCTGGCCTGTTCGGCCGAGCGCATCAAAGCCAGGGTCGGCATGCCCTGGTCGTGGCCGGTGGCGAGGAGCTGCGGGAGCTGGGGCAGCGGGGCCACGGCGGCGACGTCGTCGAGGACGAGCGTCAGTGGTGGGTCGAGCCGACCGTCGGATGACCGTGCGGCCATGCGGCGGCCGTGCTCGACCACGCTTGCGGCGAGCGCCGTCAGGAGCGGCATCGCGCCGGGGTGGGTGCGGGGATCCTCGATCGGTTCCCCCACCAGGTAGAGGCTGCCCCCTTCGGAGAGGAAAGATGCCAGTGCCAGTGAATCCGTTCGATTCGCTGTGCAGGCCTCGCGGATGTGGATCGAGGACAGCGAGGCGAGGGCACGGGCCGTCAGTTCCTGTGCCAGGCGGCGGCTTTCCGGGTGCGCGGTGAGTGCCGCTTCGAGGAGTCCCGCGTGGCCCGAGGCGGCCTTGGGGTGGCTGCGGAGGATCCGTACCGGTTCGTGGGCGCCGCCGCCCTGGGCCCAGCGGTGGACCTGGCGGAAGGGGCGGCCGTCGACGGCGGCGGCGTGCAGCCAGCAGCGCAGGAGCGTTTCCGCGGTGTCGGCGGTGGCTGCGTCGAGGCGGGAGTGCGGGCGTACGGGGGCGAGCAGGGCGACGGCCCGCTCGGCGGCCACGGCCGGGTCCTCGCAGTGCTCGGACGGTGACCAGTGGAGCCGGGCGGGGGTGTCGCAGAGGTGGCCGGGGTCGTGGACGAGGACCGGGCCGAGCTTGCCGCGCGCGTCCTTGGTGGCGGACCAGACGGCGGGGTCGGAGGTGACGACCAGGACGGGGCCCTCGGCGTCCTGGATCGCCTGGACGGCGGCGGGGTGGCGCGCGTCGGGGGGGCCGTAGAGGGTGCGGGTCGGCGCCGGTGCGGGGACCGGGGCGGGGGCGGCGGTGGGGGCGGGGATGGTGGGGGGTGCGGCCGCCGGAGGTACGACGGGGGTGCTGGGTGCGGCTGGGATCGGTGGGGCCGCCGGTGCGGGTACGACCGGGGCGGGTGCTGCTGCCGGCGGGGGTTCGGTCGGTGCGGCGGGTGCCGGAGGTGCGGTCGTGGCCGGTTCCTGGCGGGCCGGAGTGGTGGGGAGGTGACCGTACGCCCCCGTCTTCCGGTTCGCCCTGACCGCTCGCCAGCGAGCCAGCGTGCCGAGTGCGAAGACCGCGAGGACAAGCAGGATCATCGCCTCGCCGATCAGCAGCCCCCAGAAGAGGCCGTACCCCGAGAGCTGGGCCGCCGGGGTGGTGGGCCAGGCCGCCGGGAGGTCGGTCGGGGCCGTCACCAGGGAGCGCAGGGCGGACGGCGTGCCCGTGAGGGTGATGCCGTCCGGCCAGGCGCCGTGGGAGAGGAGGGCGGCCAGGCCGGTCGCCGTCCACACCAGGACCGTGAGACAGAGGAGGAGGCCGAACAGGCTGAGCAGCAGCCCGTCGGAGACTCCCCCTCCCTTGTGTGCCGGCTGCATCTACGCCACCGTCGACTGGGACGTGCCGTTCAGCTGCTGTTCGACGAGGATCGCCCGCTGTTCCGTCTCCCACTCCAGTTCCGGGTCGACGGCCGAGGACTCGGTCATGGCGCGGTCCGTGTAGACCAGTGGGCGTTCCTTCTCGGTGATGAGGTGTTTGACCACCTGCACGTTGCCGTTGACGTCCCAGACCGCGATGCCGGGGGTGAGGGTCGGGATGATCTCGACGGCCCAGCGGGGCAGGCCGAGGACCCGGCCCGTGTTGCGTGCCTCGTCGGCCTTCTGGGCGTAGATGGTCCGGGTGGAGGCCATCTTGAGGATCGCCGCGGCTTCCTTGGCGGCGGCTCCGTCGACGACGTCGGAGAGGTGGTGGACGACGGCGACGAAGGACAGGCCGAGGCGGCGGCCGAACTTGAGCAGCCGTTGGAACAGCTGCGCCACGAACGGGCTGTTGATGATGTGCCAGGCCTCCTCGACGAGGAAGATGCGCTTCTTCCGGTCGGGGCGGATCCAGGTGTGTTCCAGCCAGACGCCGACGATCGCCATGAGGATCGGCATGGCGATGGAGTTGCGGTCGATGTGGGAGAGGTCGAAGACGATCAGGGGGGCGTCGAGGTCGATGCCGACGGTCGTCGGGCCGTCGAACATGCCCCGCAGGTCGCCGTCGACGAGCCGGTCGAGGACGAGGGCGACGTCCAGGCCCCAGGCGCGTACATCGTCTATGTCGACGTTCATCGCCTCGGCCGAGCCGGCCTCCGGGTGGCGCAGGCGCTCGACGATGTCGGTGAGGATCGGCTGGCGGTCGGTGGTGTGCTCGGTGACGTGGGCGTGGGCGACCTTGAGCGCGAAGCCGGCGCGCTCGTCGAGGCCGTGGCCCATCGCCACCTCGATGATCGTACGGAGCAGGGCGAGCTGCCCGGTCGTGGTGATCGACGGGTCGAGCGGGTTGAGGCGGATCCCCGAGTCGTTGGCGACCATCGGGTCCAGGCGGATGGGGGTTATCCCCAGCTCCTGGGCGATGAGGTTCCATTCGCCGACGCCGTCCTCGCCCTGGGCGTCGAGGACGACGACCTGCCGGTCCCGGAAGCGGAGCTGGCGGAGCACGTACGTCTTCTCCAGGGCCGACTTGCCGTTGCCGGACTCGCCGAGGACCAGCCAGTGCGGGGCGGGGAGCTGCTGCCCGTACAGCTGGAAGGGGTCGTAGATGTACCCCTTGCCGCTGTAGACCTCGCGGCCGATGATGACGCCGGAGTCGCCGAGGCCGGGGGCGGCGGTCGGCAGGTAGACGGCCTGGGCCTGCCCGGTGGAGGTGCGGACGGGCAGACGGGTCGTCTCCACCTTCCCGAAGAGGAAGGAGGTGAAGGCTTCGGTGAGGACGGACAGCGGATCTCGCATGGCTCTGTGCCCCTTCGGCCCTAGCGGCGGATGCCGGTCGCGAACGGCAGGGTGTTCACGAAGGCCCGGTGGTGCTCGCGGTCGCACCACTCCAACTTCAGATAGGACTTGCCGGCGGAGGCCCTGATCGTGCGCTTGTCCCTGGCCAGGGCCTCGGGGGAACGCGACGACACCGTGATGTACCCGACGAGGTTCACTCCGGCGGCTCCGCTGGCGAGATCCTCACCCCGCTGGTCGAGCCGGCCGTGGGCGGCGATGTCGCGCGGGTCGACCGTGCGGTTCATCTTCGCGGCGCGGCTGGCGTCCGCCTCGTCGTTGGTCTTCTCGGTGAGCATCCGCTCGATGGCGACCTCGGTGGGTTCCAGGTCCATGGTCACGGCGACCGTACGGATGACGTCGGGGGTGTGGACGAGGAGAGGGGCGAGGAAGTTGACGCCGACGGGGGTCATCGGCCACTCCTTCACCCAGGCCGTGGCGTGGCACCAGGGGGCGCGGGTGGAGGACTCCCGGGTCTTGGCCTGGAGGTACGTCGGTTCCCTCGCGTCGAGTTCGGCCGGCCAGGCGTTCCGTTTCGTCATGGCCTGGATGTGGTCGATGGGGTGGTCCGGGTCGTACATGGAGTGCACGAGGGAGGCGAGCCGGGACTGGCCGAGGGGCTGGCGGACGCGGATGTCGGCCTCGGCGAGACGGGCGCAGATGTCGGTGAGCTCGCGGGCCATGACGACGGCGAGGCCCGCGTCCCGGTCGAGCTTGCGGGCGCCGGAGGTGTGCTTGGCGGCGTGGGCCATGGCGTTGGCCTCGGCGGCGAGTTCGCGCGTGTAGTGCATGCAGGCGACGAGGTAGGCGCGGTGCTGCTCGCTGGAGGTGGAGACCATCGACTGGAGCTGGTCGTACGACTCCATGAGCCACGCGGGCGCGTGCGGGTCGCCGCGCTGGCCGACGTCCTTGGCGTGGGCGTCGGGGTCGGCGGGGAGGGTACGGGCCAGCATCTGGAGGCGGGTGACGAAGCCGTCGCCGTTGGCCACGTGCTTCAGGAGGGTGCCGAAGCGGTCGACCAGGGCCTCCTGGTCCTCGCTGTCGCGCAGGCCGACGCCGGGGCCCTCGATCTCGATGGCGGCGGTGACCGTACGGCGGTCGGCGTGCAGGAGGACGGCGATCTCGTCGGGGCCGAAGGGGGCGGCGAGCCAGCCGACGCGGCCGATGCCGGGCGGCGGGCCGACCTCGACCTCGCGGCCGTCGAGGCGGGTGCCGGCCTCGGTGACGACGGAACGGTAGGCCGTGCCGCGCTTGAGCATCCGCTTGTAGCTGCGGTTGATCTCGAACCACTTGTAGAAGGTGCGGTGCCTGTACGGGAGGTACACGGCGGCGATCGCGAGCATCGGCAGGCCGGCGAGGAGCGCGATCCGCAGGGGGAGGAGGGGGACGAGGAGTCCGCTCATCATGCCGAGGAACGCGCCGACGATGATCAGGGCGATCTCGCCGGTCTCGCGGTTCTTGCCGACGATCGCGTTCGGCCGGGCACGGCCGACGAGATACGTACGGCGGGGCGCGACCGGCTGGGACTGGGTCGTCAACGCCCTGCACCTCCAGAGTTCTTGCGGTTGCTGTGCGGGGTGCCCGCGGTGGGGCTGCCGCTACGGGGCGGGGGCGGGGGGGTCGCGCCGCCTCCGCTGCCGCCGCGGCTGCTGTGGGCGGCCATGCCGCCGGAGACCGGGTTGGCGGGGCGAGGGCCGGAGCCTTGGGAGGACTGGCCGCCGTCGCCGCGGGAGCTGTGTGTCTTGATGCCCTGGGAGACGAGGGAGGCGGGGGAGGAGATGACGGCGGCGGCCGCGTTCTCGCCGGCGCGGTGGAGGCGGTTGTTGCGGGAGGCGGCGATCTCGTCGCCGAACCCGGGGACGAAGCGGTAGATCATCGCGGAGGCGAAGATGGCGAGCAGGATGATCGCGAGGCCGGAGACGACGGCGGAGAACGAGTCGGGGCCGGTGCCGGAGGAGAGGGCGCCCGCCAGGCCCAGGACGATCACGATGACCGGCTTGACCAGGATGATCGCGATCATGATGCCGGCCCAGCGGCGGACGTGGCCCCACATGTTCTTGTCGACGAGCCCGGAGTAGACGACGACGCCGAGGAGGGCGCCGACGTACAGCATGACGGCGCGGAGGAACAGCTCCAGGTACAGGACGCCCGCGGCGAGGACCGTCACCAGGGACACGATGATCAGCATGATGGGGCCGCCACCGATGCTGTCGCCCTTCTGCAGGGCCTCCTTGAAGCTGCCGAAGAAGATGTCGGTCTGCCGGCCGGTGCCGGAGGCGATGACCTCGGTGACGGCGTCGGTGGCGTTGACGACGGTGTAGAGGATCAGGGGCGTGAAGGCGGAGGCGAGGACCGTCAGCCAGAGGAAACCGATGGCTTCGGAGAGCGCGGTGGTGAGGGGGACGCCGCGGATGGCGCGCTTGGCGACGGCGAGGAGCCAGAGGAGGAGGGTGAGGAAGGTGGAGGCGGCGAAGACGATCGCGTACCGGCCGAGGAACTCCATGTTCGTGAAGTCGACGTCGGCGGTCTCCTTGACGGCCTTGGAGAGGTAGTCGATGGTGGCGACGGCGGCGTCGGCGCATCCGCGGGAGAGGGCGGCGAGGGGGTCCAGGGCGGTGGTGGGGTCGTCGAGCGGAGCCCGGCCGGCTCCACCGTCGGTGCCGGGGCGGCCGTTGGTGCAGTAGTCCCGTGCGGGGCCGCGAATCAGGTCGCAGGGGTCGTTACTTGCACTCGGGCTGGGAGTGGGCGTGGGCGCGGCGAAGGCGCGGTCGGCGACGAGCACGACGGCCACCTGCGCAAGGCCGAGCGCTGCGGCGATCCTGGTGCCGCGCGGGGGACGCTTACCGGGCATAGGTGAAGCCTCCGAACTGACCGACCGCGTCGCTCATCTCCTCCGCCGTGGAGGCTCGCTGGTCGCTGCCGACGGGTACCGGGCCGTCCTTCTGCCTGAAGTCGGTGACCTTCCAGTCGCCGTCGACCCACTGCAGTTCGTACGAGTTGGTGTACCAGGCCTCCGAAACGGGGTTCTTGGAACCTTCGCCGGCCATGCCGAACAGGGACGAGTACCAGACCGACACGGTGGCCCTGTCGTCCGTGTAGCTGTCGACCCGCGTGCCGACCGGGATGACGCGGGAGATGAAGGACACGCCCTGCGGCGCGGTGCCGTCCTCACGCAGACCGATCCGGCTGAGGAAGCCCTTGTCGCTGTACACCTGGTCGAGATCGCCCTGGCGTGCGGCGGCGACGGCGGGGGCGTAGACGGTGCGGACGATCTCGTTCCGGGTCGAGGTTGTGAACATCTCCGCCGAGCCCAGTGCCACCGCGTAGTTCGACGCCGCGCTCTGTGCGCCCTGTTCGTCGTGGGCGTAGCCCGTCGGGATCGCGCCGTTCTTTCCCGTCACCGGTCTGACGCCCGTCGCCGCCGTGGGGTCGGCCGCTGTCGCGCCCTTGCGGGGTGAGTCGCCCGTCGGGTCCGTCGGGGTGCCGCCGCCCCTGTTGGCGAAGGCGATGGCCGCGAGGAGGAGGACCACCACGCCGACGACCGTGATGAGGGAGCGGGAGCTGCGGACGGGGCGGCGGGCGCCGCCGTAGACGTCGCCGCTGTTGCCTTCGGGCAGGCGGGTCCGGGTCTGGCCCGAGCCGCCCACGCCGCCGAAGCTGTCGTGCTCGTCACCGGGACTCATGCCGGTTACGCCCCCTCACTGGTTCGCGGTACGGGCAGTGCTGCAACGTGACTGGACATCAGGGAAAGCAATCTCGGGGTACGGGGTCCGACGGGAGGTCAGACGGCCATCCCGTACACGATGGTGAACAGCGTTCCCAGTGATCCGATGATGAAGACGCCGGTCAGACCGGCCACGATCAGACCCTTGCCCTGTTCCGCGCTGAACGTGTCGCGAAGGGCGGTCGCTCCGATGCGCTGCTTGGCCGCGCCCCAGATGGCGATGCCGAGGCACAGCAGGATGGCCACGGCCATCACGACCTCGATCATGATCTTGGCTTCGGCGCCCAGGCTGCCGAAAGGCCCCCAGTTCGGGGCGATTCCACCGATGATGGTGGTGATGTCGCCCTTCTCTGCCGCCAGGTACATGTAACTCACCGCCCCTGTTGGGTAGTTAGTTGCCCCTGCCGGACGGCATGGGTCATCACCCTATCTTCGCTGATGAAACCGCCCGCGTGTGACGGCTTGACGGCTCTCTTTACCCGATCCCCGCACACTTGACCGATCTGACCGTCTTGACCTGCGGTGGTGTGGCCGGTTTCCCTGCAAAGAAGCGTATGGTCACTCTGTGTATCACGGAGAGTGACTCCGGGCAATGATTGTCGTTGTTGCACTCTTGGGGCCGCGTCGAGCCGGTGACGCCCCCACGGGGGTCGCCGCCGCCTAGACTGGTCGGCGGGGACGTACTGCCATGGGCCGAGGGGTGGTTGACGGTGCGTAGGGCTGGCAAGGCGTGGCTGGTGGCCGGGGGCGCTCTCGGGGTCTGCCTCGGCTTCGTCGCCCTGCTCGTGGTCGGCACGTTCTCCGCCGCGGCCGGTCTGGCCGGCGGGGCCGGGGGCTCCAAGAACGGCACCGTGGCCTTGGCCAAGGGTTCGGTTCCCGCGCTCTACCAGGGACTTGTGCAGCGGTGGGGGAACCTCTGCCCGGCGATCAACCCGGCGCTGCTCGCCGCCCAGCTGTACCAGGAGAGCGGGTGGAACCCGCGGGCCGTGTCCCCGGCCGACGCCCGGGGCATCGCCCAGTTCATCCCGGGCACCTGGGCCGGTCACGGCGTCGACGGCGACGGGGACGGGGACCGGGACATCTGGGACCCCGCGGACGCGATTCCCTCGGCCGCCTCGTACGACTGCGAACTCGCCGGCTACGTGAGGAACGTGCCCGGCGACCCGACGAACAACATGCTGGCCGCGTACAACGCGGGCGCGTACCGGGTGATCAAGCACAGCGGCATCCCGCCGTTCACCGAGACGCGGAACTATGTGCGCATCATCCGGTCCCTGGAGAAGAGCTTCGCCCGGCCGCAGGGCCGCGTCGAGCCGTCCCGGCAGGCGGCGGGCGCGATCCACTACGCGCAGCAGAAGCTCGGCACCCCGTATCTCTGGGGCGGTACGGGCACGGCGGCGCAGAATGGCCGGTTCGACTGCTCCGGGCTGACGCAGGCCGCGTACGAGAGCGTCGGCATCGACCTGCCGCGCGTGGCCAACGACCAGTACAACGCGGGGCCGCATCCGAGCAGGGACGAGCTGCTCCCGGGCGACCTCGTCTTCTTCTCCGACGACCTGACCAACTCCCGGGCCATCCGGCACGTCGGCATCTACGTCGGCGGGGGGTACATGATCGACGCGCCGCGCACCGGGGCGGTGATCCGCTTCGACCGGATCGACACCCCGGACTACTTCGGCGCGACCCGGGTCACCGCGGAGGGCGCGGCGGCGCTGCCCACCCATCTCCCGGGGGTCTGACCGGACCAGACGGACCGTCGGGTCGTACCGGACATGGCTGGAACTCTCCGTCATGCGCGGGCCCTGAGCTGCGGTGCGTCGTCACTCTTCGATAACGTCATCATGATCCACCGGAGAGAGCGGAACGTGCGCCTCAGGCGGTTCGTTCCCCGATCCGACCGCTCATGACCACGGGGGTTGGAAACACCAGACACGAGAGCAAGGGGCCGCAGCAGATGGCTGTACGCGCATCGGACGGTTCGAACCCCGATGTCAGCCTGCTCTACGACATCAACGGGCTGGCCAAGGCCGCCCCGCCGTGGTTCGACCGCGTCATGGAGTTCGTCGGCGAGTACGGGATCATGCTCGCGATGGCCCTCGTCTGCCTGTGGTGCTGGTGGAGCGTCCGCCGCCGCGGCACCCTCGCCGACTCCGTCTCGGCCCTCGCCGGGCTCGTCTGGGCCCCGCTGGCCGCCGGCGTCGCCCTCCTGGTGAACATCCCCATCCGGGGCTTCGTCGAGCGCCCCCGCCCGTTCAAGGACCACCAGGGGCTCGACGTCCTCGTCCAGGGGAAGACCGACTTCTCCTTCGTCAGCGACCACGCGACGCTGGCAATGGCCCTCGCCGTCGGGGTCTTCGTCGCCCACCGCAGGTTCGGGTTCGCCGCGCTCGGCCTCGCGCTCGCCGAGGGCTTCGCACGGGTCTACATGGGCGTCCACTACCCGACCGACGTCATCGGCGGCTTCGCCCTCGGTACGGCGGCGGCGCTGCTCCTCGCCCCGCTCGCCCTGGCCCTGCTCACCCCGGTGGTCTCCGCGGTCGCCCGCTCGGGCGTCGGCGCCCGGCTCGTCCGCTCCCGCCGGGCCGAGGGGCCGCGGCGCCCCGAGGCGGTCGGCGTCCCCGAGTCCCGGGTCGACGGCCCGGCCACCGAATCCGGCCGGAACGACCTCGCGGCCTGAAACCGGGCGCAAGCCCCCGGACCGTCCCTGGGCCTGTCCGAAAGGATCCGCATGGCTCGCGGGCGGACGGTGCTGCTTCCCCGACCGTCCCTACGCCTCGGTGGCGGCTGTCGTACGGACGTGGTCCGCCGCGTCCGTACGGGCGCGGTCCCGGGACCGGCGAGCCGGGCCCGTCCAGCCGCAGCTGCACCGTGCCAGCGCGAACGAGCCGCGCTCCGTCGTCGTGGCGGTGTGGGGAGTGGCCTGCGCGTGCACACCACCACGGTACTGCGCGTGACGGCACGCGCCGACCGTCGTTATGCGGATCGGGTGCCCCGGGCCCGCAGGTGCCGGGGAAGGGCGGGACCCGGGCGGACAGCGGTGAGGCGTTGGGGGTTGGCAGGCGATGGTGGCGCAGCGGTACGGACGTCCCGACGGTCGCGCGAGCGGGGCGCTCGCCGTCACCGCCGTCCTGGTCGGCTCCCTTCTCACGACCGCGGGGGCCACGGGATGCGCGGCCTCAGGGGACCCGAAGCCCGGGGTCGATCCGGCGCTCGCCGTACGGAGCGCCGCCGACGTGCTGACGAAGGCCGGCACCGCGAAGGCGAGCACCTCCCTGGAGATGGCCACGGGCGGGACCCGGGTCACCATCAGGGGCGAGGGCGGATACGACTTCCGGCGCCGCACCGGTCGGCTCCAGGTGGTGCTGCCGAAGGACCCGGCGGGAAGGGGCGGGCACCAGCCGATCACCGAACTCCTCACCCCCGGCACCCTCCACATGAAGAACAGGGGCGCCGGGGTGCCCGCCGACAAGTGGGTCCGGGTCGACACCACCACCCTCGACGACGGCAACCTCGTCACGGGCGGGGCCACCGACCCCGGTGCCGCGGCGGAGCTGCTCCGGGGCGCCCTGAAGGTCACGTACCTCGGCGAGATCGAGCTTGCAGGGGTGAAAGTCAGCCACTACCGGGGCGTCGCCGACCTGGCGCGGGCCGCCCGGGCCGCCTCGCCGCAGCTGCGCGGGGCGCTCGGCGCGGCGGCGAAGGGGTTCGTCACGGACGCGGTGCCCTTCGACGCGTACCTCGACGGGGAGGGGCGGTTGCGGAAGGTCCGCCACCAGTTCGGCTTCAGCAACCAGGGGCGGACGGTCGCGGTCGCGTCGACGACCCTGCTGTACGGCTTCGGTGTCCGCGTGGAGGTGAAGCTGCCGGACCGGCGGGACATCTACGCCGGGAAGATCAAGGCCTGACCGGGCCCGGTGCCGGGCGGACCATCGGCAAATGGTCCGGACGTGTCATGCGCGGTCCGTCGTGCCGTCCCTACTCTGGGAGACCGCTGGGAGACCGTCGCCGGCAGGAAGAGGTGGATGCGTGTGGCCCCGCCCGGTACAGCAACCGTGCCCGCAGACCCGGACTGCGTCGCCCTCGCCGAGATCGAACTCTGCGGCGAACTGATCATCGCCGCCTCGACCGCCGACGGGGAGCGGCTCAGCGCCGACCGGATCGACGAGGTGCTGCGGGTGGCGGCGGAGCGGGCCGTGGAGGCCCACTGACGGGACGGCCCGGCTCCCCCCCTCCGTACGGCGGGCGTGGCGTCAGGTGCGGAGCATGCGGGCGATGGCCTTCGTGGCCTCCTCGACCTTGGCGTCGATGCCCTCGCCGGTCGCCGCCGCGTCGGCGACGCAGTGCCGCAGGTGCTCCTCCAGGAGCTGGAGCGCGAAGGACTGGAGCGCCTTCGTGGAGGCGGAGACCTGCGTGAGTATGTCGATGCAGTAGACGTCCTCGTCGACCATCCGCTGGAGGCCGCGGATCTGGCCCTCGATCCGGCGGAGCCGCTTGAGGTGCTCGTCCTTCTGCTTGTGGTAGCCGTGCACGCCGCGCTCGTGGTCGGCCGGCCCGACGGCCCCGACGGCCTCGGGGGTGACCTGGTCCGTCTCGGTGGTCGTCATCGCGTCCTCCCGTTGTCCATTAAGGGGGTATATACCCCTCGTGGGTATATGGTACCGATCCCCGCCGGTCCGGGCGGGGGTCCGTGCAGTTCACTGTGCCTGATGGGCGACACTGAGAGGACGCCGGTTAGCCGTGGCCGGATGATGCGCCTAGCATCAGCCTGACCGAAACCCAGCACCCCGAGGACCTCACGTGCGATTTCGTCTGACCCCCAGGGAGACGAGCTTCTACGACATGTTCGCCGCCTCCGCGGACAACATCGTCACGGGCTCCAAGCTCCTGATGGAACTGCTCGGAGCGGAGCCTTCCGCCCGGGCCGAGATCGCGGAGCGGATGCGGGCAGCGGAGCACGCCGGCGACGACGCGACCCACGCGATCTTCCACCAGCTGAACTCCTCCTTCATCACACCCTTCGACCGCGAGGACATCTACAACCTCGCGTCGTCCCTCGACGACATCATGGACTTCATGGAGGAGGCCGTCGACCTGGTCGTCCTCTACAACGTCGAGGAGCTCCCCAAGGGTGTCGAGCAGCAGATCGAGGTGCTGGCGAGGGCGGCGGAGCTGACCGCCGAGGCGATGCCGAACCTGCGGACGATGGCCAACCTCACCGAGTACTGGATCGAGGTCAACCGGCTGGAGAACCAGGCGGACCAGATCCACCGGAAGCTGCTCGCCCAGCTCTTCAACGGCAAGTACGACGCCATGGAGGTGCTCAAGCTCAAGCAGATCGTCGACGTGCTGGAAGAGGCGGCCGACGCGTTCGAGCACGTGGCCAACACGGTGGAGACCATCGCGGTCAAGGAGTCCTGAACTTCGTGGACACCTTCGCTCTGATCGTGACCATCGGTGTCGCGCTCGGCTTCACGTATACGAACGGCTTCCACGACTCCGCCAACGCCATCGCCACCTCGGTGTCGACGCGGGCGCTGACCCCCCGCGCCGCGCTGGCGATGGCCGCGGTCATGAACCTCGCCGGCGCCTTCATGGGCAGCGGGGTCGCCAAGACGGTCAGTGAGGGTCTGATCGAGACGCCGCACGGCGACAAGGGGATGGGCATCCTCTTCGCCGCGCTGGTCGGCGCGATCATCTGGAACCTGGTCACCTGGTACTTCGGTCTGCCGTCCTCCTCCTCCCACGCGCTGTTCGGCGGCATGGTGGGCGCGGCGCTCGCCGGTGGTACGGAGGTCATCTGGGGCGGAGTCCTCGACAAGGTCATCATCCCGATGTTCATCTCGCCGGTCGTCGGTCTCGTGGCCGGTTACCTGGTGATGTGCGCGATCATGTGGATGTTCCGCAAGGCCAACCCGCACAAGGCCAAGCGCGGCTTCCGGATCGCGCAGACGGTGTCGGCGGCCGGCATGGCGCTCGGTCACGGTCTGCAGGACGCCCAGAAGACGATGGGCATCGTGGTGATGGCCCTGGTCATCGCCGATGTCCAGCAGGCCGGCGACGACATCCCGGTGTGGGTGAAGGTCGCGTGCGCCGTGATGCTGTCGCTCGGTACGTACGCGGGTGGCTGGCGGATCATGCGGACGCTCGGCCGGAAGATCATCGAGCTGGACCCGCCGCAGGGTTTCGCGGCGGAGACGACGGGGGCGTCGATCATGTTCGGCTCCGCGTTCCTGTTCCACGCGCCGATCTCGACGACCCATGTCATCACCTCCGCGATCATGGGCGTGGGCGCGACCAAGCGCGTCAACGCGGTGCGGTGGGGTGTCGCCAAGAACATCATCCTCGGCTGGTTCATCACCATGCCGGCGGCGGCGCTGGTCGCGGCGACGAGCTTCTACGTGGTGCAGTTGTTCTTCGGCTGACGGGTGACGCCGCTCGGTGATGCTGGGGGTCCGGGGGTTATCTCCCGGGGGATGCGGTATCACCATGCCGGCGGCGGCGCTGGTCGCGGCGACGAGCTTCTACGTGGTGCAGTTGTTCTTCGGCTGACGGCGTCGGCCGAGTACGGAAACGGGCCCGGCTCCCTGGGGGGAGCCGGGCCCTTCGTCGTACGGTGGCACCGCCATGCAGCACCGTAGACGCTCTTGCCCCGCACGTGGTGACCCTGGGCCGGGGGCGATTCGCTGCCCCCGGTGGTGGGTTCACACGGGCTGGACGTCCTATCCGAACCGGCCCGAGATGTAGTCCTCGGTCGCCTGGACGCTCGGGTTGGAGAAGATGCGCTCGGTGTCGTCCAGCTCGATCAGCTTGCCGGGCTGGCCGACGGCGGCCAGGTTGAAGAAGGCCGTACGGTCCGAGACGCGGGCGGCCTGCTGCATGTTGTGCGTCACGATGACGATCGTGAAGCGTTCCTTCAGCTCGCCGATGAGGTCCTCGATCGCCAGCGTCGAGATCGGGTCGAGTGCCGAGCAGGGCTCGTCCATCAGCAGGACGTCGGGCTCGACCGCGATGGCGCGGGCGATGCACAGGCGCTGCTGCTGACCGCCGGAGAGGCCGGAGCCCGGCTTGTTGAGGCGGTCCTTGACCTCGTTCCACAGGTTGGCGCCCTTGAGGGACTTCTCGACGATCTCGTTGAGCTGGGCCTTCCTGTAGCTGCCGTTGAGGCGCAGGCCCGCCGCCACGTTGTCGAAGATCGACATGGTGGGGAAGGGGTTGGGGCGCTGGAACACCATGCCGACCGTGCGGCGCACGGCGACCGGGTCGACGTGCGAGCCGTACAGGTTCTCGTCGTCCAGCATCACCTTGCCCTCGACGCGGCCGCCGGGGGTGACCTCGTGCATGCGGTTCAGGGTGCGCAGGAAGGTCGACTTGCCGCAGCCGGAGGGGCCGATGAAGGCCGTCACGGAGCGGGGCTCCACGGTCATGGAGATGTCGTCGATCGCCTTGTGGGCGCCGTAGTACGCGGAGAGGCCGCTGACGTCGATGCGCTTGGCCATGTGAATCACTTCCAATTGCCGCGGTCAGCGGCCGGTCTTGGGGGCCTTCCAGCGGGCGATGCCGCGGGCCACCAGGTTGAGGATCATGACGAAGGCGATCAGGACGAGCGCGGCGCCCCAGGCACGGGCCATCGCGGCGTCGGTGCCGACGGCGAACTGCTCGTACACGTAGAGCGGCAGGGAGGACTGCGCGCCTTCGAAGGGGTTCGGGTTGATGAGCTTCGTACCGAACACGAGGAGCAGGACCGGGGCCGTCTCACCGGTGATGCGGGCGACCGCGAGCATGACGCCCGTGGTGATGCCGCCGATCGCGGTGGGCAGGACCACCTTCAGGATGGTGCGCCACTTCGGGATGCCGAGGGCGAGGGAGGCCTCGCGGAGCTCGTTCGGGACGAGCTTGAGCATCTCCTCGGTGGAGCGGACCACGACCGGCATCATCAGGATGGACAGGGCCATCGCGCCGGCGAAACCGGAGGGGCCGAAGCCCAGCATCAGGTTCCAGGTGGCGAGGATGAAGAGGCCGGCGACGATCGACGGGATGCCCGTCATGACGTCGACGAAGAAGGTGACGGCCTGGGCGAGCTTCCCGCCGCCGTACTCGACGAGGTAGACGGCGGTGAGCAGACCGATGGGCGCGGCGATCACGGTCGCGATGCCGACCTGCTCGATGGTGCCGAGCAGCGCGTGGTAGACGCCGCCGCCGGCCTCGGCGTCGAGGACGCCGTTCATCGAGTGGCTCAGGAAGTAGCCGTCGAGGACGTCCATTCCCTTGCTGATCGTGACCCAGGCGAGGGAGAGCAGGGGGACGACGGCGAGGACGAAGCAGACCCAGACGATGCTGGTGGCGACGCGGTCCTTGGCCTGGCGGCTGCCCTCGACCTTGGTGGTCAGGGCGTAGGTGACGACGACGAAGAGCAGCGCGGCGATCATGCCCCACTGGACCTTGCTGTGCCAGCCGGCGCCGAGCCCGATGCCGATTCCTCCGGCGATCGAACCCGCGGCGACGGCGGCCGGCGTCCAGCGGGGGAGCCGGGCGTGCGAGAGGGACCCGGGGCGGGAGGCCACGGCGACCGGACGATCCTGAACGGTGTGGCTCATGCCGCTGCCCCCGAGTACTCCTTGCGGCGGCCGATGATCCAGCGGGCGGCGCCGTTGACCAGCAGGGTGATGGCGAAGAGGACGAGACCGGAGGCGATCAGCGCGTCCCGCCCGAACTCGTTGGCCTCGTTGAACTTGGCGGCGATGTTCTGCGCGAAGGTGCCGCCGCCCGGGTCGAGCAGGTGTCCCGAGATGAGGAAGCTGGGGGAGAGGACCACGGCGACGGCCATGGTCTCGCCGAGCGCGCGGCCGAGGCCCAGCATGGAGGCGGAGATGATGCCGGAGCGGCCGAAGGGCAGCACCGAGATGCGGATGACCTCCCAGCGCGTGGCGCCGAGGGCGAGGGCGGCTTCCTCGTGCATCTTCGGGGACTGGAGGAAGACCTCACGGGTGACGTTGGTGATGATCGGCAGGATCATGATCGCCAGCAGGATGCCCACGGTGAAGAGGTTGCGGGCGACGCCGTCGCTGGACTTGTCGAAGATGTACGTCCAGCCGAGGTACTGGTCGAGCCACTGGTTCAGGCCGTCCAGGTACGGGACGAGGAAGATCGCGCCCCAGAGGCCGTAGATGATGCTGGGCACGGCGGCGAGCAGGTCGACGACGTACGCGAGCGGCTTGGCCAGCCTGCGCGGCGCGTAGTGCGAGATGAAGAGGGCGATCCCGATCGCGACGGGCACGGCGATGAGCATCGCGATGATCGACGAGACGACGGTGCCGAAGGCCAGGACGGCGATGCCGAAGACCGGCGGGCTGCCCGCGGGGTTCCACTCGAAGGTGGTGAAGAAGTTGGTGCTGTCCTTGGAGATGGCGAGGACGGCGCGGTAGGTGAGGAAGCCGGCGATCGCGGCCATGATGACGAGGAGGGTGATGCCGGAGCCTCGGGACAGGCCGCTGAAGATGCGGTCCCCGGGCCGGGACGCGCCCTTGGCGCGCCGGCTCCTCTGTATGTCTGGTGTGGTGGTAGCCATCTGCTTCTCCGGTCTGCGGTGCCCCTACGGGTGCGGGGCTCCTGGCGGCGGTGCACCGGATGCCGGGCCGGCCCCCCAGAAGAGGGGCCGGGCCCGGCCGGGGGTCAGGACAGGGTGGGGACGATCGCGCGGACCTTCGCGGCGATCTCGGCCGGGAGCGGGGCGTAGCCGGCGTCGGTGAGGACCTTCTGGCCCTCCTCGCTCACGGTGTAGTTGAGGAACGCCTTCAGGGTCGGCAGGGTCTCCGCCTTGTTGCCCTTGTCGCAGGCGATCTCGTAGGTGACGAGGACGATCGGGTAGGCACCCTCGGCCTTCGTCGCGTAGTCCAGGGAGAGGGCGACGTCGTTGCCGGTGCCCTTGACCTTGGCGGCGGCGATGGCCTTGGAGGCGTTCTCCGAGGTGGCGGCGACCGGGGCGGCCGCGCCGGTGTTGATGCTGACGGTGGAGATCTTGTTCGCGGTGGCGTACGAGAGCTCGAAGTAGCCGATGGAGCCCTCGGCGTCCTTGACGGCGGTGGCGACGCCGGAGGAGCCGTTGGCGGCCTGGCCGCCCTGGGCGGGCCACGACTTGGCCTTCGGGTCGTGCTTCCAGTCTGCCGCGGCGGCGGTCGAGAGGTACTTGCCGAGGTTCTGGGTGGTGCCCGACTCGTCCGAGCGGTGGAAGGCCTGGATGTTGCTGTCGGGAAGCTTGGCGCCCGGGTTCAGCTTGGCGATCGCCGGGTCGTTCCACTTGGTGATCTTGTTGTCGAAGATCTTGGCGATGGTGGAGGCGTCCAGGACGAGGTTGTCCACGCCCTCCAGCTTGTAGCCGATGGCGATGGGGCCGCCGACCATCGGGAGGTTGACACCCTTGCCGCCCTTGCAGATCTTCTGCGACTCGGCGACCTCTTCGTCCTTCAGGGCGGAGTCGGAGCCCGCGAAGGCGACCTGGCCCTGGTTGAACTTGGTGATGCCGCCACCGGAGCCGATGCCCTGGTAGTTGATCTCGACGCCCTCACAGGCGGCCTGGAAGTTCTTGACCCACAGGTCCATCGCGTTCTTCTGCGCGCTGGATCCGGCGGCGAGGAGCTGGCCCTTGGCGCCCTCGCACGCGATGCTCGACGCGGCGGCGGAGGACGTGGTGCCGTCCTGCTTGGCCGGGGTCTGCGCGTTGTTGTCCGAGCCACACGCCGAGAGGACGAGCGCACCGGAGACGACGAGGGCACCGATCGCGGAGGCGCGAAGCCCGTTCTTGCGCGAAAGCTTCACTTTCGGGTGTTCCTTCCAGAAGCCGCCTTGTCGCGGACCGAGTGTCCTGAACGTTCTACGGCGGCGTGTGTCGGTTGGCGGTGCGTCGCTGTGCTCCGAGCACCGTGTACGTCCGAAATTAGGCAGAACAGGTGAAGCCGTCGGCCGAACAGGGTGAACGGGAAGTGAACCGTGCCGTAAGCCCGGGTGCGGGGTCCCTGGGCGGGCGTCGCCGAGGAGCCCCCGAGGCCGTGCGTCAGTGGCGGGAAATCGCCACGGCCAGGCCCAGGAGCTCCCGGTCCCGGGGCATCGTGAGGCGGGCCCCGGCGGCGGCGGGAGGCAGCCAGAGCAGGGCGTCGACCTCCTTCGACGGGGCGAAGGTGCCGCCCAGGGCGCGGGCCGCCCAGTAGGCGACCTCCTTGGGACGCCCGTCCACCGTGTAGTGGACCGTCGGCAGACGGGCGCCGAGCTCGCAGCGCTGCCCCGTCTCCTCCCGGACCTCCCGCAGCGCGCACGCCTCCGCCGTCTCGCCGCGCTTCCGCTTGCCCTTCGGATGCGACCAGTCGTCGTACTTCGGCCGGTGGACGAGCGCGACCTCGATGCCGTGGCCGGAAACCGCCGGGCGCCAGAGCACGCAGCCGGCGGCGAGGACCGGAGCCCGGGTGCTCATGGGACCGGCGCCGTCGTTCTCCGCCAGGCGCGCTGGAACGCGAAGCGGGCCGCCTCGACCTCGTGGCGCTGGTCGGCGTGCAGGACACCCAGGGCGTACGCGGTGGCCGGGGCGATGCGCGGGGTGCGGGCGGCGGTGGCGGCGGCCGTCGCGGCCTCGGCGGCGTCGCGGTGCCGGTCCAGGGCGCGGGCCGCCTCGTACAGGACGGGGTCCGGTTCACCGCCGGTGTGCAGAGCCTCCGTGGCGTACCGGTGCAGGCGCAGCAGGAGCCGGGTCTGGTGCCAGGGCAGGTCCTGGCCCTCCCCGGCGGCGAGCCCGAGGGCGTCCGCGTTGTACGGGTGGGCCGCCCGCGTCAGGGGCAGGGCGGCCACCGCGTCCAGGAGGCGCCGCTCGGCGACCTCGGCGGGCCCGTCCAGGACCTCGACGGCGGGGGCGGTGCCGACGGGGCCGAGCGGGACCTCGGACGCCAGGAGGGCGACGGCGTCGGCGACGGCGTGGAAGCGGGCCGAGCCGAGGGCCTGGAGGGACGCCGAGTGGGCGCGCGTACGGGCCAGGGTCAGCTGGCGTTCGAGGAGGGCGCCGGCCCGGGCGGCTCCCACGCTGAGACCGGCCGCGTCCCCGCCCCGGGCGGCGGGCACGGGCCCGCCGCCGCCGTTCGTACCGATCGATCCGCTCGACAGGCGGGACAGGGCGTCCACCAAGCGGACGAGCCGGGACGTGCAGGCGTGCTCAAGGGCCAGGGTGCCCGAGAGCCAGGCGAGCTCGGTGCGCAGCTGGTCCGCCCAGGCCTGGTCGAGCAGCGGCCGGAACGTGTGGAGCGTGCCGCTGATCCGGCGGGCGGCGCCCCGCAGCGTACGGGCCGCCTCCTCCGCCCCTGCGGTGTCCGAGCCGCTCTCGGCGTGGAGCCGGAGGCCGCGGAGGAAGTCCGCGGCACGGGCGTGCAGGTAGGGGGCCAGCACCTCGCCCGCCGTCAGGTCCTGCGCGTGGTCAGGGTTGTGCACGCCGGCGCCTCCGCGCGTCGATGAGCATCTCCTGGACGTGCCGCAGTGGCCGCCCCTCGGCGTCGGTCGCGTGCCGCGTCCAGTTCCCGTCGGGGCCGAGGTGCCAGGAGGAGGTGGTGTCGGACATCCCGGTCTCCAGGAGCCGGTTGAGCGCCGCCCGGTGGGCCGGGTCCGAGACCCGTACGAGGGCCTCTATCCGCCGGTCCAGGTTGCGGTGCATCATGTCGGCGCTGCCGAACCACACCTCGGGTTCGCCGCCGTTGCCGAAGGCGAAGACCCGGGAGTGCTCCAGGAAGCGGCCGAGGATCGAGCGGACCCGGATGTTCTCCGAGAGGCCGGTGACCCCGGGGCGTACGGCGCAGATCCCGCGGACCCAGATGTCGACGCGGACGCCGGCCCGCGAGGCCTGGTAGCAGGCGTCGATGATCGCCTCGTCGACCAGCGAGTTGACCTTGATCCGTACGTACGCGGGGCGGCCCGCGCGGTGGTGGACGATCTCCTTCATGATCCGGGAGACCAGACCGTCCCGCAGCGACTTCGGGGCCGTGAGCAGACGCCGGTACGTCTCGCGGCGGGAGTAGCCGGAGAGCCGGTTGAACAGGTCGGAGAGGTCCGCGCCGACCTGCGGATCGGCCGTGAGCAGCCCGAGGTCCTCGTACAGCCGGGCCGTCTTCGGGTGGTAGTTGCCGGTGCCGACGTGCGAGTAGCGGCGCAGCAGCTCGCCCTCCTGCCGGACGACGAGCGACAGCTTGCAGTGGGTCTTCAGGCCGACGAGGCCGTACACGACGTGGCAGCCGGCCTCCTCCAGCTTCCGGGCCCACTTGATGTTGGCCTGCTCGTCGAAGCGGGCCTTGATCTCGACGAGGACGAGGACCTGCTTGCCGGACTCGGCGGCGTCGATCAGGGCGTCCACTATCGGCGAGTCGCCCGACGTCCGGTACAGCGTCTGCTTGATCGCCAGGACGTCCGGGTCGGCGGCCGCCTGCTCCAGGAAGGCCTGCACGGACGTCGAGAACGAGTCGTACGGGTGGTGGAGCAGCACGTCCCGCTCGCGCAGCGCCGCGAACACGTCCGGCGCCGACGCCGACTCGACCTCGGCGAGGTCCCGGTGGGTGCCGGCGATGAACTTCGGGTACTTCAGCTCCAGCCGGTCCTGCCCGGCGATCCCGAACAGCCCGGTCAGGTCCAGCGGGCCGGGCAGCGGATAGACCTCGGCGTCGGAGACCTTCAGCTCCCGCACCAGCAGGTCCAGGACGTACGGGTCGATGGACTCCTCGACCTCCAGGCGCACCGGCGGGCCGAAGCGGCGCCGCATGAGCTCCTTCTCCAGGGCCTGGAGCAGGTTCTCGGTGTCGTCCTCCTCGACCTCCAGGTCCTCGTTCCTGGTCACCCGGAACATGTGGTGCGCCAGCACCTCCATGCCGGGGAACAGCTCCTCCAGGTGCGCCGCGATCACGTCCTCCAGGGGGACGTACCGCTGCGGGGAGGCCTCCAGGAAACGCGTCAGGAGCGGCGGCACCTTCACGCGCGCGAAGTGGCGGTGGCCGCTGACCGGATTGCGTACGACCACGGCGAGGTTGAGGCTCAGGCCCGAGATGTACGGGAAGGGGTGGGCCGGGTCCACGGCCAGCGGGGTGAGGACCGGGAAGATCTGCTGCCGGAACAGGGTGAACAGGCGCGCCTGCTCCTTCTCCGTGAGCTCGGGCCAGCGGATCAGGTGGATGCCCTCGTCGGCCAGGGCCGGGGCCACGTCCTGCTGGAAGCAGGCGGCGTGCCGGGCCATGAGCTCGCGCGACCGCGTCCAGATCAGGTCCAGGACCTCGCGGGGCTGCAGCCCGGAGGCGGAGCGGGTGGCGACGCCGGTGGCGATACGGCGCTTGAGGCCGGCGACCCGGACCATGAAGAACTCGTCCAGGTTCGAGGCGAAGATCGCGAGGAAGTTCGCTCGTTCGAGGAGGGGGGTCGTCGGGTCCTCGGCGAGTTCGAGGACGCGCTCGTTGAACGCGAGCCAGCTGCGCTCCCGGTCGAGGAAACGCCCCTGGGGCAGCTCGTCGCCGAGTGCGCCGTCGTCCTCGTACGTGTCGGGATCGGCGTCCAGGTCGGGGTCGAGATCGGTCACGACGGTGCCGTTGACCACCTGCGCGCGGTGGGCGGCTATGGAACCGACGGACGGCTGGGCGGACGACGGGCCGTCGGACGGGGCGGACTGCGTGGCGGAGGACTGGACCGGGACCTCGGCGGGCTGCTTGCTCATGACCCCATTCTTCCGCGCGAGGGGCTGCTCAGGCGCGTCGGAACGGACCGCGGGGGAGGGAAGTCTCCCCTTGGGGAGACCGGACACGGAGCGCTTCATTGCGTGAGCGTCGCAAGCGCGTCTGAATGGCCGGTAACGGGGACGTGTCGTACGGGAATCGGGGGCGGGGCCCTTGGTCAGGATCCCGCCCCCGATTCCCCCTTACGGGTGACGGACGCCGGCTTCCTACGGGTGACGGGCGCGCAGCACGCGGAAGGCGGCGTAGGCCGCGAGGGCGGCGAGGGCGAGGGCGATGCCGGTCTCGATGAGCTGGGTGGGCCAGAAATGGGACGGGGGGTGGTAGTCGAGGTACTCGGCGGCGGCCTTCACGTCGGTGCGGCAGCCGGACGGGGGCGCGTCCGGCGGGCAGAACCAGCCGGACATGCGCTGCCCCGTGTCGGAGAGCAGCCCCTGCCCCGTGATCAGGCCGTTGTCGGGCATGTGCAGGGTGGAGGCGTTCGGTACGGCCGGGCCGGTGATCGTCCGCACCGGGAGGAAGTCCCAGCGGTAGGCGCCGAGGACCAGCAGGAGCAGGCCGACGATCCCTCCGGTCACGGTCATGGCCACGAGGGTGCGCCGGACGAGCAGGCCGACGAGGGCGCCGACGGCCACGGCGAGCAGGGTGTAGGCGGTGAGGACGGTCCCGGTGATCTCGTACGCGCCGCGGTCCGCCCAGTGCAACTGGCTGCTGCCGCCGACGCGTACCCAGCCGATCCAGTAGACCGCCGTGAGCAGCCCGACGGTCGCGAGTGCCACGGCCACGGCCGTGAGCAGCTTCGAGCCGAGCCAGCGGACAGGGCTCACCGACTGGGTGAGCGACAGCTTGTACGTGCCCGACTCCACTTCGCGGGCGATCAGGGGGCCCGCGACGAACGCGCCGACCAGCAGGGGGAGCAGGATCATGCCGAGGGAGAGGTACTCCATGGCCCAGCGGAGCATGGCGTAGCCGTCGTTGTCGGGCGCCACGTCCCGGTACCCGTCCTGCACGTACACGTCCGGGGTCCGCGCGTCCCAGACGCGCAGCCCCCCGATCGCCGCCAGGGCCGAGGCCACCAGCGCGCCCGCCAGCCAGAGCGTCCTGCGGTACTGGCGGACCGTCACCCAGTAGGGACCCTTCAGGGTGAGCGCGCTCATGCCGGGGCTCCTTCGGTGGTGCGGAGGTGGGCGAGGAGGAGGTCCTCCAGGGAGGGCTCCCGGGTTCGCCAGGGGCCGTCGACCGGGCCTTCGTGGCGTACGAGCGCGGTGAGTTGCCGGCCGGCCGTGCGGGACTCGACGACCGTGTGCGGGGCGAGGTCCGCGATCGGGCCGGTGAGCAGGGTGTGGGCGGCGAGGAGTTCGTCGACGGGTCCGTCGAGGCGGACCCGGCCGCCGTGGAGCAGGAGGAGGTGGTCGCAGGCGCCCTCCAGCTCGGTGAGGATGTGCGAGGACATGACGACGGTGGTGCCGTGTTCGGCGGCGTCGGCCATGAGCAGGCCCATCAGCTGGTGCCGGGCGAGCGGGTCGAGGTCCGCCATCGGCTCGTCGAGGAGCAGCAGTCCGGGCCGCTTGCCGAGGGCGAGCGCGAGGGTGACGCGGGTGCGCTGGCCGCCGGAGAGGTCGCGTACGAGGGTGTCCGAGGAGAGGCCGCCGCCGTCGACGATCCGCTCGGCGAGGGCGGGGTCCCACCGGCCCGGGTTGAGTTCGCGGCCCATGCGCAGGGTGTCGGCGACGCTGAGCCGGGGGTGCAGCGGCTTGTCCTGGGCGACGTACGCCAGGTGTTCGCGCCCCGGGGCCGTGAGGGTGCCCTCGGTGGGGCGGAGGAGTCCGGCGGCGAGGGCGAGGAGGGTGGACTTGCCCGCGCCGTTGGGTCCGACGAGGGCGCAGATCCGGCCGGCGGGGAGGGTGAAGTCGCACTCCCGGAGGGCCCAGCCGCGGCCTTTTCGTCCTCCGTACCGTTTGCCGAGCAGGTCGGCCTCCAGCGCGATGCCGTCCTTGGTCATGCGTCGTCCCCCTCGAAGTGTTCCTTCAGTACGGATGTGAAGAGCGCGGC
This sequence comes from Streptomyces sp. NPDC058671, assembly GCF_042716475.1. Lineage (NCBI taxonomy): Bacteria > Bacillati > Actinomycetota > Actinomycetes > Kitasatosporales > Streptomycetaceae > Streptomyces > Streptomyces sp. NPDC058671. The sequence continues at coordinate 401,591 of NZ_JBHXSA010000003.1, read as the reverse complement.
CACGTCCTCGCGGTCCAGGCCCGACGCGCGGGCCCGGCGGGCCCAGTCGGCGAGTTCGCCGCGCAGGGGCGAGTCGGCGGGGCCGGTGCCGAGGGTGGCGCGGACGAAGGTGCCGAGGCCGCGGCGGGCCTCGACGAGGCCTTCGCGTTCGAGCTCGCGGTAGGCCTTGAGGACCGTGTTGGGGTTGATGGCCGTCGCTTCGACGACCTCGCGTGCGGTGGGCAGTCGGTCGCCGGGTTCCAGGAGGCCCATGCGGAGGGCCTGTTTCGTCTGCTGGACGATCTGGAGGTAGGTGGCGACGCCACTGCGCCGGTCGATGCGGTACTCGACCACGATCCCTTTCACCACCCTTTCACTAGTCAAGTAGTGAAAGGGTGGTGCAAGGAAGGGGGCGGTGTCAACCGCCCCCTGTCACGCGGGCGGTGTCAACCGCCCTCTGCCATGCGCTCGTTCAGGACTCCGTGCGGTACATCAGGTCCACCTCGTGCGTGGTGAAGCCAAGCCCCTCGTACACCCGCACCGCCGCGGTGTTGTCCGCGTCCACGTACAGCATCGCCGTCGGCAGCCCCTGCGCCGCCAGGTGCCGCAGGCCGATCGCCGTGAGCGCCTTGCCGAGGCCGCCGCCCTGGGCGTCGGGCAGGATGCCGACGACGTACACCTCGCCGAGCTGCTCCTCGGCGTGGGTCTTCGTCCAGTGGTAGCCGATCAGCCGGCCGTCCTTCTCCGCGAGGAAGAATCCCTTCGGGTCGAACCACGGCTCGGCCGTCCGGTCGTCCAGGTCCCGCTGGGTGAGCGAGCCCTGTTCCGGGTGGTGGGCGAAGGCGGCGGCGTTGGCGGCAAGCCAGGCCGCGTCGTCCTGGCCGGGGGCGAAGGTCCGGACGGTGACGCCCGTCGGCAGCACCGGTTCCGGGATGTCGAGCGGGACCAGCGAGCGGCGCAGCTGGCGCAGTTCGCGGAAGAGCGTCAGGCCGAGGACCTGGGCGAGGTGCCGGGCGGCGGACTTGCCGCCGTGCGCCCACACGCGCAGCCGCTTGCCGGAGGCGGTGAGCAGGGCGGTGCCGAGGGCCCGGCCGTGGCCGCGGCCGCGGTGCGAGGGGTGGACGACCAGTTCGGCCGCCGGGGCCTCGATGGGGTCGGTCTCCTCCAGCTGGGCGTAGCCGTAGAGGCGCGGGCCGACGGTGAGCAGGAAGTGCCGCACGCCCTCGCGCCTGCCGTTCCGCAGGTAGAGCCGCCCCTGTTCGGACACGGCGTGCAGGCCGTCGGCGTCGTCGGCGGCCTCGAGCAGGTCCAGTACGTCCTGGATCTGCTCGGGCGTGAGCTCGTCATACGTGTGGATCTGCCGTCCGGGTTCGAGGGCCGGTGCCGCGTCGGAAGTCATGGGCACGAGCCTACGGCGACACTTCGTCAGCCAGAGGCAACTGTCTTGTAACCGGCCGACCCCTGTTGCGCTACGCGCGTTGACTCTAGGCTGCACGCGCAACACGGAGTAGATCAAGGCCGCGAAACGGGGCAAGGGGACGAGTGGGAGAGATGGCAGCGACACCGAGGAAGAACAAGACGGGGCGGCGCGTTCTGGCCGTCGGGGCGGGGCTCGCGACCGTCGGGGCTCTCGTCGCGGCGATACCTTCGTCGGCCGGTGCCGCCGGGGACCGGTTCGACGCGGGGTACGGGAACGGCAAGGGCTGGGGCCGGATGGTCGACGTCCAGCTGCTGTCCTTCAACGACCTCCACGGCAACCTGGAACCGCCGACCGGATCGTCGGGCCGGGTCACGCACCGCGACGAGGACGGTACGACCCGGACCATCGAGGGCGTCGGCGGCGTCGAGTACCTCGCCACGCACCTGCGGCAGGCCCGGCAGGGCAACCCGTACTCCGTCACCGCCGCCGCGGGCGACATGATCGGCGCCTCGCCGCTGGTCTCCGGGCTGTTCCACGACGAGCCGACCATCGAGGCGCTGAACCGGCTGGAGCTCGACGTGAGCTCGGTCGGCAACCACGAGTTCGACGAGGGCGCGCGCGAGCTGGCCCGCATGCAGAACGGCGGCTGCCACCCGACGGAGGGCTGCTTCGAGAAGGGCAGGACCTTCAAGGGCGCGAACTTCCCTTACCTCGCGGCCAACGTGACGGACGAGAAGAGCGGCAGGCCGCTGCTCGACCCGTACTTCGTCTGGGAGCGCAACGGCGTCAGGATCGGCTTCATCGGCGTCACCCTCGAAGGCACGGCGAACATCGTGTCCGCCGAGGGCATCAAGGGCCTGAAGTTCGGCGACGAGGTCGAGACGATCAACAAGTACGCCAAGATCCTCGAGCGCAAGGGCGTCAAGTCGATCGTCGCCCTGCTCCACGAGGGCGGCGCGCCGGCCTCGGGCGCGTACAACTACGACTGCGACAGCCCGGGTCCCGGCGACGGCATCTCCGGCCCGATCGTCGACATCGCCAAGAACGTCAGCCCGCAGGTCGACGCGCTGGTCACCGGCCACACCCACCAGGCGTACGCGTGCACCGTCGCGGACCCGGCGGGCAAGCCGCGCACGGTCACCTCGGCGGCCTCCTTCGGCCGGCTCTACACCGACACGACGCTCACCTACGACCGTCGCACGAAGGACATCGTCCGCACCGCCGTCGCGTCCGCGAACCACGTCGTCACCCGTGACGTGGCCGCGGCCGACGACATGAGCAGGCTGATCAAGCGCTGGAAGGACCTGGCCGCGCCGATCGCCGGCCGTCCCGTCGGCCACATCGCCGCCGACATCGACAACCCCCTCGACGCGGGGGTGTACGAGAAGCCGCTGGGCAACCTGATCGCGGACGCGCAGCTGGAGGGCATGGCCCCGGCCGACAAGGGCGGCGCCCAGCTGGCCCTGATGAACCCGGGCGGTGTGCGCGCGCCCCTGGTCCACAAGGCGTCCGGCACCGAGGGCGACGGGGTCGTGACCTACGGCGAGGCGTACACCGTCCAGCCGTTCACCAACATGATGACGGCGGTCGACCTGACCGGCGCCCAGCTGATCACCACGCTCCAGCAGCAGGTCAGCGGCGCCAACCTGGCGTCCCCGAAGATCCTCCAGGTGTCGAAGGGCTTCACGTACACGCTGGACATGACGAAGACCGGCGCCGACCGGATCGTGGTCGGTTCGGTGCGGCTGAACGGTGAGGCGATCGACCCGGCGAAGACCTACCGGGTCGCGATGAACGAGTTCCTGTCCGGCGGCGGTGACGGCTTCGCGGTCCTGAAGGAGCACAGGAACAAGCTGGTCGGCGCGTCCGACCTGGACCTGTTCACCGCCTACCTGGCGGCCCACTCCTCGGCCGCCGCGCCGCTGGCCCCGCCGGCGACGGACCGCATCACGGTCGTCAAGTAGCCCTTCCGGGCCCCTGGGCGAGGGGGCGGCGGACCGTTTCGACGGGCCGCCGCCCCCTTTCGCGTACGTACGTGACGGCCTCTGGTGTGATTGTCGTGGCCCTGTCATTATCCGAGCCATGGAGCGACGACGCTTTCTCGTGGGAGCCCTCGCGGCCGGGGCCGGGGTCATGCTCGGGGCGCCCGCCGCCGCGGCCGTGGACGTACGCGCGTGGATGGGCGCGCACGGCGACGGGACCGCGCTCACGCGGCTCACCATCCCCGGCACGCACGACTCCGGAGCCCGGTTCGGCGGACCCTGGTCCGAGTGCCAGAACACCACCGTCCGGCAGCAGTTGGACAGCGGGATCCGGTTCCTGGACATCCGGTGCCGGGTGACCGGTGGGTCGTTCGCCATCCACCACGGCGCCTCCTACCAGAACATGATGTTCGGCGACGTCCTCGTCGCCTGCCGGGACTTCCTCACCGCCCACCCCACCGAGACCGTCCTCATGCGGGTCAAGCAGGAACACTCCGGGGAGTCCGACGCCACCTTCCGCGCGGTCTTCGACGACTACCTCGACGCACGCGGCTGGCGCCCCCTCTTCCGCGTCGGGGACCGGCTGCCCCTCCTCGGCGAGGCCCGCGGCAAGGTCGTCCTGCTCGCCGACAACGGCGGCCTGCCGGGCCTGCGATGGGGCGACGGATCCGTCTTCGCGATCCAGGACGACTGGAACGCCCTGCCCGACGCCAAGTACCCGAAGATCGAAAGCCACTTCCGCGCGGCCCACGAACAGCCCGGCAAGCTGTACGTGAACTTCGTCAGCACCTCCGCCTACCTGCCGCCCCGCTGGAACTCCGACCGGCTGAACCCCCGCGTCCACGGCTTCCTCGACGGGACCTGGGCGGCCGGGAAGACCGGTCTCGGGATCGTCCCCCTGGACTACCCCAACACCCGGTCAGGCCTGGTCGACGCCCTGCTCCGGCACAACTGACCCCTCCGGCGGCGGTGTCGGCGCCCCCGGCAGCCGCACCGTCGCCACCGTGCCGCCGCTCTTTGCCGGGGTCAGCGTGACCGTGCCGCCCGCCTGGTGGACCGTACGCGCCACGATCGACAGGCCCAGGCCCGAGCCCGGCAGGCTGCGGGCCGAAGGGGAGCGCCAGAAGCGGTCGAACACGTGCGGCAGCTCGTCCGGCGCGATGCCGGGGCCCTGGTCGCGGACGGTCAGCTCGCCCCGCATCAGGGTCACCCCGACCGTCCCGCGCTGCGGCGAGAACTTCACCGCGTTGTCCAGGACGTTCATCAGCGCCCGCTCCAGGGCGGCCGGCTCCGCCCGTACGTACCAGGGCGCCAGATCCGTGACGAAGGTCAGCGCTGGACCGCGCAGCCGTGCCCGGTCCAGCGCCGCCCGCAGGATCGTGTGCAGCGGAACCACCTCCAGACGCCCCTGCTGCGCCGCGTCCGGACGGGCCAGCTCCTGGAGGTCGCCGATCAGCGAGGCCAGCTCCGTCATCTGCGCCTTCACCGAGGCCATCAGCGCCCGCCGGTCCTCGGGCGGGATCGCCCGGCCCGTCTCCTCGCTGCGCGCGAGCAGCTCGACGTTCGTACGCAGCGAGGTCAGCGGGGTGCGCAGTTCGTGGCCCGCGTCCGCGATCAACTGCGCCTGCCGGTCCCGCGAGGTCGCGAGCGCCGCCGTCATCGCGTTGAACGAGCGGGACAGCCGGGCGATCTCGTCCTCGCCGTCCACCGGGATGCGCACGGTCAGGTCCTCGGTCGCGGCCACGTGCTCGACCGCGCCGGTCAGCCGGTTCACCGGTTCGAGCCCGGTCCTGGCCACCCACAGACCGGCCGCGCCCGCGCCGACGACCCCGATCCCGGAGACGAGCAGCAGCACCCAGCGCAGGGTCGACATCGAGTTGTCGATCTCGGCGAGCGGCCGGGCCACCGAGACGGCGAGCCCGATCGGACCCTCCTGCGGGTAGGTGTAGACCCGCATCTCCCGCCCGCTGTCGTCCTTCACCGTGTGCAGGACGTACTCCAACCGCCCCCGCGCCACCGCGAGATCACCCTCCCCGGCCGGGATCGCGGACTTCCCCGAGGTGCACACCCCGCCGTCGGCGAGGATCACCTGGACCGTGTACGAGCCCGCCACCGGCGGCGGCGTACCGCCCTGGCGGCAGAGGGACAGCAGGCTCTGCACCCCGGACGGGTCGAGCCGGGTGCTGCGCAGCGAGGAGTCCATCTCGGTCTCCAGCTGCTCCCGCGTCACGAACCAGCAGGCCAGCGACACGGCCGCCACAGCGAGCGCCACCGCGACCGCCGTGAGCAGCGCGAGCCGGGAACGCAGCGGACGCGAACGGAACCAGGGCAGGGGACCCCTCACCGGCCGCTTCTCCGACCGCACGCCCTGCCCTGCCCCGGAACCGCTCACTCCCCGCCTCCTCCGCGCAGCGCGTACCCCACGCCCCGCACCGTGTGCACGAGACGCGGCTCGCCGCCCGCCTCCGTCTTGCGCCGCAGATACATCACGTACACGTCCAACGAGTTCGAACTCGGCTCGAAGTCGAAGCCCCACACCGCCTTCAGGATCTGCTCCCGGGTCAGCACCTGCCGTGGGTGCGCCAGGAACATCTCGAGCAGCGTGAACTCGGTCCGCGTCAGCTCGACCGTCCGCCCGCCCCGGGTCACCTCGCGCGTGGCCAGGTCCATCCGCAGGTCCTCGAAGGCCAGCACGTCGGTGTCGGTGGCGGAGGCGGCCGTCGCCGAGGCGTACGAGCTGCGCCGGAGCAGCGCCCTGATCCGGGCGAACAGCTCGTCCAGCTCGAAGGGCTTCACCAGGTAGTCGTCCGCGCCCGCGTCGAGTCCGGTGACCCGGTCGCCGACCGTGTCGCGGGCGGTCAGCATCAGGATGGGGACGGTCGAGCCGGATGCCCTGATCCGGCGGGCCGCCGTCAGCCCGTCCATGCGGGGCATCTGGACGTCGAGGACGACGAGATCGGGGGCGTACGCCTCCATCCGGGCGAGCGCGTCGAGGCCGTCGACGGCGTCCTGCGTGCCGTACCCCTCGAAGGCGAGGCTGCGGCGCAGGGCCTCCCGCACGGCGGGCTCGTCGTCGACGATGAGGATGCGCTCGGCTTCGTTCTGCTGTCCCGTCATGGCCTCAGCGTCGCACGACGTCCCTTCGCCGGTCAGTTGTCGCCGCCCGCGCGCAGGCTCTCCAGGTCGGCCTTCACGGTCGAGATCGGGATCGCGAATCCGAGGCCCACACTTCCCGCGGTGGAACCGTTCGAAGCACTGGGCGCGTACATGGCGGAATTGATTCCGATGATCTCGCCGTTCATATCGATCAGCGCGCCACCGGAATTCCCCGGATTGAGCGAGGCGTCCGTCTGGATCGCCTTGTACGTCGTCTTCGACGAGCCGGTGTCGCCGTTGAACTGCTGCCCGCCGAACTCGAACGGCCAGCCCTGCCGGGGGTCGTACCGCTGCTCCTGCCGCTCGTCGCCGCCGTCCTCGTCCTTGGCGACGGTCACGTCCCGGTCGAGGGCGGAGACGATGCCGCTGGTGACGGTCCCGGTCAGGCCCTCGGGGGAGCCGATCGCCACGACCTGGTCGCCGACCCGCACCGTGGAGGAGTCGCCGAGGGTCGCGGCCTTGAGGCCGGACGCGCCCTTCAGCTTGATGAGCGCCAGGTCCTTGTCGGGGTCGGTGCCGACGGTCTCGGCCGGGTAGCTCTTGCCGTCGCTGAGCCGCACGGTGATCTCGGACGCTCCGGAGATCACGTGGTTGTTGGTGACGATCTCGCCGTCGGAGGTGATGATCACGCCCGACCCGGTCGACTTCCCGGAGTTCGAGGCCGCGGAGATCTCGACGATGGAGGGGGAGACCGCGTCCGCGACGCCGGCGACCGTGCCCGTGCTGCTCGCGGAGACGTTGGTGCCGCTCACCGTCGAGGAGGCTGCGGCCGGGGCGTCGGAGGTCATCTGCTGGACGAGGGTCGCGGTACCGCCGCCGACCGCCGCGGCCGCGATGGCCACGGCCGTCATGAGACCGACACCCCGCCGTGCGCGACGGTGGGGGGTGGGGGCCGGGGCTGCCGACGGGACCGTGGGCGGGACCGGCGGGGGCGGCGGCAGGTGCCCGCCGGACGGCCAGACCGTGGTGCCGGGCTCGGTGACGATCGGCCGGGCCGGGTCGTACGCCCGCGCCGGGTCGTACGGCGGCCTCGGCGGCTGCGGCGGGTGGTACGGCTGCGGCGGCTGCTGCTCCTGGAAGTCCGTCATGGCTACGACTCTCGGAGCCGTACATGAGAACCGTCTGAGGACCGCCTGAGAAGCCCGACAGAACCCCGTATGCCCCGAATGAGGAGCCCGCCCGAAGGAGGCTGCGTCAGGGGCCGCCGCAAGGGCTGCCGTAGGGGGGCCTCAGCCGTCGCAGCCGCAGGAGCGGCGGACCACCAGGGCCGAGGGGAAGAGCTTCACGCGCTCGCGGCGCGAGCCCGCCACCCGGAGCGCGTCGTCCAGGACCAGGTCCACCGCCGCCCGTGCCATCGCCGGCCGGTCCGAGGAGACCGTGGTCAGCGGCGGGTCGGTGAGCGCCGCCTCCTTCACGTCGTCGAAGCCCGCGACCGCCAGCTCCGTGGGCACCTCGATGCGCAGCTCGCGCGCCGCCCTCAGCACACCGAAGGCCTGGTCGTCGGTGGAGCAGAAGATGGCCGGCGGCCTGTCGGGGCCCGCGAGCAGCTTGAGGGCCACCTGGTAGGCGTCGTAGCGGTTGTACGGGGCCTCGAAGAGCCGGCCCTCCGTCGAGCGGCCCCCCTCCAGCATGGCGCGCCGCCAGCCCTCGACGTGGTCGGCGACCGGGTCACCGACGGCCGGGGTGTTCGGGACGCCGCCGAGACACGCCACGTAGGGGTGGCCGTGCTCCAGGAGGTGCCGGGTGGCGAGCTGGGCGCCGCCGATGTCGTCGGTCACGACGGCCACGTCGTCGATCGCCTCGGGCCGCTCGTGGAGGAGGACCACACGCGCGTCCCAGGCCTCGATCTCGCTCGCGGCCTGCTCGCTCATGCCCTGGCTGACCAGGATCAGACCGGAGACCCGCATGCCGAGGAAGGCGCGCAGATAGTGGACCTCGCGCTCGGTCCGGTAGTCGGAGTTGCCGACGAGGACCATCTTCCCGCGCTCGGCGGCGGCCTGCTCGACCGCGTGCGCCATCTCCGCGAAGAACGGCTGACGGGCGTCGGGGACGATCATGCCTATGAGGTCGGTGCGCCGGGACGCCATCGCCTGGGCGACCCGGTCGGGCCGGTAGCCCAGTTCCTTGATCGCGGCGAGGACACGCTCGCGCGTGGCCGGGGCGACCGGCCTGGGTCCGTTGTTGATGACGTAGCTCACGACCGCGGTCGAGGTACCTGCCAGTCGAGCTACGTCATCCCGCGTCACCTTGGCCACGCGCGGCAGTCTACGCGGGGTGACCTACCTACCGGCAGGTCGCACTGTGGCGTCCGCCACGTTCCTGTCCTCCGAAGGGGCGACGTCCACCGTGGCGCCCTTGACGCGGGCGCTCGCGCGGGCCTCCTCCGTGGCGCGGGCGTCCTTGGCGCGCGCCTCCTCGGCCGCCCGCTCGACCTTCTCGGGGGTGACGAAGCGGTAGCCGACGTTACGGACGGTGCCGATCAGCGACTCGTGCTCGGGGCCCAGCTTGGCCCGCAGCCGTCGTACGTGGACGTCGACCGTCCGGGTGCCGCCGAAGTAGTCGTACCCCCACACCTCCTGGAGGAGCTGCGCGCGGGTGAAGACCCGGCCCGGGTGCTGGGCCAGGTACTTGAGGAGCTCGAACTCCTTGAAGGTCAGGTCGAGGACCCGGCCCTTGAGCTTCGCGCTGTACGTCGCCTCGTCGACCGACAGGTCGCCGTTGCGGATCTCCATGGGGGAGTCGTCGGCGACGATCTGCTGGCGGCCCATCGCGAGCCGGAGGCGGGCCTCGACCTCGGCCGGGCCCGCGGTGTCGAGGAGGACGTCGTCGATGCCCCAGTCGGCGGTGACGGCCGCGAGGCCGCCCTCGGTGACGACGAGGATCAGCGGACAGCCGGGCCCGGTGGACCGCAGGAGCTGGCAGAGCGAACGCACCTGCGGGAGGTCCCGCCGGCCGTCGACGAGGATCACGTCCGCGCCGGGGGTGTCCACGAGGGCGGGGCCCTCGGCCGGGGCGACCCGGACGTTGTGCAGCAGCAGGCCGAGTGCGGGAAGCACCTCGGTCGACGGCTGGAGTGCGTTGGTGAGGAGCAGCAGTGAACTCATCGGACTCCTCCCACGAGCTTTCGGGTCCGCCCGTGCGGTACGGACCCCCATGCCATCGGTCGGTCGTGCTGCGTGCGCTCGCTCATAACGTCGGTTCCTCCTCGGTCCCTGCGAGGACGTGCACTGCTTCGTACATATCACCGCCTGCTCTCGCGCCATGAGAGCTTTTGTTCATCCGTCCGTAACAACGGTCGGAAAACGCAAAAGGACCCGGGGGCTGCGTCGCCCGGATCCTCTGCCCAGCAGAATAGCCCACATGCCTTCCGGAGGAGGGGACCGATTTCACATCGTGGATGTCTCCCTGATCACTTCCGGCTCCCGACGAGTCATGTCGCGTACGGATGACGCTGTCGGCGCGGGACGACGGCCGGCGCGTCCTGCCCGGGGACCGGCCCACGCGCGCATAGCCCATCATGGGGAGCGGCGCGCACACGAACGAAGGGAGTGCCGCTATGGCAGCGGGAACCATCCGCTACTGGGCCGCGGCCAAGGCCGCCGCCGGAGTCGCGGAGGAGCCGTACGCCGCGGAGCACCTCGCGGAGGCCCTCGACGCGGCCCGCGCGAAGCACCCCGGCGAGCTCGTCCAGGTCCTCAGGAGGTGCTCGTTCCTGGTCGACGGCGACCCCGTCGGGACCCGGAGCCATGAGACGGTACGGCTTGCCGAGGGCGGCACCGTCGAGGTGCTCCCCCCGTTCGCAGGAGGGTGATCCCCAGAGCAATGAGCAACGACCAGTACTACGGCGGTCAGCAGTACGACCCGTACGCGGACGGAGACCGGGGCCGCGGCGAGCAGCGGCCGCAGGACCCCGACGTCACGCAGACGTGGGAGGGTCAGACCTGGGACACCCAGTACCAGCCGGCCGTCTCCTACGACCAGGTCCGGGCCGCGAGGGCCGCCCAGGCGCAGGGACAGCCGCAGGCCCCGGGGACGTACGGGACGCAGGAGCCTTACGGGCAGCCGCCCGCACAGTCGTACGAGCAGGCGCCCGGTCAGTCGCACCCGCAGCCGTACGCGCAGGCGTACGAGCCGCCGCAGCAGCCGTACGAGCCGTACCCGTCGTACGGCGGGCAGGTCGGGCACCACGCCGAGCCGCAGGCCCCGCCGCAGGAGGTCCCGGCCCGGACTCCCGCGGCCCCTCCGGCGTCCGGCCCGGCGGCGGGTGAGGCGGGTCCCGGCTGGTCCTCGCCCACGACCTCCGGGAGCACCCGGCTGACCGACGCCCAGCGCGCCCGCGCGGAGGGCCGTTCGCCCGTCATCGAGCCCGGGATGCGACCCGCCGCCCTGACCGCCGTCCTCGGGCTGCTGCTCGCCGGGGGCGCCTCCCTCGGCACCTACGGACTGCTCCTCCCGCTCGTCCTGCTCCAGGGCCTCACCGCCGCCGGCTGGTTCCGGCTCAACGGCATGTGGCCCGCCCGGCAGGGCATCGCCCTCGCCTTCGCGGGCGGCCTCGCCGCCGACGCGGTCCTGCTCGCCATCGGCCAGGAGCACGCGGCCGCCGCGATCCTCGGCACGCTCGGCGCCTGGGTGCTGCTCTGCCTCGTCCTCCAGCTGCGCAGCCACGCCGACCCGGACGAGCGCATGTACGGCCTGATGGCCACGGTCGCCTCGGCGGCGCTGACGGTCATCGCCACCGGGCACCTCGGCGCCGCGTCCGACGCGGTGGTCGTCGGCGGGGTCGCGGTCGCCGCCGCCGTCCTGGCGCGCGCCCTCCCGCTGCCTGGCCCGGTGTCCCTGGTCGCCGCGCTGCTCGCCTCCGCCGGTGCCGGGATCGCGGCCGGCGGGTTCACGGACCTGGGCACCTCCGGGGCGCTCCTGGGCCTCGGGGCCGGGGTGTGCGCGCTCGTCGGCCTGCGGGTGGCCAGCTACGACTACCCGTCCCGCTTCGTCCACATGACGGCCGGGGTCGCGCTGCCGCTGACGGCGGCGGCGCCTGCCGTGTACCTGCTCGGCCGGGCCCTCACCTGACCCCGACGGCGCCCCGACGCGTCCCTGACCCCGCCCTGACCGGACCCTGATCCGAAAGCCGCGCGGGAACCAACCGGCCCTCCGACTCGTCGATCTTCGTGTCGGGGGGCCGGCACATATCCATTTCCAACGGGGGGACACTCAGCCCATGCGAGCACTGCGGATTCTGTTGGTCGTGGCCGTCGTGCTGGGCGGGGTCCTCGTCGGGATCGACCGGCTGGCCGTGGCGTACGCCGAGTCGGAGGCGTCGAGCCGGGTGAAGCTCGCGGCCGCCGAGAGCGAGTCCATCGACGTCGACATCAAGGGCTTCCCGTTCCTCACCCAGGTCGCGGACAAGCGGTTCGACGAGGTCGACGTGAAGGCGACGGGCGTGACGGCGACGGCGGGCAGCCGGCGGATCCGGGTCGGTGAGCTGACCGTGGCCCTGCGGGACGTCACGGTGACCGGCGACTGGGCGGGCGCGAGGGCGGGTTCCGCCAGCGGCACCGCCCTCATCTCGTACGCGGACCTCACCGCCGCCTCCGACCGGGAGGCCACCGTCGCCTACGGCGGCAACGGCAAGGTGAAGGTGACGGGCGGGGTGAAGGTCATGGGCCGCACCCTGACCCGCACGGTCCTGTCGACGGTGTCCGTGGTGAACGGCGACACCCTCAAGGTCCGCGCCGACGAGGTGCCCGGCGAGGGCATCCCGGGCGTCGAGGACCTGGTGCGCGAGCGGACCGACTTCGAGCGCCCGATCGGGCTGATCGCCGGGATGAAGGTGGAGAAGGTCGAGCCGCGCCCGGAGGGACTGGCCATCTCGGTGACGGGTCGGGACATAGTCCTGGCGGGCTGACGCCGCCCCTCCGTGAGCCCCGGCAGGCACGGGGTGAGCGCGTCTGGACCGCCTGTGGATCACATCCTGAGACGCGGCTGTCCGAACCGTAGAAGCAAGGCCCCGGACCAGGGTCCCCGGGCGCCCGGAGCCCTCTCACGCCGTGATCGTGTCTCACATCTCGGACGATCGCGTCTCAAAATGCGACACGCCGGTGACACGGCCGCCTGTCCGTCCCTACGATCGAGGGCATGAAGCGACAGGCGGATCTCACGAAGCGGCGGGCAGTAGACCTGTGCCGCGTCGCCGCCATGCTCTGTCGCTCCGTCTGAGCGGGACTCACCACTCCCGCATTCCTCAGGCCCTCCCACCGAGGTCAGGGCCGCCCTGTGTAGCCGTACGCACGTCCGCTGTCCGTGCGACGACGCGTACCGCGCCACACCCGCACCACACCGCCGCACACTGCCCCGGAGGAGAACAGCATGGCTCGCAGCGACGTCCTGGTCGACGCGGACTGGGTCGAGGCCAACCTCGACAACCCGCAGGTCGCCATCGTCGAGGTCGACGAGGACACTTCGGCCTACGAGAAGAACCACATCCGCAACGCCATCCGGATCGACTGGACCCAGGACCTTCAGGACCCGGTCCGCCGCGACTTCATCGACCAGGAGGGCTTCGAGAAGCTCCTCTCGGCCAAGGGCATCGGGAACGACACGACGGTCGTCCTCTACGGCGGCAACAACAACTGGTTCGCCTCCTACGCCTACTGGTACTTCAAGCTCTACGGCCACCAGGACGTGAAGCTCCTCGACGGCGGCCGCAAGAAGTGGGAGCTCGACTCCCGCGACCTCGTCGCCGAGGTGCCGTCCCGCCCGGCCACCGAGTACAAGGCCAAGCCCCAGGACAGCTCGATCCGCGCCTTCCGCGACGACGTCGTGGCCGCGATCGGCGCCCAGAACCTGGTCGACGTCCGCTCGCCCGACGAGTTCTCCGGCAAGCTGCTCGCCCCGGCCCACCTCCCGCAGGAGCAGTCGCAGCGCCCCGGCCACGTGCCGAGCGCCCGCAACATCCCGTGGTCGAAGAACGCCAACGACGACGGCACCTTCAAGTCGGACGACGAGCTCAAGGCCCTCTACGAGGACGAGCAGGTCGACCTGGCGAAGGACACCATCGCCTACTGCCGCATCGGTGAGCGCTCCGCGCTGACCTGGTTCGTGCTGCACGAGCTGCTCGGCGTCGAGAACGTCAAGAACTACGACGGTTCGTGGACCGAGTACGGCTCCCTCGTCGGCGTGCCGATCGAGCTCGGCGCCAACAAGTAATCCCCCGGACCTCCCCTCCTCCGGACCCCTCGACCCGTAAGGACAGAACGACATGTGTGGAGCGCAGCCCGGCGGCCCCGACGCCTCGACGATCAAGCCCGGTGAGACCACGATCCAGGGCTTCGTGACCAAGGACGGCGAGCCCGTCACCGGTTACGTCCGCCTCCTGGACTCGACCGGCGAGTTCACGGCCGAGGTCCCGACCTCCGCCACCGGCCAGTTCCGTTTCTACGCGGCCGAGGGCACGTGGACCGTCCGCGCCCTGGTGCCGGGCGGCACCGCCGACCGCCAGGTCGTGGCGCAGAAGGGTGGCCTCGCGGAGGTCGCCATCGCGGTGTGATCCCGCAACGCTGAACCGGCCGAAGGGCCGTGCCTCCTGGGGGGTTGGACGCCATTTCCAGGACCAGAGGCACGGCCCTTCGGTCCTTTTCCTTTTGCGTCTCTCGCACTGCTCGGCGCTGGGGCGCCTCTCAGGCTTCGAGGCGCTGCGGCGGACCGACCGCCGATGACGGGGGGCCGGCCCGGTCGTACGCTGAAGGTGTGTACGCACGCCGTCGGCACGTCTACTTCTGGATGATGGGCGCCTGCCTGACCCTCTTCGTGGGCGCCTGGGCCGTCGTGCGGCTCTTCTCGACGCCGGTGGCCGTCGGCATGTGCGTGGTCGCCATGCTCATCCCGCCGGCAGCCGCGATGATCGCGAACCGCCGGGGCCCCGAGGACCGCTGGTGGGACGACCCCTCGGGGGACCCGAAGTCGGACGAGTGGTGGGACGAACTCGACGGGAAGCGGCGCCGGGAGCGCTGAGCGGGGCGCAGGGCGCGGGAAGGTCAGTACACGAGGGCCTGGGTCCCGTCCGCCATGGCCTCCTGGACGAAGACCTGGGCGCCGGCGATACGGACGCCGGCCAGGACGTCCTTCTCCGTGATCTCGCGACGGGCAGCGCACTGCGTGCAGAGGGTGATCCGCCCGGCCGTCAGGATCGAGTCGATCAGGTCCGGCAGCGGCGCCGCGTGCGGGAGTTCGAACTCGGCGGCCCGGCCCGGGAGAGCGAACCAGGCGGACTCGCCGGTCAGCCAGAGCGAGACCTCGACCCCGCTGGCGACGGCGACCGCGGCCACCGTGAAGGCCTGCGAGCAGCGTTCGGGGGCGTCGGCCCCTGCGGTCACCTTGATCACGAGCTTCTTCGCCATATACCGAACTGTAATGCGCGCCCCTGCAACCCCCTGCGCGCCTCACGTGTCTGGTGGGTGCGCGGATGACGGAATCCGCGCTTCAGGTCTCGTGGGGGGACTCTTGAGCAACGAAGAAATCAGGCGAAATCCGGAAACGGCACCGCCGCCGGAGCCGGATGCCGGGGCGGAAACCGCCCCTCCGGTCGCCTCGCAGCCGATCGCACCCGATGTGTCTCCGGACACACCGTCGGCGGTACGGCCCCGCCGCCGTGCCCTCCGCACGGTCGGCCTCATAGCCGTCGCGGCCGTCCTCGGCCTCGTCGGCGGCATCGCCGTCGGCTACGGCATCCAGGCCCAGCGCGAACCGACCGCCCTCCCGCCGCTGAACCAGCCGGACCTCGTCCACCCGAAGCCGCTCCCGAAGGGGCAGAAGGCGAAGCCGCTCCCGGCCTCGGAGGACCGGCAGGCGAAGGCGCAGGGCGACCTCCGGAAACTGCTGCTGCCGAAGCCCGCCGGAGCGAAGAAGGACGAGTTCGTCGACGACGACGGCTGGATGCCGGTGTACGAGTTCGCCTCGCATTTCACCGAGCCGGGCGGCGCACTCGACCACCAGCTGGATCTGGACATCCGCCGGGTCGCGGTCACGGCCTGGGCGACGGGCGAACACAAGCGGACCGAGATCCGACTGGTCCAGTACCGCGCGGGCGACGTCCTCGGAGCGGAGGAGTTCATCGAGGACCAGCAGGACTACATGCCCGACGAGGACTTCGCCGACAGTGAGGGCAAGGAGCTCAAGGGCTCGGCCAACGGCATCTACTACGTCTTCCCCGTGCAGCGGAAGGCGGGTTACCTCGACATGTACGAGGCCAGGGCCTACTTCCACCGCGGTGACGTCGCGGTCGAGATCTTCGTCGTGGACACGAAGAAGATCGCCGAGACGTACATCCGTTCGCTGGCCGAGCGACAGCTGGGGCGCCTGTGAGTGAGGACCGGAACGACATGACCGAACCCGTGGCGGACCGGCCGGCAGGG
Organism: Streptomyces sp. NPDC058671; assembly: GCF_042716475.1. Classification (NCBI taxonomy): domain Bacteria; kingdom Bacillati; phylum Actinomycetota; class Actinomycetes; order Kitasatosporales; family Streptomycetaceae; genus Streptomyces; species Streptomyces sp. NPDC058671. The sequence goes on along the minus strand of NZ_JBHXSA010000003.1, from coordinate 385,644 downwards.
CCGACGGAACCCGCGCAGCCGACGGTGAGGAAGCGGGGGGCCCGCCGGGTCCTGCTCGGAGTCGTCCTGCCCTCCGTGATCGTCCTCGGCCTGATCGGCGGTGGCGTCGCGTACACCGCCGTCACCGTCTCCTCCGCCGACCGCACCGCGCCGACGGAGCTGTGGGCGCCGACGAAGAGGACCGCACAGGACGAGGACCCTGCCGCCGCCCTGGCACGCGGCAAGTCCGGCACCCCGCTGAGCAAGCTCCTGCTGCCGCTGCCTGAGGGGTACGAGTTCGGCCCTGACGAGGAGCTGTACGGGAACGACGGCGAGCTCGGCGCCGCGGAGGCCACCGCGCTGATGAAGCAGGTGGGTGAGGGGCTGTCCGGGAAGAAGCGCCGCGCCTTCGAGAAGGAGGTCGACAAGCTCGGCATCGCGGGTATCGGAGTCCGCTCCTTCGCCGACCGGGACAACGACGTCGTCGTCTCCGTCGAGATCGCGCGGATGAAGGACAAGAAGCAGATCAAGAACATCTACCGGCTGCGCAAGGAGGTCATGGACAGCCTGGAGTTCCCGAAGGGACCCAAGGTGAAGGACCACCGGAACACCGTCTGCTACACGGCGCCCGAGGACGATTCACTGGACAAGAAGGAGCGGGCCAAGGCGTTGGAGGAGATGATCTGCCTCGCGTACGACTCCGAGGTACTCGTCACCGTCACGGCGGCGGGCGCCAAGCCGTTCGACACGACGCGGGTGGCGGACCTGCTGAAGAAGCAGCTCGACCACATCGAGTCCCCGGGGGAGTACGTATGACCGAGCAGACCCAAACCCAGACCGAGGCCGGGACCCAGACCGAGGCCCCCTCCGATCCTCAGACGGAGGGTTCGGCGCCCGTCACCGAGGCCCAGGTCGAGCCGCAGCCCGAAGCCCCGGTCGAGCCGAAGTCCGAGGCTCCGGCCCGGACCGCGCCCAGGAAGTCACGGCGACCCCTGCTCATGGGCATCGCCCGCTGGACCGCCGCCGTGCTCGTCTGCGGCGGTGTCGGTGCCGGTACGGCGATGGGGATCACCGCCATGGAGCGCACCGAGGTGCCGGGGCTCGCGACCGAGACCGACGGCCGCTGGGAGTACCCGAAGCTCGCCCTTCCGGCGCTGCCCCACGGCGCCCCGCGCCCGTGGACCGACGGCAACACCGGCGAGGTCCACCACGCGGACCTGCGCGAGCTCCTGTTGCCCGCCCCGGCGGGTGCGACGGTCGACCCGAAGCTGAAGGGCGGCTGGGCAGGCCTCGACTCGTACCTGGCGCTGCTGCCCGAGAAGGACCGGGGCGATGTGAAGGAGTACATGACCGAGTCGGCGCTCCGGCACATCGCCGCCCGCGGCTGGACCACGCCGGACGGCACGACCACGCGGATCCACCTGCTGCGGTTCACGTCGGTGGCGTTCTCCGAGGCCTACAAGGACGTGGTGACCCGGGGGGTCTCGCAGAGCAGTGGGCTGCCCCTCGGGGTCGAGTCGGCGAAGATCGACATGTCCACGAACGGCGTCGAGGTGCCGTACCTCTCCGTCTACTCCTATGCGGAGGAGGAGCCGTACGGCCCCCAGCAGACCCGCTGGTCCTACATCCAGGCCGGTGACACGTTCGCCGTGGTCACCCAGACCCGCAAGGGCGGGACGCCGACCGTCCCCTTCCAGCAGACCGTCGCCCTCCAGGCGCAGCTGCTCGGCTAGCGGCGCCGCGCGAGACCGACCTCATCGAGTGGGCCGGACCCCCGACCATTAAGCTGGGGTCCGGCCCGTTCCGCCTTCACCGCTCAGTCGAGGAGCACCCTGTGATCATTTTCTTCGAAGCTCTGCTGGTCCTGGTCGCCGTCGGCGTGATCGCCTTCACCGGACTCGCTGTGAAGAAGCTGTACCAGGGCCAGCGCTGACCACCTCTAGAGAACGCCAGAGTTGCTGATGATCGAGATCCCGTCCGACCTCAACCCGGACCTCGTCCCCCTCGCGTTCCTGCTGGGCACGTGGGAGGGCGCGGGTGTCGCCGACTTCCCCGGCGCCGAGAAGTGCAACTTCGGCCAGTCCGTGACGTTCAGCCACGACGGCCGGGACTTCCTCGAGTACGCGTCCCACTCCTGGGTCCTGGACAACGAGGGCAACAAGGTCCGCCCGCTGGAGAGCGAGAGCGGGTACTGGCGCATCGACAAGGACCGCAAGGTCGAGGTCGTCATGGTCCGTGACCAGGGCATCGTCGAGATCTGGTACGGCGAGCTTGCCGACCAGAAGCCGCAGATCGACCTGGCGACGGACGCCGTCGCCCGGACCGCGGCCTCGGGCCCGTACTCCGGCGGCAAGCGTCTGTACGGCTACGTCAAGAGCGACCTCATGTGGGTGGGCGAGAAGGCGACCCCCGAGGTCCCGCTGCGGCCGTACATGTCGGCGCACCTGAAGAAGGTCGTGACGCCGGAGGAGGTCGCGGACATGGCCCGCAACCTCGGCGACCTGCCGGACGACGGCATCGCCTTCTTCCGCTAGAAACCCCCCGGCCGGAAGCCCTTCGCGGGAACCCCTTCCGCCGGAGGCCTGGGTCCGCGCGCCGCGCCCTCCTACACTGGGGGGCGTGGTGAGCACCGACTGGAAGAGCGACCTGCGGCAGCGCGGCTATCGGCTGACGCCGCAGCGTCAGCTTGTCCTGGAGGCCGTCGACGCGCTGGAACACGCGACGCCCGACGACATCCTCGTCGAGGTCCGCAGGACCGCGTCGGGGGTGAACATCTCCACCGTCTACCGGACCCTGGAGCTCCTGGAGGAGCTCGGGCTCGTGAGCCACGCCCATCTGGGGCACGGGGCCCCGACGTACCACCTCGCGGACCGGCACCACCACCTGCACCTGGTGTGCCGGGACTGCTCCGAGGTGATCGAGGCGGACGTCGAGGTGGCCGCCGAGTTCACGGGGAAGCTCCGCGAGACCTTCGGGTTCGAGACGGACATGAAGCACTTCGCCATCTTCGGGCGCTGCGGGGACTGCGCCAGGAAGGCAGCCGCCGCGGAGTCGTAGGCTTGCCGTATGCAGCGACCTTCCACGACCAGCCCTCTGCTGTCCCTGCCCGGTGCCGTCGCCGCCGAAGGCCGCGACGAAGGTGTCGCCGCGCACTACGGCGACCTGTTCCGTGAGCAGCGCGCCCTCGCCGACGGCAAGGGTTTCGTCGACCTCTCGCACCGCGGTGTCGTCACCGTCACCGGTGACGACCGCCTGAGCTGGCTGCACCTCCTCCTCACCCAGCACATGACGGACCTGCCGCCCGGCAAGGCCACCGAGGCGCTCGTCCTCTCCGCGAACGGGCACATCGAGCACGCCCTGTACCTCGTCGACGACGGCGAGACGGTGTGGGCGCACGTCGAGCCGGGGACGCGGGCGGAACTCGTCGCGTACCTGGAGTCGATGAGGTTCTTCTACCGGGTGGAGGTCGCCGACCGTACGGACGACATCGCCGTCGTCCACCTGCCGGCCGGTTCCATCGCCGAGGTGCCCGAGGGCGTCGCCGTACGGGAGACCCCGCACGGCCGCGACCTGTTCCTGCCCCGGGCCGACCTGGAGTCGTTCGCCGGTACGCACGGTCCGGTCGCCGGGATGCTCGCGTACGAGGCGCTGCGGGTCGAGGCGCACCGGCCGCGGCTCGGCTTCGAGACCGACCACCGGACGATTCCGCACGAGATCGGCCTCATCGGCAGCGCCGTCCACCTCCAGAAGGGCTGCTACCGGGGCCAGGAGACCGTCGCCCGGGTGCAGAACCTGGGGAAGCCGCCGCGCCGCCTGGTGTTCCTGCACCTGGACGGCAGCGAGGTGCTGCTGCCGGGGCACGGCGCCCCGGTCCGGCTGGCATCCGACGGTGAGGAGGGCCGGCAGCTCGGTTTCGTGACCAGCTCCGTCCGCCACCACGAACTGGGCCCGATCGCCCTGGCCCTGGTGAAGCGGAACGTGCCCGTGGACGCCCCGCTGATCGTCGGGACGACGGCGGCCGCCCAGGAGACCGTGGTCGAGCCGTAGGCCGTCGGCGGGTCAGACCTCCAGCAGCACCGTGAACGGGCCGTCGTTGGTGAGGGAGACGCGCATGGACGCGCCGAACCTGCCCGTCTCCACGTGGGCGCCCAGTTCCCGTAGCCGGGCCACGACCTCGTCGACGAGGGGTTCGGCGACGGGGCCGGGGGCGGCGGCGTTCCACGTGGGGCGGCGGCCCTTGCGGGCGTCGCCGTAGAGCGTGAACTGGGAGATCACGAGCAGCGGCGCGTTCACGTCCGAGCATGACCTCTCGTCGGTCAGTACCCGGACGGACCAGAGCTTTCTGGCCAATTGAGCGGCTTTCTCCGGGGTGTCGTCATGGGTCACCCCGACCAGGACGCACAGCCCCTCTCCGCTGATCTCACCGACGGTCTCCCCTGCGACGACGACGCTCGCGCCGTCGACCCTCTGCACCACTGCACGCATGCGTCCCAACCTACCCAGCCGCCCGCAGTCCGGCGGACGAGGGGCCGAACGGGTGCAGAGCGCCTGCACGCGCGCGTGCAGGAGTGGCACCATGCGTGTCAGGCGGTGCGGCTCCGCACCGGTCGAGGGGACGATTCTCATGAGTGCACCTGGCACCGGACCGACACCGTCCGGTCCCGTACCGCTGATCCGCTCCGTCACCAGGGGCGGTGCGCCGGGCGGAGGCCCGGCTTCGCGGCCGCCCGTGCAACGGTCCGCCGAGGCCGCACTGCCGGACGGGCCGCAGCCGGACCTCGGCGCGCTGCGGCTGCCCGAGCTGCGGACGCTGCGGCGGGACGCGCAGAGCGACGAGGCCGACCTGAGCTACGTACGGCGGATGCTCCAGGGGCGGATCGACATCCTGCGGGCCGAGCTGGCGCGGCGGACCGATCCGGAGACGCCGGTCCTCGACCGGCTCTCCGAGATCCTCGCCGACGTGCCCTCCCGGCATCGCAGTTCGGCCCGGCACGTGACGCTGTCGACGCCGAGGAGCGAGGAGTACCGGCGGCTCGCGGCCGAGATGCTGTCGGAGGTCGAGCTGTCGGACCTGACGGCCCGGACGGACGACGAGCTGCATACGGCGATGGGGCGGCTCGCGGGGTACGAGCAGCAGGTCTCCCGGCGCAGGCAGCACCTCCAGCGGACCGCCGACGACTGCAGCGCGGAGATCGCCCGCCGTTACCGGGAGGGCGAGGCGCAGGTCGACGACCTGCTGGCGTGACGCGGCAGGGCGGGGGGCTCCGGGGCGGGCCCGGGGACGGGGTCCCCGGGCGGGCTGCGGGAGGGCGCGAGGGGGCCTCGCGGGAAGGGCGCGAGCGGCCCGGGGCGGCCGCGGGAAACTCGCGTGCGGACGCGTCGGGGGTGTGCGTAGGGTCGGAGGATGAGTGTCGACGTACGCGCGGTGACGGAGTCCGAGTTCCCCGACTGGCAGCGCGCCCTGCGCACCGGGTTCCTCCGCCCGCCCGTCGTGTCCGACGAGGAGGTCGCCGACCGGCTGGCGCACGTCGACCTCGCGCGGACCCTCGGCGCCTTCGACCGCGGCCGGGTCGTCGCCACCTTCCGGTCCTTCCGGCAGGAGGTCAGCACGGTCGGCGGAGGCAGCCTCACCGCCGACGCGATCAGCCAGGTCACCGTCTCCCCGACGCATCGCAGGCGCGGGCTCCTCAGCCGGATGATGACCGCCGACCTGGCCGCCGCGAAGGACCGGGGCGACGCGATCGCCACCCTGATCGCCGCCGAGTACCCGATCTACGGGCGGTACGGCTTCGGCGTGGCGAGCTGGGCCACCGAGTGGAGCGTGGACGTGCGCAGGGCCGGACTCGACCCGCGTCGCTCGGGCCGCCCCGAGGACGGCGGCCGGATCGACCTGACCGACGCCGCCGAGATCCGCGAGGTCGGCCCCGGGGTGCACCGCCGTCTCGCCGGCGTCCGCGCCGGGGTCACCCATCGCGGCACGCGCGACTGGGCGGTCGGCACCGGCCTCGGGGTGGACAGCGAGCCGTGGCGGGAGCCGTACTACGCGCTGTACCGCGCGGAGTCCGGCGAGGTCGAGGGGTTCGTGGCCTACACGGCCGACGACAAGTGGGGCGACGCCAAGCAGCCGCTGAACACCGCGACCGTACGGGACCTGATCGCCGTCACCCCGGCCGCCGAGCGCGCCCTCTGGCACTTCCTGTGCTCCGTCGACTGGGTCGGCACGGTCCGCTCCGGCTACCGGGCGCCCGACGACCCGCTGCCGCTGCTGCTGCCGGATCCGCGTGCCGCGAGGACGCTGACGTACGCGGACATGCTGTGGGTGCGGGTCCTGGACGTGGTCCGGGTCCTGGAGAGCCGGACGTACCCGGTGACCGACGGCCTCGTGCTCGATCTGCGGGACGGGGACGGGCTCGCCGGCGGGCGCTACCGGCTCGACGCCTCCCCGGACGGCGCCACCGCCGCCCGTACCACCGGGTCGGCCGATCTCGCGCTCGACATCGCCGAGTTGAGCACGCTCGCCTTCGGTGACGAGTCAGCGGTACGGCTCTGCCGGCTCGGGCGCGTCGAGGAGCTGACGGCGGGCGCCGCCGCACGCGCCGACCTGCTGTTCCGTACGCCGCTGCGGCCGTTCTCGCCGGACATCTTCTGACGTCCCTCGGGGCCGGCCGTCAGCGGGTCCGCACGCGGAAGAGGAACCCGGAGGCCGCGACCGCGACCGTGAGGAGGGCCGCGCACCAGCTCAGGGCGATCCAGGGGGAGTTCCCGACCGGCTGGTCGAGCAGCAGCCCGCGCATCGACTCGATCAGCGGGGTCACCGGCTGGTGCTCTGCGAAGCCGTGGAGCCAGCTCGGCATGGTGTCGATCGGTACGAACGCGCTGCTCGGGTACGGCAGGAACATCATGAAGAAGATGACCGCTCCGGCCGCCTCCGCCGTCCTGGTGAGCAGGCCCAGGGCCGCCGACAGCCAGGAGACGGCGGTGATGTAGGCGAGCAGCAGTCCGATCGCCGCGAGCCAGCCGCCGGCCGTGGCGGCGGGGCGGAAGCCGATGAGGAAGGCGACGCCGAGGACGAGGGCGGTCGAGAGCGCGTTGCGGGTGAGGGCGGCGGCCACATGCCCGGCGAGGAACGGCGTCCCGCCGATGTCGAGCGTACGGAAACGGTCGACGACCCCGAGCCGCATGTCCTCGGTGACGGAGACGGCGGTGCCCGCAGCGCCGAATCCGGCGCAGAGGACGAGGACGCCGGGGACGACGTAGGTGACGTAGCGGGTGCCGGTGTCGATGGCGCCGCCGAAGAAGTAGACGAAGACCAGCATCAGCATGATCGGCATCATCAACGAGGTGATGATGGCGTCGATGTTGCGGCGGTGGAGCCGGATGTCGCGCCCGGTGAGGGTGCTCGCGGCGGTGAGACCGCGGGTGAGGTGACGTGCGGTGCCGCCGGTGGGGCCGTACGAGCCGGAGGCCGACGTCGTGTGGTCAGACATGGCTGGGTTCCTTGTCGGCGGTGAGGGTCATGAAGACGTCGTCGAGCGTGGCCGAGTGCAGCGTGAAGCGGGCGATGTCGCGGCGCTCGGGGTCGAGGTCGTCGAGCAGCGCCCGTACGTGGGCGGCGCCGCCGTCGGTGGGGACGCCGAGGGCGCGGGTCCCGGGGTCGCGGGTCGCCGCGGGGTCGGTGAGGGGGAGTCGGGCGGTGAGGCGCAGGTAGCTCTCGTGGTCGTACGCGACGAGGTCGAGCCGGTGGGCGGCGTAACGGGCCTTCAGCTCGGTGGGCGTGCCCTCGGCGAGCGCGCGGCCCTTGCCGAGGACGGTGATCCGGTCGGCGAGGCGGTCCGCCTCCTCCAGGTACTGGGTGGTCAGGAAGACCGTCGTACCGCTGTCGGAGAGCTCTTTGACCGCCTGCCAGAGTTCCTGGCGGCTGCGCGGGTCGAGCCCGGTGGTCGGTTCGTCGAGGAACATCACCCGGGTCGCGCCGGGGTCGCGGACGAGACCGGCGGCGAGGTCGAGGCGCCGGCGCATACCGCCCGAGTACGTCCTGGTCAGGCGGTCGCCGGCCTCCGTGAGGTCGAAGCGTTCGAGGAGTTCGGCGGCGCGGCGGGTGGCGGCCGGGCGGGAGAGGCCGGAGAGCCGGGCCACCGTCCACAGGTTCTCGGCGCCGGTCTGGGCCTCGTCGACGGCGGCGAACTGTCCGGTGAGGCTGATCGCGCGGCGGACCCGGGAGCGTGCGCCGACGACGTCGTGCCCGGCCACGCGCGCGTGGCCGGCGTCGGGCGGGGTCAGCGTGGCGAGGATGCGGACGGCGGTGGTCTTGCCCGCGCCGTTGGGCCCGAGGAGGGCGAAGACGGTGCCGGAGGTGACGTGGAGGTCGAGGGCGTCGAGGACGCGGACGTCCCGGTAGGACTTGGTCAGGCCGGTGGCTTCGATGGCCGGAGGCATGGGTGTGCTCCCTGGGCTCGTGGGGCGTGTGGTGCGAGGGGGCGGGCTCGCACGGTGCGGCGTGCGTGCGGGGTGGGACGCGACGCAGAGACGTGCCGGTCTTTACTGCGTATGACATACGCGGCACTGTGTAAGGGTTACGCATTACTAGGATGGACGTCAAGCGTGTGAGGTGGCCGGGAGGCGGCGGGTTATGGCGGACGGCGAGGGCGGCAGGGGTCGCGGCGGCGGCGACGGCGGTCGGGGTGGCGACGGCGGGACGTTTCTGCCGCCGAGCATCGAGGCCGCCTGGGGGCTGCGCGAACGCCCGTCGAAAGGGCCCAAGCCGGGCCTGACCCTGGACCGGATCGTCGACGCGGCCGTCGCGCTCGCCGCCGCCGAAGGCCTCGGCGCCGTCTCCATGGGCCGCGTCGCCAAGGAGCTCGGCGTCTCGACGATGTCGCTCTACCGGTACGTCTCCGCCAAGAGCGAGCTGCACGTCCTCATGCAGGAGGCCGCCGTCGGCGCCCCGCCCGCGCTCTTCCCGCCCGGCACCGGCTGGCGCGAGGCCCTGGAAGCCTGGGCGTGGGCGCTGCGCGAGGTCTACCACCGCCACCTCTGGATGCTGCGGCTCCCGGTGTCGGGCCCGCCCGCGACCCCGAACCTGGTCGCCTGGTGGGAGCAGGCCCTCGTCGCTCTCGCGGGCACGGGCCTCGACGCGGGCGCCAAGATCTCGGTGACCATGCTGCTCGGCGGCTTCGTCCGGAACGACGCCCTGGTCATGGCCGACCTCGGCAGCGTCATCGCCGGGGGCGACGCGAGCCCGGAGGAGGTCCTCTCCCGGTACGCCCGCACCCTGCGGCGACTCGCCGACCCGGAGCGGTATCCGGAGGTGGCGCGGTTGCTGGACTCGGGTGTGATGGACCTGCCCGACGAGCCGGAGGCGGAGTTCCGCTTCGGGCTCGCCCGGACCCTGGACGGGATCGCGGTGCTCGTGGAGGGGTGCGCCTCCTGACGTCGCGGGGCGCTGTCACCGCCGGGCGCGCGGCGGGGTACCCGTACGGCGCGGTGAGTCCGGCGGAAGAGCGGGTCGGCGACGGGGCCGATCGGCTCCCGGGGCGCCGTTCTCGCCGTGAGGGCCCGTCGGTCCCGCCGCCGCTTCCGGGGCGTACTCCTTCGCGGGTGGTGCTCCTCAGTGGGTGACCAGGGCCTTCGCGGGCTCCGGCAGTTCCGGTGCTTGTGTCGGGCCGGTCGGGCGGCGGAGGACGGTGAAGGCGATGGCGAAGGCGGCGACGAGGAGGCCGGCGCCGACGCCGAAGGCCAGGTGGTATCCGCCGGTCAGGGCCTCCGCGGCGGGCCGCCCGGCCGCGGTGAGGGACTCGGTGCGGGTGGCGGCGAGGGTGGAGAGGACGGCGATGCCGAGGGCCATGCCGATCTGCTGGGTGGTGTTGAAGAGGCCGGAGGCGAGGCCCGCGTCCGCCTCCTCGGCCCCCGACATGGCGAGCGAGGTGAGGGCGGGGAGCGCCAGGCCGAAGCCGGCGGCGAGCAGCATCACGGGGAGCAGGTCGGTGACGTACGAGGCGTGGACGGGGACGCGGGTCAGCGGACCGAGGACGCCGACGAGCAGGACGAGGCCGGTGAGCAGGACGTTCCGCTCGCCGAAGCGGGCGATCAGGCGGGCCGAGACGCCGAGCGAGACGGCTCCGATGATCGCGGCGGCGGGCAGCATCGCGAGGCCGGTCTCGGCGGCTCCGTACCCGAGGACCTTCTGCAGGTACAGGGCGACGAGGATCTGGAAGGAGAAGAGCGCGGCGACCATCAGCATCTGGACGGCGTTGGCGCCGGAGACATCGCGGGAGCGGAGGATCCGCAGGGGCATGAGCGGGTTCGCGGTCCTGGCCTGACGGACGAGGAACCCGGCCAGGAGGGCGAGAGCGAGGGCCCCGACGCCGAGGGTGTGCGCCGAACCGGCTCCGTACTCCTCGATCTTGACGACCGCGTAGATCCCGGTCATGAGCCCGGTGGTGACGAGAGCCGCGCCGATGACGTCGGCGCCCGCCTTCAGCCCCAGACCCCGGTCGGAGGGGAGGGCGCGGAGGGCGACGAGGAGGGTGGCGATGCCGATGGGCAGGTTGATGAAGAAGATCCAGTTCCAGGCGAGGGCGTCGGTGAGGACACCGCCGAGGACCTGCCCGAGGGAGGCGCCGGCGGCGCCGGTGAAGCTGAACACGCCGATGGCGCGGGCCCGTTGGCGGGGCACGGTGAAGAGGGTGATGAGGATGCCGAGGCCGACGGCCGAGGACATCGCGCTGCCGACGCCCTGGAGGAAGCGGGCGGCGACGAGGATGCCGGGGGAGGGGGCGACCCCGGCGAGCAGGGAGGCGGCGGTGAAGACCCCGGTGCCCGCGAGGAACATCCGCTTGCGGCCGATCAGGTCCCCGAGGCGGCCGGCGAGGAGGAGGAGCGAACCGAAGGCGATGAGGTAGGCGTTGACGACCCAGCTGAGGCCGACGGGGGTGAACCCGAGGTCGCTCTGGATGGCGGGCATCGCGACCGTGACGATGCTGCCGTCGAGGATTGTCATGAGCATGCCGGTGACGAGAACGCCGAGGGCGAGCTGGGGGGCGAGGGGGCGGGAAGCGGCGCGAGAAGCGGGGCGGGGCGCGGGCATGGGGGTCACTCCTGTTCGAGGGAGGCAACAAGAGCGACATTAGCAGATGGTTTTGTTGCAGACTATTTTTTACGGGACGAGGAGTGGGGGAGGCTCGGCCATACTGTTCGACGGCATTCCAACGGGGGTGTGCCGCAAGGGGCTGGGGGTGGACGGCGTGGGCGTGGACCTGCCGGAGCGCATCGGCGACTACGTCGTGGAGCGCGAGCTGGGTGCGGGCGGCATGGGCACGGTGTACCTGGCGCGGTCCCGGGGCGGACGTACCGTGGCCGTGAAGGTGGCCCGCCCCGAGCTGGCCGTGGACCCGCATTTCCGCGCCCGGTTCCGAGCCGAGGTCGAAGCTGCCCGCAGGGTCGGCGGGTTCCATACGGCACAGGTCGTCGACGCCGACCCGGACGCGGCGGCGCCCTGGCTGGCGACCGCGTACATCGCGGGGCCGACGCTGTCCGGGCTGGTCGCGCGCAGGGGCCCGATGGGCGAGGCCCCGCTGCGGCAGCTCGGGGCGGCGCTGGCGGAGGCGCTCCAGGCCATCCACGCCTGCGGCCTGATCCACCGGGACCTCAAGCCGGGCAACATCATCATGGCCGACGACGGCCCGCGAGTGCTGGACTTCGGTATCGCCCGGGCGCTGGAGTCGACCCGGCTGACCTCCACGGGAGCGGCCTTCGGCACGCCAGGCTTCCTGGCTCCCGAGCAGGCCCAGGGACTCGAGGTCGGCGGACCCGCCGATGTGTTCGCGCTGGGCGCGGTGCTGGTCGCGGCGGCGGGTGGCCAGGCGTTCGGGGAGGGCTCCCCGATGGCGCTGATGTACCGGGCGGTGCACGAGCCGCCCGACCTGTCCGCCCTGCCCGGGGCGATGCGGCCGGTGGTCGCCGCCTGTCTGGCCAAGGACCCGGCGACCAGGCCGACGCCCCGGGGACTGCTGGACGTCTTCGCGCCGGATGTGGCAGGCACGGTTCCGGACGCGGCGGTGGGCACGGTTCCGGACGCGGCGGTGGGCACGGCGCCGGACGTGGTGGTGGGCACGGTTCCGGACGCGGCTGCGCACCCGTCACCCGCCCCCGCCGGGCCCACGCCGACCGCCCAGTCGGCCGCCGCGCCGATCGACCGGGACGTCGCCGGTGCCGAGACCGTCGCCGCCGTGCCGTCCGCCGGGTCTCGGCTCGTGGAGGCGCCGCCGGGGCGGAGGCGCGCGGGAACCCTCGCCGCGGGGGTGGCAGGAGCCCTGATCGTGCTCGGGGGCGCGGGTTACGGCATCTACGCGTCCACGGGCGCGGGCTCGGACGAATCCTTCCCCAAGGCCACGCACGAACTCGTCATTCCCGAGTCGATAGTGGGGGGCGCGTACGGATGGAACATCGAGTACCGCCTCCCTCCGGCTCCGCAACCGGACAGCGAGAGTCAGAGGGATTCCACGCACTTCACCGCCGACTACAGCGTCACCGACACCGTCCACGACACACCTCCCCTGTTCCGGACGGTGCGGGTGTACGGCTCTTCCGGTCGGTACAAGGATCCGGAGGGGGATCGAGACGGCCTGATCGGGGCCATGACGGTGACGGGCGACGAGACCGTCGTCGAACCGCCCAGAACGATCCGCGTCCCCGGCTCGGACGTCGAGTTCCGCTGTACGACGGTGGAGCAGGAGACCGTGTGCGGCTGGGGTGACGCCAACACCACCGTCGCGGTCGCGTTCACCCCGAGCAGCACACTCGAACGGGCGGCGGCGACGACCGCCCGGATACGCGACGACCTGCGCAGGCCGATCGGGACCTCGGGGACGCCGACAGGGACGCCCTCGGGGACCCCCTAGCCGCGCTGCCGCGCCCGGCGGGTCGTCCTCGGGCCCTCGACGGGGGTCTCCAGATGCCCGGTGACCAACTGGTTCAGGGCGCGCAGGAGGACGGTCCGCTCGGTGTCGGGGAGGGAGGAGAGGGCGCCCTGATGGACGCCGTCGACGATCTTCTGGCTCTCCCGGGCGACCTTCGCCCCCGCCTCGGTCACGGCGATGATCCGCGCCCGACGGTCGGTGCTCGACGGCCGGCGCTCGGCGAGCCCGGCCTTCTCCAGCGCGTCGACGGTGACCACCATGGTCGTCTTGTCCATGTCGCCGATCTCCGCGAGCTGCGCCTGGGTGCGCTCCTCCTCCAGCGCGTGGACGAGGACGCAGTGCATCCGGGGGGTGAGCCCGATCGCACCGAGCTCGGCGGCCATCCGGGTCCGCAGGACGTGACTGGTGTGGTCGAGGAGGTAGGAGAGGTCGGGCTCGGTGCGGGTGGGCGCCATGGCAGTCATACCGGCCAGGGTAACGAAAATGGATCCGTCACGGATTATCGGGAAGCGGACGGATGGGTGGGCGGGTGCGAGGGATCCCGCGCGCGGGCTCACCGACCCGGACTACGCGGCGCTCGCCGCCTGGGTGGGGTGAGGAGCGCCCCCGTGGTGGGGGCTCACAGGCCCCGGGTGCCGTCGATCCGTTCGCGGAGGAGGTCCGCGTGGCCGTTGTGGCGGGCGTACTCCTCGATCATGTGGATCAGGACCCAGCGGAGGGACACCGTGCCACGCCAGCCGTCGTGGCCAGAGACGTCGAGGTCCGGGGCCTCGGCCGTGAAGCGGTCGGCGAAGTCCACCGCCGTACGCCAGGCCTCCCAGGCGGCCGCGATGTTCGCGGGGTCCGGTGCGGCGCCGTCGAAGTCGCCGTCCGGGTCGTCGGCGGAGGACCAGAGCGGACCGGCGTCGTCCCGGCCGGCCAGGACCTGCCCGAACCAGCGGCGTTCGACGTCGGTGAGGTGCCGGATCAGGCCGAGCAGCGACAGGGTGGACGGCTCGACCGCCCGCCGGCCCAACTCCGCCGCCCGCACCCCCTCCAGGTCCGCGCACTTCAGGACCAGGGTCGCGCGCTGGTCCGCCAGGAACCCGACGAGCATCTCCCGCTCGCCCCCGGTCGCGGGCCCGGAGAAACGCCGTCGGCCCGCCGCACCGCCCGTCTCGTCGAGAACCTCAGCGCGCCGTCGGCCCGCCGCACCGCCCGTCTCGTCCAGGACCTCCGCGCGCCGCCGGGGGCTCACCACATCCGCCCCTCCGGTCTCGCGGACCGGGGCCGGCGCGGGTTCGCGTCCGGCCGCGCCGCCCTGCTCCGCGTACGGCACGTCCTTGTCCCGCCCTGCGCGTTCCACCGGCATGCGTGGCCTCCCCCTCGGCGTCGGCCCCATGGTGGCACGGCGCGGCCGGAGGCCCCGGGAGGGGTGACTCCTGCAAGCGGCTGCTTGCAATAGTTAGCAAAGGCTGGCATGGTCGGGGCATGGCATCGCTCAACGTCGGCAATCTCGGTGAGTACCTCCGTGAGCAGCGGAGGACCGCGCAGTTGTCCCTGCGGCAGCTCGCCGACGCCGCCGGGGTGTCGAATCCGTACCTGAGTCAGATCGAGCGCGGGCTGCGGAAGCCGAGCGCCGAGGTGTTGCAGCAGGTCGCGAAGGCCCTGCGGATCTCCGCCGAGACGCTCTACGTACGGGCCGGGATCCTCGACGAGAAGGAGCGGGACGAGCTGGAGACGCGCGCCGTCATCCTGGCCGATCCCTCGATCAACGAGCGGCAGAAGCAGGTGCTGCTCCAGATCTACGACTCCTTCCGCAAGGAGAACGCCGCCGAGGCAGCCGCCGCAGCACACGCTGCCGCGATAGCCGACGCGGAGGCCGCCGCAGCCCACGCAGCCGCGGCAGCAGCCGACACCCACGCCGACGCAGCCCCCGGGCCGGACGCCGACGCGGCCCCCGGGTCGCCCGCCGACGTGCCCGATGCCGAAACGCCCCTGAAGTAGCTCGCTCGTACGTCATCTCCGGGAGGACCACCAGCATGCCCATCATCGACGAACTGCGTACCCCTCTCTACTTCGCCGCCGGTACCGCCGACCTCGCCGTGCAGCAGGCCAGGAAGGTCCCCGGCCTGATCGAGCAGATCGCCGCCGAGGCCCCCGCCCGGATCGAGGCCGTACGGAAGACCGACCCCAAGGTCGTGCAGGAGAAGGTGGCCGCCCAGGCCAAGGAGGCCCAGGCCACCGTGCAGTCGAGGTTCGCCGATGTCGTCGGCGGTCTCGACACCGACCTCAAGAAGCTCGGTGAGACGGCCCAGGACCTCGCCATGCGCGGCGTCGGCGTCGCCGCCGAGTACGCGGTCAAGGCCCGGGAGAAGTACGAGGAGGTCGCCGCCCACGGCGAGGAGGCCGTGAAGGCCTGGCGGGGCGAGGTCGCCGAGGAGATCGTCGAGATCGCCGTCGTCGTCGAGCCGGACGAGAAGGCCGACGAGGACAGGGCCGGGCACAGGGCCGACGCGTCGGTCGCGGACGCCGCCGCCTCCGACACCGACTCGGACTCGAAGGCGACCGTCAGGAAGCCCGCCACCCGTAAGGCCTCCGCCAAGAAGGCGCCCGTCGCCGCCGAGGAGAAGTAGGACCGGGCACTGATACGGGTATCCAAGGCGTCGGAGCGGGTACCTTGACCGCGAGGCGCTCTTCCCCTCTTCTCTAGGCGGTGCTCAGCATGTTGCGCGCGGGATTCGACTCCCTTCTCTCCCTGGTGGTCTTTCTCCTCTTCACCGGCTTCGCCGTCGCCGCGCTCGTCTTCGCCGCCATGGCGCGCGAGGACGCGTACCGTGCCGCCGAGAAGCAGACGAAGAGGTTCTGGCTGATCATCCTGGGCATCAACCTCGTCGTGAACCTGCTGCTGCCGATGCTGTTCCTGCAGATCGCCGGTGTGATCGCCGCCATCGTCTTCATGGTGGACGTACGCCCCGCGCTCGCGCAGGTCTCCGGCGGAGGCCGCGGCGGCCGCCGGGGCGGCGGCTCCAGCAGCGACGGACCGTACGGCCCGTACAACGGCGGTCGGTAGCGACCACCGAAGTCCAGCCGAAAACGCAGGTGCAGGGCCCGGGGCTATCCCCGGGTCCTGTCCCGTTCCAGGGCCAGGACCGCGACGTCGTCCGTCAGCTCGCCGCCGTTCAGCGACCGGACCTCCGTGACCGCCGCCTCCAGGAGTTCCTCGCCCCGCAGGCCCGCGGCCAGCTGCCGGTTGATCATCCCGACCATGCCGTCCTGACCGAGGCGCGGCGAGCCGGGCCCCGCCGAGCGGCCCTCGATCAGACCGTCCGTGTACATGAGCAGGCTCCACGCCCCGCCCAGCTCGACCTGCCGCCGTGGCCAGCGGGCGCGCGGCAGCAGACCGAGGGCCGGGCCGCCGTCCTCGTACGGGAGCAGCCGTGCCGCCCGTCCCTGCCGGGCGATCAGGGGTGACGGGTGGCCGGCCAGGCACATGCCGGCCCGGCGTCCGTCGGGCGCGATGTCGACGGTGCAGAGGGTCGCGAAGATCTCGTCGCTCTCCCGCTCGTGCTCCAGGACCTGCTGCATCGTCGAGAGCAGCTCGTCCCCGCACAGCCCCGCGAAGGTCAGGGCCCGCCACGCGATGCGCAGCTCGACGCCAAGGGCCGCCTCGTCGGGGCCGTGTCCGCAGACGTCGCCGATCATGGCGTGGACGGTGCCGTCGGGCGTACGCACCGTGTCGTAGAAGTCGCCGCCGAGCAGGGCGCGGGAGCGGCCGGGCCGGTAGTGCGCCGCGAACCGCAGGTCGGAGCCCTCCAGGAGGGGCGTGGGGAGCAGTCCGCGCTCCAGCCGGGCGTTCTCCTGGGCCCGCAGCCGCGACTCGGCCAGCTTCACCTGGACGGCGTCGGCCCGCTTGCGCTCCACGGCGTACCGGATGGCGCGGCTGAGCAGCCGCCCGTCGAGTTCCTCGCGGAAGAGGTGGTCCTGGGCCCCGACTCGTACCGCTTCGGCCGCCAGCTCCGCGTCGGCGGAGGCCGCGAGGGCGAGGACGGCGTGGCGCGGGGCGAGGCGCAGGATGTGCCGGAGCGGGGCGAGCGGGTCGTCGCCCGCGGCGCGGGGGCCGGGCAGGGAGAGGTCGACGAGGACGCAGTGGACGTCGTCGGTGAGGAGCCGCTCGGCCTCGGTGAGGTTGCGGGCGGTACGGATGCGGACCCGGGTGCCGAAGGCGTCGGCCGCGTCGAGGAGCCGGGGTACGGCGAGGGCACCCGCCGGGTCGTCCTCGACGACCAGGAGAGTGAGATCGGTGCGGTCGGTGCCTGTGACTGTGCCTGTCATAGCGGTGGCGTCCATGGGAGTGGCCTCGCCGGGTCCCGCAGCTGCAGAGACGATTCTCTGACGCGGTAGCGATACGGGCATCGGTCCGGTCTTCCTTCTCTCCCCCCGAGACTGCGCGGGGCGCCGGGTGGCGTCCCGCCCGTCCCGGACCCTAGCGGTAGGGCGGTGCGCAGCGGAATGGTGATCAGGTGGCGAGCGCCCGTGGCGAGATTGGCATATGCCGCGGAAGGGGAGGTACTTGCCGCCGTACGCCGCGCGGGAGGGCCCCGGCGGCAATGAGAAAGGTCACGCGGGGGCGGCGGTCCGCCGTCCGTGAGGGCCACGGGGTCGCCTTCCGAACGCCCCGGTCGTTGCCTCCGGGGCGCCATGCGGTCGCGTGGGGGCGCCGCGCGGTCGCCACCGGTCGCCTCCCCGGTCGCCAGCGGTCGCCGTTGGTCGCCACGCGGGCGCCTCGGGTGTCACACGGTCGCCACCGGTCGCCTGGGGCGCCGCACGCTCACCACGGGTCGCCTCGGGTCGCCTCGGGTCGCAGGCGCCCGGTCCGCTTCGGTTCAGGCCGGGCGTACGACTCCCAGTATCTCCATCGATCCCGCTCCCGCCAGCGTCACGTCCCGTCCCGGGCGGGGGGCGTGCACCATCGTGCCGTTCCCGACATACATCCCGATGTGGCTCGCGTCCGCGAAGTAGACGATCAGGTCACCCGGCTGCATGTCCTCCACGGCCACGCGCGGCAGCAGGCGCCACTGCTCCTGCGAGGTGCGCGGAATCGGCCGGCCGGCCGCGCCCCAGGCGCTCTGGGTCAGCCCCGAGCAGTCGTACGAGCCCGGTCCCTCCGCCCCCCACACGTACGGCTTGCCGATCTGCGCCGTCGCGAACGCGATCGCCTTCGCGGCGGCCGGCGTCGCGTCGGCCTTCAGGCCGGTGAGGACGCCGGTGTCGAGCCAGGTCGTCTGGGCCCGCTGCCGCTCCTGCTCCTCAAGGTGCCGCAGCCGCTCCCGCTCCTCGGCGGCGAGTTCGGACTCCAGCTTCTTCGCGGCGGCGATCTTTTCGTTGATCTGCTTCTTCGCCTGGGCCTGCCGGATGCGGTGGGCCTCAAGCTTGGTCCAGTTGGTGCCCGCGTCCTCGGCGTAGACGTCCAACTGGGCCTGGGTGCGGTTCATCTCGCCGAGGAGGTCGGTGGTGGCCTTCGCTCCGGCCTTGAGCCGTCCCGCCGCGTCGAGGAAGAGCTGCGGGTCGTCGGTGAGGACGAGCTGCGCGCCGTCGGGAAGCCCGCCGTTGCGGTACTGGGCACGGGCGGACGCGCCGGCCCTGGCCTTGAGCGCCTCGATCTTCGCGCGGGCCTCCGAGATCATCCGGGCGACACGGACGATCTCGGCGGACTGCTCCTCGGTCCTCTCCTCCGCGAGGTTGTACGCGTCGGTGGCGACGGCGGCCTGCCGGTACAGGGCGTCGATCTCCTGGCGTACCTGCTCCAGGTTCTTCTTCGGCGGCGGAGGGGGGAGGGGCGCGGCGGCGGCCTGGAGGGTCAGTGCCGGAGAGGCCAGCACGGTCAAGGCGCAGATCATGGTGATCGCGGCGGTGGCGTGGCGGCGTCGGTTCACTGGCTCCCCCTTTGGACGGCCACATCTGATTTACCGTCAGTAACGTGATGGCGGCGATGGCGATAGTGCCATGCGAGACCGGAAAGTAACAGGGGAAACCGGGCCCCTTGGGCCTGCTCCCCCTCCCTGGGACGGGTGAGGCGGGCGGGGCGTTCCCGGTGGAACGGAAATTCAGCGGGAGTTGGGGAAAGGCCCTCCGAAACCGCGCCACCCCGTGGCCTTGGTCACCCGAGCCGCCGGCCCTCACTCCCGAGGCGCCAGCGCCTCCCACCGCACCGTCACCTCGCCCTGACGCCACCGCCGGGGACCGTCCGTCAGCGGCCAGTCCGCCGCCAGGTCGCGGACGGAGCGGATCCACCGCTGCCGCGCGCCGAGCGAGGCGTACGGGGCGGCCGCCGCCCACGCCCGGTCGAAGTCCCGCAGGAACGCGTGCACCGGCTCGCCCGGCACGTTGCGGTGGATCAGCGCCTTCGGCAGGCGCTCCGCCAGGTCCGACGGGCGGTCCAGCGAACCGAGCCGGGTCGCGAAGGTCACCGTGCGCGGCCCGCTCCGGTCGAGCGCCACCCACACGTGGCGGCGACCGATCTCGTCGCAGGTGCCCTCCACGAGCAGCCCGCCGGGTGCCAGCCGCTCGCACAGCCGCCGCCACACGGCCGCGACCTGCTCCTCGTCGTACTGGCGCAGCACGTTCGCCGCCCGGATCAGGGACACCTGGCCGGGCACCGGCACCTCGAAGCCGCCGTGCAGGAAGGAGAGGCCCTCGTGCTCGTACGGCTTCGCGGCCTCGACGCGGGCGGGTTCGATCTCGATGCCGTACAGACGGGTGCGGGGGTCGGCGGTGCGCAGCCGGGCGAGAAGTTCGACGGCGGTCCAGGGGGCTGCCCCGTACCCGAGGTCCACGGCGACGGGCGGCTCGGGGGAGCGGCGCAGGGCCGGGCCGTGGACGGCGGCGATCCAGCGGTCCATGCGGCGCAGCCGGTTGGGGTTGGTGGTCCCACGGGTCGGGGTGCCGACGGGGCGGGTGGTGCGCGGGGCCATGCCATGAGCGTAGAGGAGGCCGCGGGGGGCGCCGACGGGGAGGGCGGGGGCGGCGCGCGGGGCGCTGACGCCGGGGCCCGGGGCGGCTGCCCTGCGCGGGGGGCGCCGACGGTGAGGCCGGGGGCGTGGGGTGCCCCTGCGCGGGGGTGCCGACTGCGGGGCTGGGGCTGGGGCGGCTTGCCTGGCGCGGGGCGCCGACCCGGCACCCGGGGCCCGGGGCGGCTTGCCCCGGGCGGGGGCGCCCGGCGCGAGGCCGAGGCCCGGGGCGGTCGGCCCCTGCCCCGCGGTCGCCTAGCCCCGAGCCCCCGCCGGTAATGAATTGGCAAAGCGCCCCACCCACCGGAAATGAAAGGTGTCATTCCGGTGTTGTGGCGGCTGAAGGACGGACCGCGCCCTCCGGCGTGCCATGCCCGACCCAGGCCCCCCAGCGGAAGGACCGCCGACGTGAGCCAGTACGTGTCCCGGTTCGCCGGTACCCGGCACCGGCACCCGGCACCATCCAGGCTCCGGCTCCCCGGCCGGAACCGGACCCCCCGCCGCGTGGCCATGCTCAGCGTCCACACCTCGCCGCTGCACCAGCCGGGCACCGGGGACGCGGGTGGCATGAACGTCTACATCGTCGAGCTGGCGAAACGTCTCGCCGCCATCGACATCGAGGTGGAGATCTTCACCCGGGCCACGACGGGCGGACTCCCCCCGGTCGTGGAGCTGACCCCCGGCGTGCTCGTACGGCATGTGGACGCCGGCCCGTACGAGGGTCTGGCCAAGGAGGAGCTGCCGGCCCAGCTCTGCGCCTTCACGCACGGCGTGATGCGGGCGTGGGCGGGCCACCGCCCGGGGCACTACGACCTCGTCCACTCCCACTACTGGCTCTCCGGACACGTCGGCTGGCTCGCCGCCGAGCGCTGGGGCGTGCCGCTCGTCCACGCCATGCACACCATGGCGAAGGTCAAGAACGCGGCGCTCGCCGAGGGCGACACGCCCGAGCCCGCGGCCCGGGTGATCGGCGAGACGCAGATCGTCTCCGCGGCCGACCGGCTGATCGCGAACACGGCCGAGGAGGCCACCGAGCTGGCCCGCTTCTACGAGGCCGACCCCGGCAAGATCGCGGTCGTGCACCCCGGCGTCAACCTCGACCACTTCCGCCCCGCCGACGGCCGCGCCGCCGCGCGGGCCCGGCTCGGGCTGCCGCAGGACGCCTTCATCCCGGTCTTCGCCGGCCGCATACAGCCGCTGAAGGCCCCGGACATCCTGCTGCGGGCCGCCGCGGTGCTCCTGGAGCAGGACCCCTCGCTGCGCTCGCGCATGATCGTGCCGGTGGTCGGCGGGCCGAGCGGCAGCGGCCTCGCGAAGCCGGAGGGGCTGCACAAGCTGGCCGCCCGGCTCGGCATCGCGGACCTCGTGCGCTTCCACCCGCCGGTGGGCCAGGACCGGCTCGCCGACTGGTTCCGCGCGGCGAGCGTCCTCGTCATGCCCTCGTACAGCGAGTCCTTCGGCCTGGTGGCGATCGAGGCGCAGGCGGCCGGCACCCCGGTCGTCGCGGCGGCGGTCGGCGGCCTGCCCGTCGCCGTACGGGACGACGTGACCGGCTTCCTCGTGCGGGGGCACGATCCGGCGGACTACGCCCGCGCGCTGGGCCGGTTCGTGGCGGACCCGTCCCTGTCGGACCGGATGGGCGCGGCGGCTGCCCGGCACGCCGGCTCCTTCGGCTGGGACACGGCCGCGTCGGGGACGGCGGACGTGTACACGGCGGCCATGCACGATCATCGGCTGCTCGAGAACCGCCGTCGCGTACGCTCCCACCATGGCTGAGGCTGAGGACGTCCGGCGGATCGTCGAGGACACGTTCAAGGACGCGGAACTGGAGTGGGAGTCCCCGGAACCGGGCTCGTACGTGGTCAAACTCCCCGGCACGCGCAAACTGTTCACGACGCTGTCGCTGCGCGCGGGCCGTCACTCGCTCTCGCTCAACGCCTTCGTCATCCGCCACCCCGACGAGAACGAGGCGGGCGTCCACCGCTGGCTCCTCGAACGCAACCTCAAGCTGTACGGGGTGAGTTACGCGGTCGACGGCCTCGGTGACGTCTATCTGGCCGGCAAGCTGCCGTTGTCGGCCGTCACGCCCGAGGAACTGGACCGGCTGCTCGGCTCGGTCCTCGAAGCCGCGGACGGCGACTTCAACACGCTCCTGGAGCTCGGGTTCGCGTCGGCGATCCGCCGCGAGTACGAGTGGCGGGTCTCGCGCGGCGAGTCGACCCGGAACCTCGACGCGTTCAAGAGCCTGACCCGGAAGTCCGACAGCGGCGGGCCCGCCGACTGACCGATCACCGCCGTACCGGTACGAGGCGCGGCGGGAGTTCAGACGTTGACGGGGTCCTGGTCCTTCGGGGTGACGGTGGGAGCGGCCACCGCCGGGTCGATGCCGCCCGCCTTGTCCGCGTCGCAGGAGTCGTCCGCGTCGTAGGGGTCGTCCCCGTCGTAGGAGTCGTCGGCGGCGTGGGCGTCGTCCGTGAGGGCGGTGCGCAGGCGGGTGAGGTAGCCGACGGCGGCGAGGACGCCGATCGCGGCCGTCGCCGCCCACAGGACGCCGGGGCCGGGGCCGTCGACGATCGCACCGGCCGCGATGGGGGCGACGAAACCGGCGACGGCCCAGGACATGCCCATCACGCCCTGGTAGCGGCCCCGGGCGTGCTCGGGGGCGAGGCGCGCGGTGGCGGCGGCGTTCGTCGGGACGTGGATCATCTCGCCGACGGTCCAGACGACCACGGTCACGGCGAAGGCCACGGAGGAGCCGGCGAGGGCGGTGGCGCCGGTGCCGACGGCGAAGAGGAGGGAGGAGAGGCTCAGCAGGAGGACCGGTGAGTGCTTCTCGGTCAGCCTGTTGACGAGCAACTGGAAGCCGACGATCACGATGCCGTTGACGGCGATGACGACGCCGTAGGAGGAGGGGGAGAGGCCCTGGCCCGCCATGGTGAGGGGCAGGCCGATCCAGGGGGCGGTGAAGACGACGCAGACGAGCAGGTTGAGCAGGACGAGGGTGCGGAAGGGGGCGTCGCGCAGCACGGTGAGCATGCTGACCTCGGCCTCGACGACGGGCTCGCCCGCCGTGTCGACGCGCGCCTCGGGCCGGGTCTCGGGGAGCCGCAGGAAGACGATGACGGCGCACAGGACGGTGGCGACGGCGTCGACGACGAAGAGGGTGCGGTAGCCGAGGAAGATGGCGGCGCCGCCGCCGATGGAGGCGATGGCGAAGCCGAGGTTGAGGGCCCAGTAGTTGAGGGCGTAGGCCCGGCGCACGTCGTGGGCGGGCACCATGTCGGCGATGGTGGCGTTGATGGAGGGGCGGACGGCCTGCATGGCGACGCCCATGAGGAGGACGACGACGGCGATGGCCCAGGCGCTGGTCACGACGGCGAGGGCGGCGGCGCAGGCGGCGGCGCCGAGGTGCATGGTGACCATGGTGGGGCGCCGGCCCCAGCGGTCGGTGAGCGCGCCGCCGAGCGGCGAACCGGCGACGCCGCCGAGGCCGTGGAGGGCGACGACGAGCCCGGCGAACCAGGCGGAGTGCCCGAGCTCCACCGTCAGGTAGAGCGAGAGGAAGGTGAGGACGAAAGCGCCCGTCCTGTTGACCAGGGTCGACAGCCAGAGCCACCAGAAGCCCTGGGGGAGTCCGGAGACCGTCGCCCCCGCCGATCGTCTGAGCGAGTCGATGGACATGTGAGGCCGCCCCCTGCTGTACGTAAGCCCTGCTTCCGGCTTCCGTAACTTACGCATCTCACCCGTCGGACGCCAGCCGATTGACGACGCGCGTCAATCGTCAGAGGTCGATTAGGCTCGTCCGCATGGCCGACGCACCGTACAAGCTGATCCTCCTCCGCCACGGCGAGAGCGAGTGGAACGAGAAGAATCTGTTCACCGGTTGGGTGGACGTGAACCTCACCGCCAAGGGCGAGAAGGAGGCGACGCGCGGCGGCGAGCTGCTCAAGGACGCCGGCCTGCTGCCCGACGTGCTCCACACCTCCCTCCAGAAGCGCGCCATCCGCACGGCGCAGCTCGCGCTGGAGTCCGCGGACCGCCACTGGATCCCGGTCCACCGCTCCTGGCGCCTCAACGAGCGCCACTACGGCGCCCTCCAGGGCAAGGACAAGGCCCAGACGCTCGCCGAGTTCGGCGAGGAGCAGTTCATGCTGTGGCGCCGCTCGTACGACACCCCGCCGCCGGTGCTGTCCGACGACAACGAGTACTCGCAGGCGCGCGACGCCCGTTACGCGACGATCCCCCCGGAGCTGCGCCCGCGCACCGAGTGCCTCAAGGACGTCGTCGAGCGGATGCTCCCCTACTGGTACGACGCGATCGTCCCCGACCTCCTCACCGGCCGCACGGTCCTGGTCGCCGCCCACGGCAACAGCCTCCGTGCCCTGGTCAAGCACCTCGACGGCGTCTCGGACGCGGACATCGCGGGCCTCAACATCCCGACGGGCATCCCCCTGTCCTACGAGCTCGACGAGAACTTCAAGCCCCTCAACCCGGGCGGCACCTACCTCGACCCGGACGCGGCCGCCGCGGCCATCGAGGCCGTGAAGAACCAGGGCAAGAAGTAGCCCTGACGCACCCTCAAGGCCCCCACCCGCGGCAGTCCCCGCCGGTGGGGGCCTCGTGTCGTGCCGGGGCAGGCCCCCGGGCCCGGTCCGACAACCTGCGGCGACCGTCCCGCGGAGTCGTTACCGTCCAGGCCATGAGCACCCCCCGAAACCCCTCGCTGCGCCTGGAGCAGGTCACCCCCGCCAACGTCGACGCCGCCGTCGCCCTGCGCGTCCACCCCCACCAGGAGCGCGACGTCGCCCCCGTCGTGCGGTCCCTCGCCCAGGCGTACGCCTTCGGGGAGGGAGCCTGGCCGCGCCTCGTCTTCGACGGCGACGAGCTCGTCGGCTTCCTGATGGCCTTCATCGACCTCCCCTGGGACGAGGAGAAGGACCCCGCCGACCGCCGCAGCGGACTGTGGCGCCTCAACATCTCCGCCGACGCCCAGGGCAAGGGGTACGGCCGGTTCGCCGTCGAGGCCGTACGCGACGAGCTCCGGCGGCGCGGAACACAGCGGATGTACGTGACGTGGGAGCCGGGCGGGAACGGACCCGGCGCCTTCTACCGCCGGCTCGGCTTCCGTACGACCGGCGAGGTCAGCGGCGGCCAGACCGTCGGCGTACTCGACGTCCTAGATGTCTGAGACGTAGGGGAAGCAGGGGGGAGTGGGGGGCGGGGTGCGGAACCCTCCCCCCCCCCCCCCCCCCCCCCCCCCCGGCGCCCCAGAAGAGCCCCCCCACCCGCCCCCCTCTGCCGACCCCTCACCGCCCAGCGCGGGCCGCGGGGGGGGCGGGCCCCAAACCAGCCCCCCCCCCCCCCCCCACCCTCGCCCGTCAGCCCGTGAAGCCCCCGCACTGGCAGGGCGCGCCCGACTGGCAGCCGCAGCCGCAGCCCGAACCGCAGCCGCAGGCGCCGAGCAGCGGCAGGAACACCGCCTCGCGCGGCGCCTCCGCGTCGGAGTCGGTCGTCGTCATCGGGGATTCGGCCATAGGGTCCCTCCCTTTCGAGGCGTGCGTCGCCTCCCCCCATTGCATGCCCAGTCGGACCGGCGCATCAACGGCGCATCGGCGCCCACGCCGCCCGACCGGCCCGCGCCAGGACTACGCGCCCTCCACCGGCGCGTCCGACGCCTGCAGCTCGTCCGCGTGCTCACCCGTCACCAGGTACACGACCCGCTTCGCCACCGACACCGCGTGGTCGGCGAACCGCTCGTAGTACCGGCCGAGCAGCGTCACGTCCACTGCCGTCTCGATGCCGTGCTTCCACCGGTCGTCGATCAGGTGCTGGAACAGCGTCCGGTGCAGCAGGTCCATCTCGTCGTCGTCCTGCTCCAGCTGGAGCGCCAGGTCGACGTCCTTCGTGATGATGACCTCCGCCGCCTTCGCCATCAGGCGCTGCGCCAGCTGCCCCATCTCCAGGATGGTCGCGTGCAGGTCACGCGGCACCGCAGAGTCCGGGAACCGCAGCCGCGCCAGCTTCGCCACGTGCTGCGCCAGGTCACCCGAGCGCTCCAGGTCGGCGCTCATCCGCAGCGAGGTCACCACTATCCGCAGATCCGTCGCGACCGGCTGCTGCCGCGCGAGCAGCGCGATCGCGCGCGCCTCCAGGTCGTGCTGCAGGTCGTCGACCTTCTGGTCCGCCGCGATCACGCTCTCCGCGAGCTTCAGATCCGCGTCGAGCATCGCCGTCGTGGCGCGCCCGACGGCAGACCCGACAAGTCGGGCCATCTCGACCAGGCTCTCGCCGATCGAGTCCAGTTCCTCGTGGTACGCGTCCCGCATGGGCTGTCCCTCTCTACGCAAAGCTCCGGGGTCCGGGTGGGGCTCGGAACCCCCACGCTCCCACGTTCGGCTCCCTACGCGTCCGGTTCCACCCCCACACATGAACCGGCACTTTCCCCCAGGTGAACTCTGGGCTACACGCGCCACCGTCCGGTCCGGGGCAAATGAACCGGCCCCGTCTACACAGTGAACTCTGAGCGACGAGTGTTCGAGCAGCCACTCGGACGGCTGGGAGAGTGTCCCTCCGCCCGCATAACCTGGTTGGCATGGACGTGAACGCGGCAGTCGCCGCATTGGCCGCGATCGCCGGCGTGTGCACCGGCGTGATCGCCATGCTGGCGTTCCGCTGGAGCGAGCGCGACCAGGCGAGACCCACCCGTACCTCCCTGCACACCGACGCCGTGCTCCCGCCCGGTGTCGACACCGTGCTGTCCGTGCTGCGCTCCTCCGCGGTCGTCCTCGACGAGAGCGACTCCGTGGTGAAGGCCAGCTCGGCGGCGTACGCCCTCGGCCTGGTCCGGGGCGGCAAGCTGGCCATCGAGCCCATGCTCAACATGGCCCGCGACACGCGCCGGGACGGGGAGATACGCCAGGTCGAGCTGGACCTGGCGCGGCGCGGCAGCGGACGCGGGGAGGCCCTCGCCGTCTCCGCCCGGGTCGCCCCGCTGGGCTCGCGGCTGGTGCTGCTCCTGGTAGAGGACCTCACCGAGGCCCGCCGTATCGAAGCGGTACGACGGGACTTCGTCGCCAATGTGAGCCATGAGCTCAAGACGCCCACGGGCGCGCTCTCCCTGCTCTCCGAGGCGGTCATGGACGCGTCGGACGACCCCGAGGCGGTCACCCGCTTCGCCGGCCGGATGCAGATAGAGGCGACCCGCCTCACCAACCTCGTACAGGAGCTGATCGACCTCTCCCGCGTGCAGAACGACGACCCGCTCGAAGACTCCGAGCCGGTGTCCGTGGACGAACTCGTCGCCGAGGCGATCGACCGCTCCCGGCACACCGCCTCCACCAAGCAGATCACCATGGTCTCCGGCGGCGCCGCCGACCTGTACGTCTGGGGCAGCCGCGGCCAGCTCGCCGCCGCCCTCGGCAACCTCGTGGAGAACGCCGTCAACTACTCACCGGCCCGTACGAGGGTGGGCATCGCCGCCCGCACCATCGCGGCGCCCGGCGGCGACCTGATCGAGATAGCCGTGACCGACCAGGGCATCGGCATCTCCGAGAAGGACCGCGAGCGGATCTTCGAGCGCTTCTACCGGGTCGACCCGGCCCGCTCCCGTGCCACCGGCGGCACGGGACTCGGCCTCGCCATCGTCAAGCACGTGGCCGCCTCCCACGGCGGGGAGGTCACCGTCTGGAGCACCGAGGGTCAGGGCTCCACCTTCACCCTGCGACTGCCAGAGGCGGGCAACGTACGGGACCGCCGGCCTGTCTCGTCCTCCACCCCTGATCTCATGACCGAACCGCTTCCTGCCCCGGAGGTCCTTCCGTGACCCGAGTGCTCGTCGTCGAGGATGAGGAATCCTTCAGCGACGCCCTGTCCTACATGCTTCGCAAGGAAGGCTTCGAGGTCGCCGTGGCGGCGACCGGGCCCGACGGTCTCGACGAGTTCGAGCGCAACGGCGCCGATCTGGTGCTCCTCGACCTGATGCTCCCGGGGCTGCCCGGCACCGAGGTGTGCCGGCAGCTGCGCGGCCGCTCGAACGTCCCGGTGATCATGGTGACCGCCAAGGACAGCGAGATCGACAAGGTCGTCGGGCTGGAGATAGGAGCCGACGACTACGTCACGAAGCCCTTCTCCTCGCGGGAGCTGGTCGCCCGCATCCGCGCGGTCCTGCGCCGCCGGGGTGAGCCGGAGGAGGTCACCCCCGCGGCGCTGGAGGCCGGCCCGGTCCGCATGGACGTCGACCGCCACGTGGTGACGGTCGCGGGCGGGAAGGTCGACCTGCCGCTGAAGGAGTTCGACCTCCTGGAGATGCTCCTGCGCAACGCGGGTCGTGTGCTGACCCGCATGCAGCTCATCGACCGGGTGTGGGGCGCGGACTACGTCGGCGACACCAAGACCCTCGACGTCCACGTCAAGCGCCTCCGCGCCAAGATCGAACCGGACCCGGGCGCCCCGCGCTACCTGGTCACGGTCCGGGGCCTGGGCTACAAGTTCGAGCCGTAGACCCGGCCCGGCCCCGGGGGGCCGGACGGAGTCCGGCACAGCGTCCCGAAGCCCGGGAGGCCCTCCGGGGCCGAGCGGCGCGAGGGGCGCACGCGGGGGAGGGGCTCGAACCGGACCCGGGCGCCCCGCGCTACCTGGTCACGGTCCGGGGCCTGGGCTACAAGTTCGAGCGGTAGACCCGGCCCGGCCCCGAGGGGCCGTGAACCACGCCCGGCCCTCAGCGGCCGTGGCTCCCGCCCGGCCCCCAGGGGACGGGAAGGCTCGGTGTACGTGTGAAGGGGCGCTCCCCGGCCGGGGAGCGCCCCTTCACACGTGCCTGGCTGTGTCAGTGGCCGGAGCCCGTGGACTCGCCGCCGTGCTCGGCGCCGTGCTCCGCCTCGCCCGAGGGCGTCGCGGAGGCGCTGGGCGTGGTGCCCGGCGGGGCCGGGACGATGGACGGGCCGAAGTCCTTGAAGTAGCTCGACGCCGGGACGACGAAGGCGTTCATGCCGACGTCGCCGGTCTTGCTCAGCTTGAAGACGACCTTCTGGGCGTCGCCCTTGCGGGCGGCCTCGGAACCGTTCTCGATGGTGGCGGTGGCGTTGCCCGCGCCGCCGATCACGACGGAGCCGCCGGCCGGGACGGTGATCGGGCCGGTGCCCTCGGCCGCCTTCAGCTTCACCGTGGCGTTGCTGCCCGGGAGGCTGATGGCGTCGAGGGTCTGGGGCGCGTCCCCGTTGTTGAAGACGGTGGCCGAGACGACGGCCGGGCCCTTGACACCCGCCTCGGGCTGGGTGATCACGAGCGCGTTCTGGATCTTGACGTCGTCCACGGTGACGGCGGGGTTGTCCGGCCGGACGCCGAGCGTCTGTGCGTCGTTGCCCGCCCCACAGGCGGAGAGCGTGGCGATGGAGAACACGATGGCGGTGGCGGCGAGGGCGCCGCGTCGAAGGCTGCGGCTCACGGCGGCGGCATCTCCTAGGACGTACGGACAGGCTTGAGGACAGGGCTTACGGGCGAGCTGACGGACCGGCTGTGGAGCTGAGAGCCGACTAAAGGTGCGTCAGCGCGCTTAGGTTACCGAGCCCTACTCTCCGTCCCGCACCCGACCCGCCCCTAACCGCCCCCAACCGCCCTCGGCCCTCTCCAGGGCATCGCTGCGGAGCGGCCGACGCCCCCGGCCACCGGCCGGCCACCGGGCCAGCCACCGGCCGGACGCCGGGCCGGGCGCCGGACCGGTGGCCGCCCCGCCCGCGTCGGAAGTCGGCCGGTGTGGCCGGATCACGCCCCATTGACCCGTTGTTCACATAACCGCCTTGATCAATTCGACGGCGGCCCCGCATTCCCCGAGCCGCACCTCCGGAAAATCCCGCACCCGCGTCGACTGATCAATTACGGAATCACCCCGCGATGCATCCGTACGGGTGGACGATCCTCGAACGGAGTAGGTGAAGAAGCCCACTCTGAACCCGACAAATCGGGACATCGGCCCTCCTTGGTGGGGCTCCCGGTAGGTGTAACGTGCGGGTTTCTCTGTGTCCGCACAGCCGCTCCGACCTGCGAATACCCCCTTCCGGAAGCCCTCCGCAGCACGTTCGTGTCGCCGTTGTCAAGCCCCGAGATATGCCCTGACCTGCGAAAACGCCATTCAGAAGAAGCTGAATCCGTGTTACTCTGGATAGCCACGGAAGGGGTACCTGTCACATGACGTTCAAGGTTGGCGACACCGTGGTCTATCCCCATCACGGGGCCGCGCTGATCGAGGCCATCGAAACTCGCCAGATCAAAGGCGTGGACAAGACCTACTTGGTGCTCAAGGTCGCGCAGGGCGACCTGACGGTTCGCGTGCCGGCGGACAATGCGGAGTTCGTCGGTGTTCGCGACGTTGTCGGTCAGGACGGGCTGGACCGGGTCTTCGAGGTGCTGCGCGCGCCGTACGCCGAAGAGCCGACGAACTGGTCCCGTCGCTACAAGGCAAACCTCGAGAAGCTCGCCTCCGGCGATGTCATCAAGGTCGCCGAAGTGGTCCGCGACCTGTGGCGGCGCGAGCGCGAGCGGGGTCTCTCCGCAGGCGAGAAGCGCATGCTCGCCAAGGCGCGGCAGATCCTGGTCAGCGAGCTGGCGCTCGCGGAGAACACGAACGAGGACAAGGCCGAGGCTCTCCTCGACGAGGTCCTCGCGTCCTGAGCGTGCTCTGACGACATTCGAGCGCGTATCCAAGTGAAGCGATGCCGCGGTGCCCGTTGGCGTGCTGTGATCCACACAGTGCTGCCGTCGGGCCCTGCGGCATGTTCGCGTACGCATGCGGGCATCACCGTATGCGGAGCACCTGCCCACCGCCGAAGAAGACCCCGCACCCCCTGTGCCGTACGAACCCCAGTGCTCGGGCGGCACGCCTCGACCGTCGTCACGGAAAGGGCCCGGTCAAGGCGGAGCGTCCGGCACGGTGAGGCCATACCCATGTCGGCCGCGGAAACAAACCTGCCGGAGTGCAACCGATGTCAGACGAAGCGCGTCCTTCTCGTACCGCCGTGGTGATCCCGGCGGCCGGCCGGGGCGTACGCCTCGGGCCGGGCGCCCCCAAGGCGCTGCGCACGCTGAGCGGCACCCCCATGCTCATCCACGCCGTCCGTGCCATGGCCGCCTCCCGCGCGGTCTCGCTCGTCGTCGTGGTCGCGCCCCCCGAGGGCGCCGCCGAGGTCAAGAACCTCCTCGACGCCCACGCCCTCCCCGAGCGGACCGACTACCTCGTCGTGCCCGGCGGTGAGACCCGTCAGGAGTCCGTACGCCTCGGGCTCGACGCGCTCCCCGAGGGCGTCACCACCGTCCTCGTCCACGACGCGGCCCGCCCGCTCGTCCCCGTCGACACCGTGGACGCCGTCATCGAGGCCGTACGGGACGGGGCCGTCGCCGTCGTCCCCGCGCTGCCCGTCTCCGACACCGTCAAGGAGGTCGAACCGGCCGAGAAGCCGGGCGACCCCGAGCAGGTCGTCGCCACCCCGGTCCGGGCCCGGCTCCGCGCCGTCCAGACCCCGCAGGGCTTCGACCACGACACCCTGGTCCACGCCCACGCCACCGTCGCCCTCGCGGGTGAGGGCGCCACCGACGACGCCGGCATGGTCGAGCGGCTCGGCGCGCCCGTCGTCGTCGTCCCCGGCCACGAAGAGGCCTTCAAGGTGACCCGCCCCCTCGACCTCGTGCTCGCCGAGGCCGTACTCGCCCGCAGGAGGGCCAACGATGGCTTCTGAGCCGACCACGCCGCCGACCCTGCCGTCGCCCACGCCGCCCGTCATCCCCCGTACCGGCATCGGCACCGACGTCCACGCCTTCGAGAAGGGCCGCGAACTGTGGTGCGCCGGCCTGCTCTGGGAGGACTCCGAGGGGTACGGCCTCGCCGGGCACTCCGACGGTGACGTCGCCGCCCACGCCGCCTGCGACGCGCTCTTCTCCGCCGCCGGCGTCGGCGACCTCGGCGCCCACTTCGGCACCTCGCGCCCCGAGTGGTCCGGCGCCTCCGGCGTCACCCTCCTCGCCGAGGCCGCCCGGATCGTCCGCGCCGAGGGGTACGAGATCGGGAACATCGCCGTCCAGGTCGTCGGCGTCCGCCCCAAGGTCGGCAAGCGGCGCGACGAGGCTCAGCAGGCGCTGAGCGAGGCGGCCGGAGCGCCGGTCTCCGTCTCCGGCACCACCACGGACGGCCTCGGGCTCACGGGTCGCGCCGAGGGCCTCGCGGCGCTCGCGACCGCCCTCGTCTACCCCGTATCGCGGCAGGGCCGGTGAAAAACGTGGTGGGAGACGGGCGACAGGTATCGGGGCACTACCACACGCCCACTACCCTGGAGTGGTGACTATTCGCCTGTACGACACCAGCGCCCGGCAGATCCGTGACTTCACCCCGCTCACGCCGGGCTGCGTCTCGATCTACCTCTGTGGCGCCACCGTCCAGGCGGCCCCGCACATCGGTCACATCCGGTCGGGGCTGAACTTCGACATCATGCGCCGCTGGTTCGCGTACCGCGGCTACGACGTCACGTTCATCCGCAACGTCACCGACATCGACGACAAGATCATCACCAAGGGCGTGGACCAGGGCCGCCCCTGGTGGTCCATCGGCTACGAGAACGAGCGGGCGTTCAACTCGGGTTACGACGCGCTCGGTTGCCTCCCGCCGACGTACGAGCCCCGGGCCACCGGGCACGTCCCCGAGATGATCGAGATGATGCGCGGCCTCATCGAGCGCGGTCACGCCTACGAGGCCGACGGCAGCGTCTACTTCGACGTGCGGTCCTTCCCGGGCTACCTGGAGCTGTCCAACCAGGACATCGACGACCTCCGCCAGCCCTCCGAGGACGGCATCACGGGCAAGCGCGACCCCCGCGACTTCGCCATGTGGAAGGCGACCAAGCCGGGCGAGCCCGACTGGGAGACCCCGTGGGGCCGCGGCCGCCCCGGCTGGCACCTGGAGTGCTCGGCCATGGCCCACAAGTACCTGGGCTCCGCCTTCGACATCCACGGCGGCGGCCTCGACCTGATCTTCCCGCACCACGAGAACGAGATCGCCCAGGCCAAGGCCTTCGGCGACGACTTCGCCTCGTACTGGGTGCACAACGCCTGGGTCACCATGAGCGGCGAGAAGATGTCGAAGTCGCTCGGCAACAGCGTGCTGGTGTCCGAGATGGTGAAGAACTGGCGGCCCATCGTCCTCCGCTACTACCTGGGCACCCCGCACTACCGCTCGATGATCGAGTACAGCGAGGAGTCCCTGCGCGAGGCCGAGTCGGCGTTCGCCCGTATCGAGGGCTTCGTCCAGCGCGCCACCGAGAAGGCGGGGACGACCGTCGCCCCCGCCGCCGAGGTGCCGCCGGCCTTCGCCGAGGCCATGGACGACGACCTGGGCGTGCCGCACGCGCTCGCGATCATCCACACCACCGTCCGCCAGGGCAACAGCGCCCTCGCCGCGGACGACAAGGACGAGGCCATCGCCCGCCTCGCCGAGGTCCGGGCCATGCTCGGCGTCCTCGGCCTCGATCCTCTCGACCCGCACTGGGCCGAGGAGACCGGTGGCGGCGAAGAGCTCCACGGCGTCGTCGACACCCTCGTACGGCTCGTGCTCCAGCAGCGCGAGTCGGCCCGCGAGCGCAAGGACTGGGCGACCGCGGACGCGATCCGCGATCAACTGGGCCAGTCCGGCCTCGCCATCGAGGACAGCCCCGACGGCCCCCGCTGGACGCTGGGCAACCGTTAGAAGAAGTGCCGCTCGGACCCCCGGGCGGCACACTTCAGTTACAGACCTTGTACGTGGGCCGCATACGCCTCCGTACGCAACACCGAGGATGAGAGTAGTCATGGCCGGGAACAGCCAGCGCAGGAACCGTCGCACGTCCAACAAGAAGGGTGCGACGATCGGCAGCGGTGGCCAGCGGCGCAAGGGCCTCGAAGGCAAGGGCCCGACGCCCAAGGCCGAGGCCCGCAAGGGCCACAAGGCCTTCCGCGTCACCAACGCGATGGCCCGGAACACGGCCAAGCGCAAGCCCGTCGCCCGCCGCGGCGGCAAGGGCCTGTCCGAGATGGTCGTCGGCCGCAACCCGGTCTTCGAGGCCCTGCGCGACGGCGTGCCCGCCTCGACGCTGTACGTGCAGCAGTTCATCGACAACGACGAGCGCGTGCGCGAGGCCCTGAACCTCGCCACAGGCCGCGGCAACATCAACATCATGGAGGCGCCGCGCCCCGAGCTCGACCGCATGACGAACGGCCTCAACCACCAGGGCCTCGTCCTCCAGGTCCCGCCGTACGAGTACGCGCACCCCGAGGACCTCGCCGCGGCGGCCTTCGACGACCACGAGGACCCGCTGATCGTCGCCCTCGACGGCGTCACGGACCCGCGCAACCTCGGCGCGGTCGTCCGCTCCGTCTCCGCCTTCGGCGGCCACGGCGTCGTCGTCCCCGAGCGCCGCGCCGCCGGGATGACCGCCGGCGCCTGGAAGACCTCGGCCGGTACCGCCGCCCGTACGCCGGTCGCCCGCGCCACCAACCTGACGCGCTGCCTGGAGGCGTACCAGAAGGCCGGCGTCACGGTCGTCGGCCTCGCCGCCGACGGGGACCGCGACGTGCACGAGCTGGAGGAGCTGGGCGGCCCGGTCGTCATCGTCGTCGGCTCCGAGGGCAAGGGTCTGTCCCGTCTCGTCGGCGAGACCTGCGACTTCCTCGTCCGCATCCCGATGCCGGGCGGCGCCGAGTCGCTCAACGCCGGTGTCGCCGCGGGCGTCGTCCTCTACGAGGCGGCCCGCCGCCGTATGGCGTAACACCCGGGAGTGACACCCCGCGCACCACCCGGCCCCGGCCGTGGCGTTGATCTTGACGGGTCTCGGACATTTGCGAGCCGTCAAGGCAGTGTCCTAAACCCAGATCACTCGGTTAGATGAGTGTGGACACCAGAACGCCCCGGCCGGGGTTCGACGATCAGCCCGCGCTGAGCATGGTCAAGGTGGATTCCGATCCCGCCCAGGTGATCGTGAACCACGCCAGCTTCCGTGTGCGGCTCGCGCCGGCTCCGCAGCCGAAGTTCGGCGCCGGCGCCCGTACCCCCGCCCTGTCCGGGGCCACGGCCGGAGCGGGCGGACCGCGCCGTCGTCCCGTCGTATGGACCGGAAAGTCCTCACCGGGCGCCACCGGCCTCCTCCAGGCCGTCCGCGAGTCCTCCGTCTCCACCCTGGAGCCGGGCATCGGCCACCCGGGCCGCCCCGGTCTCGACGCGGGCGCCACCCAGGCCGTCCCGCGCATCGACGACACCATGCCCACCTCCGTGGTGCCCCCCGCCGCCGGACCGCTGCTGCCGCCGATGCGCCGCGCCGAGGGCGCGTACGACGACCTGTACGACCTCCGGTCCGAGCCCGAGGGCCCCGGAGCGTACGAGGACGAGGACGCGCAGGGCCGGACCGCGCAGCGCCACGGGCAGGACAGCGTCCGGCACGCCTACTACCCGGGCCGCCGGATGAACCTCGGCGTCGTCCTCCTCCCGCTCCGCGTCTTCCTCGGCTTCATCTCCATCTACGCGGGCATGGGCAAGCTCTGCGACCCCGTGTACTTCGACGGCGGCGAGCGCGGCTCCATGGTGAAGTGGCTCAACTCCCTCCACCCCTGGGCCCTCGCCGAACCCCTCCGCGACTTCGCCCTCCAGCACCCCGTCGGCGCCGGACTCACCGTCGCCTTCCTCCAGGTCGTCGTCGGCGTCCTCACCGTCCTCGGCCTCTGGCAGCGCGTCGCCGCCGTCGTCGGCGCCCTGCTCTCCGCCGCGCTGCTCCTGACCGTCAGCTGGAAGACCGTCCCGGTCTACGACTCCGCCGACATCATCTACCTGGCCGCCTGGTCCCCGCTGATCATCGCCGGAGCCCCCGTCTACTCCCTCGACGGCCGCCTCGCCGGAGAGGCCTGGCGCACCCTCGGCCCCCGCGCCGACCTCTGGGACCTCCGCCGCCGCGTCATGCGCCGCAGCATCCTCGTCGCCTCCGTCGTCGTCGGCCTCACCCTCCTCGTCGGCTCCGTCCTCGGCGGCGCCGTCCGCTCCACCGAGATGGTCACCGTCCCGGGTCCCAACGACGACCCCATCAACCACCTCCCCGGCCAGCCGCTCCCCGCCGAGCCGACGCGCCGCGCCCCCTCCAAGGCCGCGCCCACCGAGCCGAAGCCCTCCGCGACCGGCGAGGCCCCGGCGGAGCGCGAGGAGACGCAGGAGGCGACCCGGCCCACCGAGCCGACCCGTGAGTCCACCCGGACCCGTGAGCAGCGCCCGACCGCCACGCAGGGCAGCGGCAGCACCGGCGGCGGCAGCAGCCGTACGCCCACGCGGTCCAGGCCGGAGCCCCCGCCGACCACCAGCGACACCCCGACCACCACCGGCGGTACGACGGGCGGCGGCGGCACCACGGGCGGCTCGACCGGCTCGACCGGCTCGACCGGGACCCCGTCGGAGAGCGGCTCGACGACGGGCGGCGCGAGGAACCCGATCGGTGGCCTGCTGGGCTGACAGCCCGTACGGACGAGCAACGGAAGGGCGGCACCGCACGGAGCGGTGCCGCTCTTCCGGCGTGCCTGGTACCGCACGGAGCGGTGCCGCTCTTCCGGCGTGCTTGGTACCGCACGGACGAGGCGCCGCCTCTCCGGCGGGCCTGGACGCTGTGGGCCTCAACCCCGCTGCGCGGCGAGCTCCTTGGCGGCCTCGGTGAGGTCCTTGGCGGTGTCGATGGCCCTCCAGTACGCGCCCTGGGGCAGCGGGAAGCCCGCCAGGCGCCGCTCGCGGGCGAGCCGGGGGAACGTGGTGCGCTCGTGGTCGCCCAGGTCCGGGAGGAGCTCCGTGAAGGCGGCGGAGAAGACGTACACGCCGGCGTTGATGAGGAACGGCGACGGCGGCGACTCGACGAAGTCGGTGATGTGCCCGAACGTGTCGGTCTCGACGGCGCCCCACGGGATGCGGGGGCGGGCCAGGGCGAGCGTGGCGAGGGCGTCGCGCTCCGCGTGGAAGGCGGCCATCTCGCGCAGGGAGAAACGGGTCCAGATGTCGCCGTTGGTGGCGTACCAGGGCTGGTCCGGCGCGGGCAGACGCGCGGCGGCGTACTTGAGGCCGCCACCACGGCCCAGGGGTTCGGTCTCGACGACCGTGGTCACCTCGAGGGGTAGGTCGGCACTCTCCAGCCACTCCTGGAGCACCTCGGCCAGATGGCCGCAGGAGACGACGGCGTGGGTCACGCCCTCGGCGGCGAGCCAGGAAAGCTGATGGCCGATGATCGGGGTCCCGGTGCCCGGGATCTCGACCATCGGCTTGGGGCGGTCGTCGGTGTACGGGCGGAGCCGTGAGCCCTGGCCGCCCGCCAGGACCACGGCCTGCGTCGGAGAGGTGTTGTGCATACGGGGAACGATAGGCGCCCCGTACGGCCGACTGCCTGACGCGCGACGGTGCCTCAGCTCGCGCGCATCACGCCGGTGGCGTACGAGGTGTCGCAGACCGGCCGGGAGAAGGACTGGGCGCGGTGCGGGCCGTACTGCTCGACGGCGGCGCGGCCCAGGGCGCGGGCGATGGACATGCAGTGCTTGGCGAGGGAGGGCCGGTTCTCCACCTCGCGCTGGAGGTGGGTGAGGGCCGTGCCGGGATCCTTCTCCTGGAGCTCGGCGAGGAGCTGGTCACGCAGGACGTCCTGCGGGGCACGGGACTTGGCGGGGACGGAGACCTCCGAGGAGGAGGCCGTGAGCTGGGTACCGGCGTCCTGGCCGGCCCACGGAACGGCGGATACCGCGAGCGTTCCCGAGAGCACCAGGACGACGGGCAGGACGAGGGCGAGAGAGCGGCCGATTCGGCGGGCAGTGTGCGTCACGCACGAGAGCGTAGCGGTAGGTAGTGAAATGGCGACATTTAGTCACTCTTGCGGGGGATGGTTCGAAGCGGCTTTTCGAATTCCGTGTTGACGCGGGAGGTGGGTGTGGGCCCTGAATGCCGGGGTTTCACGGGTTAAACCACCACTTAGACCAACAGCCCCGCATCTGCAAGAGACGCGGGGCCGAGGAGAGGTCGGGGTCGAGCCGACCGGGTGCGGGTCAGTCGCTGAGGCGCGCACCCGTGGAGGTCGAGAAGACGTGGAGCTCGGCGGCGCGCGGCACGACGTGCAGCGTGGTGCCCTTGGCGGGGACGTCACGGCCGCCGACGCGGACGACCAGGTCCTTGTCCTCGCCGTCGACGCGGGTGGAGCCGTACACGAAGCCGTCGGAGCCGAGCTCCTCGACGACGTTGACGATGACGGCGAGGCCGTCCTTGCTCGTCGGGCCCGACACG
Organism: Streptomyces sp. NPDC058671; assembly: GCF_042716475.1. Lineage (NCBI taxonomy): Bacteria > Bacillati > Actinomycetota > Actinomycetes > Kitasatosporales > Streptomycetaceae > Streptomyces > Streptomyces sp. NPDC058671. Next base: position 347,461 of record NZ_JBHXSA010000003.1, on the reverse strand, counting down.
TCGAAGTGCTCGGGGCGGACGCCGACGGTGACGGTGGTGTCGCCCTTGGCGGACGCCGCGGCGATCGCGTCGCGGGAGACGGGGACGATGCTGTTGCCGAACTTCACGCCGCCGTCGACGATCGGGACCTCGATCAGGTTCATGGCGGGGGAGCCGATGAAGCCGGCGACGAAGAGGTTGGCGGGCTTGTCGTACATGTTGCGCGGGGAGTCGACCTGCTGGAGCAGACCGTCCTTGAGGACGGCGACGCGGTCGCCCATGGTGAGGGCCTCGGTCTGGTCGTGGGTGACGTAGACCGTGGTGATGCCCAGGCGGCGCTGGAGGCCGGCGATCTGCGTACGGGTCGAGACACGGAGCTTGGCGTCGAGGTTCGACAGCGGCTCGTCCATGAGGAAGACCTGCGGCTCACGCACGATGGCACGGCCCATGGCGACACGCTGACGCTGACCGCCGGAGAGCGCCTTCGGCTTCCGGTCCAGGTACTCGGTGAGGTCGAGGATCTTCGCGGCCTCTTCGACCTTGGCGCGGATCTCGGCCTTGTTGACGCCGGCGATCTTGAGCGCGAAGCCCATGTTGTCGGCGACGCTCATGTGCGGGTACAGCGCGTAGTTCTGGAACACCATGGCGATGTCCCGGTCCTTGGGCGGCAGGTGCGTGACGTCGCGGTCCCCGATGCGGATGGAGCCGGCGTTGACGTCCTCGAGACCCGCGAGCATGCGCAGGGAGGTCGACTTGCCACAGCCGGAGGGCCCGACGAGGACGAGGAACTCGCCGTCGGCGATCTCGATGTCGAGCTGGTCGACGGAGGGCTTGGTGGCACCGGGGTACACCCGGGTCGCCTTGTCGAAAGTGACGGAAGCCATGGTGATGTGTCCCTTCACCGGCAGGAACGTGCCGGACGATCCGAGTAAAGGAAGGATGGAGGTCTAGTCCACCAGGGTGAACTCCAGGCGACGCTACCTGGCGAACCGGGATCTGTCAGCAGTCCGAAGCGTGCGAGATTTCCGACCGCCTCCCGGACGAGGTTGGATACACTGCACTCGCTGCCTCCTTAGCTCAGCTGGCCAGAGCACCGCTCTTGTAAAGCGGGGGTCGTCGGTTCGAACCCGACAGGGGGCTCCAGGTAGGACAAGCGAAGACCCCCAACCGATCTTGGTTGGGGGTCTTCGACATCTACGGGTGACATCAACGGCTGCGATCGGCCGAGGACGGCCGCGAGCGCGCGGGGCGAAACGCGGGTGCCGGCTCCTGGGCCTGGGGGCAGGATCACGCCATGTCGACCGATGTCAGCGGAATGATCGAGTGCCGACCGGGGGCCCGGCTGTGGGGTTCGGACGACGAGGACACCGTCTGGGAAGCGGGCATCGACCTCTTCCTGCTGAACAGGGGCAACGCCTACGACGGCTTGGCCTGTCTCTTCGGGATCCGCAACTCCTTCGGCTTCCGTCCGCTTGCTGAGGACCGTGGCTTTCCGGATGACGCGTCTGAAGGGCTGCGTCGTGAGTTCGCCGGCTGCGGCGGCACCGACTCCGTGTACGGGACGACATGGGTGACCTGGGCCGAGCTGTCCGCCACCGACTGGCAGGAGACGGACGCCTCCGGCACACGAAGTCGTGCGTCGGCCGCAGGGACCGACACTGACTGGGGTCGCGTCTGGAGCGTCATGCGCATCCTCAGCGAGGTCCACGGCGCGGAGAACGTGCGTCTCGTCGTCTGGTTCCACTGACTCGACCCCGGGGTGAACATGGGTCGGGCCGGACAGGCATCCAGCGCACCCGGCCACAATTGGGCGGCCCCCAGGCCGCTTTCGCTTATGGAGCCGCTCCACCGAGTGAGCTCAACGGCCATCCCGCGGTTCGTTCACTCCCCGATCCGGGAGGCGGCCATCTCCCACGGGGTCGGCTCCGCGACGTCTTCGTACTCGTCGGCGTCTTCCCGGTACCAGCCTGTTCCGGCGAGCCAGGTTTCGAGCCACTCGGCCAAACTCCCGGCATCGACGAACCAGGCGGCGGCTCCGTCGTCCGTCATGGCGTTCGGGTCGAAGAGGAGGACCGTGGCGGTCTCGCTGAGGCAGTCCACCGCGGCGTACATGGCGCAGCCCCAGTCGAGGATCGGCAGCACGCCCGCCGGCCAGTACGGTGCCTCGTCCTCGGCCGAGGCGGATCGTTCGGACTGGTACTCGCTCAGCGCCGTACGCCCTGGTCCGACCAGCGGAAGAAGCTGGTAATCGGGGCCGTAGCCACCGTTGGCCACCTCCCGGTACAGGCTCGCCAGCAGGGGCGGGAGGCCGAAGCCGAGAACTGCCTCCGCCTCGGCAACCTCCTCGGCGGTGGCGGCGGAAGGCAAGGCCGTAGAAGTGGCCTTGGCCTTCGCAGCTACGCGAGGAACGAGATCTTCGATGGCTATCACGGTCCGGATCCTGTCAGGCACCTACGACAGAGAGCGCCCTCTTGCCGGGTCTTCCCTTGCAGGTTGCCGTCTGGCTTTGTCGACGCGAGATCGGGTTTTGGCTCACCTGGTGAGAAGTCGAGCCGATCCCCGGCGTCCGAGGTTGGCGACCGAAAAGAACTGGCAGGCCGGAGGCTTGAGGCGTGGGCACGAGCCCGGCCCGGGTGATTTCACAGAAGATGAGCCAGAGCCAGAGCCCGAGATCCGACGGCACCACCATGAGGGCGGCCGGGGCGGGCACCGAGTCCTGGCGTACGTTCGAACCTATGACGCGCACCCTGAAATCCCGGCTGGTGGCCCGGTGAGCGGCTGGTGGGCCTACCTGGAGGAACGGACCTGCCAAGAGGTCGATGCCGACGTGCTGCGCGACCGCCGACTGTCGGCGGTCAGGTCCGTCTGGGAGGCGCTGCGCCCGCTGGGGGTTGGTCTGCACGAAGCCGAGCGGGTGGTCACGCGCGGTACACACGAAGCGGGCGACATGGCCGCACTGCACCAAGCCAGCGAACTCGCATCTCGGGCCCATGATGGCCCGCCCTCTCTTGTGAAGAGCCTGTTCAGAGCGTTCACCGGTGTCAACGACGGCGGCACCACCACCCACCACCCCCTGGGCCTCGACGCCCGTCGGCCCGCATGAGCTGTGGCTTGAGATCCCGACGGCATCCCCCCGCCTACGCCCCCGACCCGGCCCTGGTTCCTGCGCGGGCGGTGTCCAGGCGCAGCGAGAGCCTTTCCGTGCCGTGCCGGTCGGCTGGGGTGTCGGGCCGCGGCCTCGGCTCCGGCGTTCTTGTGTCCCGGGCCGCTCCTGTCCGGGACACTTGGGCGTTACGGGGTGTGCCGGTGGTGTGGGGTGTTCTGCGGGAGGGGTGGGGCTGATGGTGCGACGGTCCGGGGGGCTGATCGGCGTATGGGCCGAGCAGCAGCGGGTGGCGCAGCGGCAGCGGGAGGGGCAGCATCAGGCGGTGCTGCGGCAGCAGCGGGACGCCGAGCGGGCCCAGCGGGCGTACGAGCGGGACGTCGCCCGGATGCAGCGGGAGCAGCGGGCCGCCTACCGGCAGCAGCGGGACGCGGACGCGTTGCGGCGGACCCGGGAGGTGGAGGAGCGCGTCGCCCTGCTGGAGGGTCTGCTCGCCGCCGGCTGCCGGGCGCCCGCGTTCTCCGTGGGGTCGCTGCGGCGGGACGAGGCCGTCGAGCCGTTCTCGTCGGGGCCCCTCGGGGAGCCCGTCGCCATGCCCGACCAGCGGTCGTACCAGCCCGAGAGCGCCTGGACCGCCTCCGGGCGGGCCCAGGCCGAGCGGGACGCGCGCGCCCGGTTCGAGCGGGACTGGTACGCGGCGCAGGCCGCCGAGGCCCGGCGGGTCGAGCAACTCGCCGCGTACCGGCGGGAGTACGAGACCTGGGCCGCCGCCCGGCTCGCCGAGATACGTGCGCACAACAGTGGTGTCGCCGGGACCGAGGCGGCGTTGCGCGCCGGTGAGGCCGAGACCGTCGTGGAGTTCTTCTCCGCCGTGCTCTTCTCCTCCGCCGGCTGGCCCGAGGGCTTTCCCCGGGAGGTGTCCGCCGCCTACGCGCGCGGTGGCCGGAAGCTGGTGCTGGACTGGGACCTGCCCGGGTACGACGTCGTCCCCGAGGCCAAGGGCGTGAAGTACCTGCCCGGCACCGACCAGGAGAAGGAGGTGCCGAGGCCGGCCACGCAGCGGCGCGCCCTCTACCGTGACGTGATCGCGCAGAGCGTGCTTCTCGCCGTGCGCGAGCTGTTCGCCGCCGACCGGTTCGGTGCCCTGGAGACCGTCGTCCTCAACGGGTACGTCGGCGGGGTCGATCCCGCCACCGGGCTCGCCGGGAGGGTCTGCGTCGCCTCCGTCGCCGTCGAGCGGAACGTCTTCGACCGCCTGAACCTGGAGTTCGTCGCGGCCGTGGAGTGCCTGACCGGCGCCCTCGGCGGGCGGCTGGCCACCAAGCCCGACGAGCGGGCCTCCGTCCCTCCCCTGCTGACCCCCGATCAGGTCGGGCCGGACGTCGTCGTCCAGGGGGACGGTGAGGAACCCGACCTCCTCGCCATGGACCCCATCGCCTTCGAGGGGCTCGTGGCCCAGCTCTTCCGGGCCCGGGGGCTCCAGGCCGTCACCACCCGCCGCTCCAACGACGGCGGGGTGGACGTCGAGGCCCTCGACCCCGACCCCATCAGCGGCGGTTCCATCGTCGTCCAGGTGAAGCGGTACCGGAACACCGTGCCCCCGTCCGCCGTACGTGATCTGTACGGGACCGTGCAGGGCGCCGGGGCGAACAAGGGTGTGCTCGTCACCACCTCGAAGTTCGGCCCCGGCTCGTACACCTTCGCCAACGGCAAGCCCCTGACCCTCATCGCCGGGACCGAGCTCGTCGACCTGCTCCATCAGCACGGGCTCCGGGGGCGGTTGGGGCCCGGGGCCCCGGCCGTCGCCGCCGTGGACGCGCCCGTCGAGGCCGATGCCGACTTCAATCTGCTCGGGATGGTGTGGGCCGGCTCGGCGGCGCTCGACGTCTGCGCGCTGGTCTGCTCCGGCAACCAGGTCCTCGGCGACGAGTGGTTCGTCTTCTTCAACAACCCTTCAACGCCTGACGGTTCGGTCGCGATGACCTCCGCCGTGCCCGGCGACCGGGCCGCCGTACGCGTCGGCTTCGACGCGCTGCCGACGCGGGCCGACCGGCTCGTGCTCGTGGCCGCCGTCGACCCCGAGGTGAACCCCGAGGCCGACCTCGGGGGGTTCACCGATGCCGGCATCCGGCTCCGCGACGACTCCGGGGCCGAGCTCGACCAGCTCGTCGTCTCCGACGGGCGCCCCGGCGAGACGGCACTCGTCCTCGGCTCGTTCCGGCGTCGCGCCGGCGGCGACTGGGACTTCGTCCTCGGGGGGAAGGGATACCGGGGCGGCCTCGGGGAGCTCGTGGGGGACTTCGGCATCCAGGTGGAGTGAGGGCCCCGGGGAGCGGGCGGGGGATGCCGGGCGGGGGTGGCCCCCACCAGGCATCCGTGCCCCTCCGCGGCCCCGCCCCCTCAGCGCCCGTTCGGCGGGCGGGGGCCCCACCCCCGTATCCGTGCCTCCTCGCGGCCCCGCCCCCTCAGCGCCCGTTCGGCGGGCGGGGGCCCCACCCCCGTATCCGTGCCTCCTCGCGACCCCGCCCCCTCAGCGCCCGCTCGGCGGGCGGGGGCGCCCCCCCACCCGGTATCCGTGCCTCTCCCCGACCCCGCCCCTCAGCGCCCGCTCAGGCGGTTCGCCACCACCGCCACCCGGTCCGTCGCCGCGGTGTTCCCCGTGGCCTCGCGGTGGTCCGCGCCCCGGAAGGCCGCGTACATCGTCTGGACTCCGAGCCAGCGCAGGGGCTCCGGTTCCCACTTGCGGACCTTGTGGTTCACCCAGGGCAGGGCCGTCAGGTCCGTGGGGCCCGACTGGCCCGAGTCCTGCTGAATGAGGTCGCGGAGGGTGCGGGCCGCGAGGTTGGCCGTGGCGACGCCCGAGCCCACATAGCCGCCCGCCCAACCGAGGCCCGTGGAGCGGTCGAGGGTGACCGTGGCGCACCAGTCGCGCGGGACGCCGAGCACTCCGGACCAGGCGTGGTCGATCCGTACTCCCGCCAGCTGGGGGAAGAGGCGGACCAGGATGTCGCGGAGGGCCTCGATCGTCTGTGGCTGGGTGCGGCCGTCGTTGTCCGTCTTCGAGCCGAAGCGGTACGGGACGCCCCGGCCGCCCAGTGCGATGCGGCCGTCGGCGGTGCGCTGGGCGTACACGTAGGCGTGGGCCATGTCGCCGAGGGTCTCGCGGCCCTCCCAGCCGACGGCCTCCCACTGGGCGTCGTCGAGGGGCTCGGTGGCGATCATCGAGGAGTTCATGGGGAGCCAGGTGCGGCGCTGGCCGGCGAGGGTGGCGGTGAAGCCCTCGGTGCAGCGCAGGACGTACGGGGCGCGGACCGTGCCGTACGGGGTGACCGCGTGCTTCGGCCTGATCTCGGTGACGGGGGTCGACTCGTGGATCACGACGCCCAGAGCCTCGACCGCGGCCGCGAGGCCCTTCACGAGCTTCACGGGGTGCAGTCGGGCCCCGTGCGGGGTCCAGGACGAGCCGACGGCACCGGTGACGCGGATCCGGGCGGCGGTCTCGCGGGCCCCGTACAGGGCGCGGTCGGTCTCGCCGAAGGCGGCCTCCGCCGCGTGGAACGCCTTGAGGCGGGCGAGCTGGGCGGGGGAGAGGGCCACCTCCAGGACGCCGCCGCGGTGCTGGTCGGCCTCGATCTTCTCGGCCTCGCAGACGTCGAGGACCTCGGTGACGGTGGCGTTCATGGCCTGCTGGAGGCGGGCGGCCGCCTCGTGGCCGTGCAACTTCGCGTAGCGGTCGCGGCCGGCGATGCCGTTGTACAGCCAGCCGCCGTTGCGTCCGGAGGCTCCGTACCCGCAGAACTTCGCTTCGAGGACGGTGATGTTGAGGAAGGGGACGGCCTTCTTCAGGTAGTAGGCGGTCCACAGACCTGTGTAGCCGCCGCCGACGATGCAGACGTCGGCCGTGGTGTCGCCGGGGAGCGGTTCGCGGGGAGCGGGGGTGCCGTCCTGCGCGTACCAGAACGAGATGCCGCCGTTGACCGTACTCATGTGTATCCCTCTTCCGGGTGCGTGGGCGGGAGGTTACCCGGGGCCTCGGTCCCAGGGATACGGGCCCTCGGCGGCGCCTTCCCGAGGGCGCCCGGCCCTGGTTCGACGGGGCCCGTCCCGCGCGTGAGCGGTGCGGATTCCGTTGCGTCCGCCCTGCGGATCTCGTGCGGAACTCGTCGCTCCGGAAGGCGGGTGCCTAAGGTTCGGGGATGATTCGCGTTCCTGACGAACTGGCGGCGTCGCAGGCGAAGTACAACGGGGAGGCCGGGCGGGCATTCGTCGCCGGGCTGCCCGCCCTCGCCGAGGGGTCCATCCGCCGGTGGGGACTGCGGGTCACGGGTCCCTCCATGTACGGGGTGGCCTCCCTGGTCCTGCCCGTCGAACGGGTTGCGGACGGCACGCGCGCGGCGCTGAAGATGCAGCTCCTTGACGAGGAGACGGAGGGCGAGCCGATCGGCCTGCGTGCCTGGGACGGTGACGGCGTCGTACGGCTCCTCGACCATGACCCGGGGAACGGCACCATGCTCCTGGAACGGCTCGACGACGCCCGGCCGCTGACGTCCCTCACCGACACCCGGGAGGCCCTCGGGGTCGTCGCCGGGCTGCTCGCGCGCCTGACGGCGGTCCCCGCGCCTCCGGGGCTGCGCACGCTCGGCGACATCGCGGCCGGGATGCTCGCCGAGGTCCCCGACGCGGCCGTACGCCTCGGCGCGCGGGACGCGGCGGTCCTGCGGGACTGCGCGGCGGCGGTACGGGAGGTGGCGGGCGAACCGGGTGGCAGGCTGCTCCACTGGGACCTGCACCTGGGGAACGTCCTGGCGGGCGGGCGCGAACCGTGGCTGGCGATCGACCCGAAGCCGCTCGCGGGGGACCCGGGCTTCGAACTGCTGCCGTCGTTGCTCGACCGCTTCGACCCGGCTGACGTCCTGTGGCGGTTCGACCTGCTCGCCGAGGTCGTCGGCGACCGGGCGCGCGCGGTGGCGTGGACGCTGGGCCGCATCCTGCAGAACGCCCTCTGGGACGTGGCGGACGGCGAACCGGGCCTGAACGAGGAGCAGGTGGAGGTCGCGCGGCTCCTGGTGGCGGGGAGGGGGTGAGGGGGCGGTCTGTGTCGCGGGTGGTGTGGGAGGTGGTGGGGTGGTCTGTGGCGCGGTGGCGTGGGGCGTGACCGTCGCGCGGATTCCGTTCGCCGCGGAGGCCTCCGCCAGGGCACCCTGGGGCGCATGATCCGTACCGCCACGCCCGTCGACGTCCCCGTCATCCACGCCATGGTCCGCGACCTCGCGGAGTACGAGAAGGCCCTCCACGAGGTCCGTACGACCCCCGAGCAGCTCCACGAGGCCCTTTTCGGTGCCCGGCCCGCCGCCTTCGCCCACGTCGCGGAGACGGACGCCGGGGACGTGGTCGGCTTCGCGCTCTGGTTCCTCAACTTCTCGACCTGGCGCGGAGTCCACGGCATCTACCTGGAGGACCTGTACGTCCGCCCGGAGGCCCGCGGCGGCGGCCACGGCAAGGCGTTGCTGCGCGAACTGGCCCGGATCTGCGTGGAGCGCGGGTACGAGCGCCTGGAGTGGTCCGTACTCGACTGGAACAAGCCCTCGATCGACTTCTACGAGTCCCTCGGCGCCCGCCCGCAGGACGAGTGGACGGTCTACCGCCTGACGGACGGGGCACTGGCCGGGCTCGGTGGGCCGGGGGTGTAGGAAAGGGGGCATGGATACGGACATCGAGCAGCGCTTCCAGCGGATCACGGCCTTCATCGAGGCGCGGTTGACCCCGCTCTTCGATCCCGCGAACGGGAGCGACCACGGGTTCGGGATGGACGACACGTCCCGGGCCCTGCGCGCCACGCGCTACACCGTGCAGGCCGCGGCGGCCGTCGGCGGGCTCGTGGAGAAGCGGGAGTCGGCGGAGCTGCGGCCCGTGGTGGACCAGGCCCTCGAACAGAACTGGGACGTGCTGCGTTCCATCGCCCGGATGTGGGAGGACCACCCCGACTTCAAGAAGGAGTTCAAGGCACACTCCTGGGACGTCGTCGGGGTCTGACCCTCGGGGCGTGACAGCGGACGGGACCGGGGCCGCCGCCCGGGCCGCCGGGCGTGCCCTACGGCACCAGGACCACCTTGCCCGTCGTGCCCCTGGTCTCCAGGGCGCGGTGGGCGCCCGCCGCGTCCGCGAGCGGGAAGCGGTGGACCGCCGGGCGGAGGGTGCCGGTGGTCGCCGCGTCGAGGGCGGCGAGTTCGAGGTTGCGGACGTCTCCGCCCGCCTTCTGGATCATGACGGGGCCGAGGACGGAGTCCGAGGTGATGCCGCGCGCCGCGAGTTCCTCCGGTGGGAAGGTGAGCGCTTCACCGTCGTGGAGTCCGGCGCCGGACCAGCCGAAGACGACGTGCTGTCCGCCCGGGCCGAGGAGGTCGACGGCGGCGCGGCCGGTGTCGCCGCCGACCGAGTCGTAGACGACGGTGGCGGTGCGGTCGCCCAGGTACGCGCGGACCTTCTCCGGCCAGTCCGGCTCCTTGTAGTCGACGGCCAGGTCGGCGCCGTTCTCCCGGACGAGGGCGACCTTCGCGGGGCCGCCGGCGAGGCCGATGACGGTGGCGCCGGCGTTCTTGGCGTACTGGACGAGCAGGGTGCCGATGCCGCCGGCGGCGGCGGGCACGACGGCCACCGACTCGGGGCCGAGTTCGGTGAACTGCAGGATGCCCAGGGCGGTGCGGCCGGTGCCGATCATGGCGACGGCCTCGGCCTCGCCGAGGTGGTCGGGCAGGGCGTGGAGGCGGGCGGTGTCGGTGACGGCGAGTTCGGCGTACCCGCCGGGGTTCATGCCGAGGTGGGCGACGACCCGCCGGCCGAGCCAGGCCGGGTCGGTGCCCTCGCCGAGGGCGTCGACGGTGCCGGCGACCTCGCGGCCGGGAATGGTGGGCAGGCGGGCGGGCGCCGGGAACGGGCCCGTCATCCCCTCGCGGAGCGCGGTGTCGAGGAGGTGCACACCGGCCGCGGCGACCCGGATGCGGACCTGACCGGGGCCCGGTACGGGGTCGGGCGTCTCCTCGTACGTGAGGTTCTCGGCGGGGCCGAAGGCGTGGAGGCGGACGGCGTGCATGGCGGTTCCCCTGTCGTCGTACGGGCGGGTGTGCGGGTGTCGTGCGGCGCCGACAGGGCAAGCCTCCGACCTCAAGCTTGCTTGAGGTCAAGGGGTTCAACGGGTTCAACGGGTTCGAGGGGTTCGACGGGTTCGAGGGATTCAGGGGGTTCAAGGTGGTCGGCGAGTACGGCCGAGGTCACGCGTGCCTCGCGGCCAGGTGGTCCGCGCGCAGGGCCAGGGACACCGCCTCGACCGCGCTCGTGAACGACACCTCCGACAGCACCCCCGGCGCCGCCACCTGGTCCCCCACCAGGTACACGCCGTCGCCCCGGTCGACGGCCGGCCGGTCGCGCCAGGTCGTGCCAGGACGGTCGACCGCCCCCGTACGCCCCTGGGCCACCGAATCCCGCCGCCACACCGTCCGTTCGCGCCAGCCGGGGAAGCCCAGGTCGAGGAGGCGTTCCCCGTGGGCGACGCCGTCCGCCCCGGTCGCGCCGGGTCCGATGGGGAACTGGGCCTGGATCAGCTGATGTCCGGCCGGGGCGAGGGACGGGTCCTGGGCGGTGAACCGTTCGATCCAGCCGGGCGCGTCCAGGTCGGAGATCACGAACGGGTCCCCCTTCCGGCCGTGCAGGGCAAGGTCGACGAGGACGGTACGGCCGCTCTCCCAGGTCAGCGACGGGTCGCGGAGGAACCGGGCGGCGGCGGGCAGGGAGGTGGCGACGATCACCGGTCCGCCGCCGCCATCGAGGCCATCGAGGCCATCGAGGCTCTCGACGCGGGCCGACGTCTCGATCCGTACGCCCATCTCGCACGCGCGCGCGACCATCCGCCCGATGAGCTCGCCCCAGCCGCCCCGCACGTAGTGCGCCTCGGGCGGGACGGCGGCGGCCCGGTGCAGCCGTTCCTGGACGAAGCGGGCGGAGAGTGCGCCGGGGTCGTGGTGGAAGAGCGCGACCCCGGCGTACGCGGCGGCCTCCCGCGCCGCCCGTTCGCCCGCGAACCCCCGGGCCCAGGTGTGGAAGTCGAGGTCCACGGGGGCTTTGCCGGCGGTACGGAGGGACTGCCGCAGCAGGCCGAGCGGCGGGGTGCGGCGCAGGGCGCCGGCGCGGTGGAAGCGGAACCGGAGCGCCTCGGCGGGCGGCAGGGGCGCGAGCGGACCGAGCAGGCCCCGCTGCCCGAGCCAGGTCCAGTGGGGGCCGCCGGCGTAGAGCGCGTGCGGGCCCTCGTTGGTGCGGTACGGGCCCTCGGCCGTACGGGCCCGGCCGCCGGGGGTCCGGTGCGCCTCGTACACGGTCACCCTGGTGCCGGCCTCGGCGGCGGTGATGGCCGCGGTCAGTCCGGCGAAGCCGCCGCCGATGATCGTGAGCTTCCGCATGTCCGTCTCCCTCGTGTCGGGCTGGTGACCGGTCCTGACCGGAGGACGGACGGCGGGGACGCGTTCGTGACATCGGGGGCGTTGTCAGTGGCGTACATCACCATGGGGTCATGGTGACGACTCGGAAGAAGAAGGCGGCGGTGGCGGGGGCCCGGCGGCCGGAGGTGCGGCTCCCTCCCCTGGAGGCGTACGAGGGCGGTCTCGCGCCGGACGGGGACTACGACGGCCTCGAACTGGCCGGGCTCGACCTCGCGGGGCAGTCGGGGGAGGGCGCGCGGTTCCTGGACTGCGCGCTGCGCGAGTGCGGGCTCGACGAGACGCGCCTGACGGGGGCCCGGTTCCTCGACTCGGTGCTGACCGGCGTACGCGGGGTGGGGACGGTCCTGGCCGGGGCGCAGTTGCGGGACGTGGAGGTGGTGGACGCGCGGCTCGGCGGGGCGCAGCTGCACGGGGCGGTGCTGGAGAGAGTCGTGGTGCGGGGAGGGAAGTGCGACTACCTGAACCTGCGGGCGGCGAAGCTGAAGGACGTCGTCTTCGAGGGCTGTGTGCTGAGCGAGCTCGACCTCGGGGGTGCGGTGCTTGAGCGGGTGGAGTTCGTGGACTGCGTGCTCACGGGCGTGGACTTCAGCGGGGCCCGGCTCACGGACGTGGACCTGAGAGGGGTCCAGCGCCTGGAGATCGAGCGGGGGGTGGAGTCGCTCGCGGGCGCGGTGATCTCGACGGCCCAGCTCCTCGACCTGGCGCCGGTGCTCGCGGCGCGGCTGGGGGTGCGGGTGGAGGGGTGAGACCCGGGGGCTCGCCGTGGCGCGTTGTCCTGCGAGGTCCCCTACGGCAGGCGGGGGAAGCGGGCCTGCAAGGACCAGACGGCCGGGTTGTCGGCGAGGCCCTCGTGCATGTCGGTGAGGTCGGCGATCAGGTCGTGCAGGAAGTCGCGGGCCTCGCGGCGCAGGAGGGAGTGGCCGAAGGTGAGGGGCGGCTCGTCCCCCGGCATCCAGTCGGCCTCGACGTCCACCCAGCCGAAGCGGCGCTCGAAGAGCATCCGGTCGGAGGACTCGGTGAAGTCGAGCTCCGCGTACTGCTGCCGGGCGGAGCGGTTGCCGCGCGGGTCCTGGTCGAGCTGCTCGACGATGTCGCACAGCGCCCACGCGAAGTCGAGCACAGGAACCCATCCCCAGGCTGTGGAGATCTCCCGGTCCGCCTTGGTGTCGGCGAGGTACACGTCCCCGCAGAACAGGTCGTGGCGCAGCGCGTGGACGTCCGCGTGGCGGTAGTCGGTCTGCGGCGGGTCGGGGAAGCGACGGGAGAGGGAGTAGCCGATGTCGAGCACGGGACCGATGGTGTCACGGCGCCAGCCCCGCCTCGTACGCGAGGATCACCAGCTGCACCCGGTCGCGGGCGCCCAGTTTGGTGAAGAGGCGTGCCACGTGTGCCTTGGCGGTGGCCGCGCTGATGTGGAGCCGCTCCCCGATCTCGCCGTTGGACAGACCGCGGCCGACGAGGGCGAGGACCTCGCGTTCCCGCGCGGTGACCCCGGCGAGCGCACCCGGCGTGAGAAGTGTGGCGGCGGGGGCCGTGGCGGCGCCGGAGGCCGAGGCGGGCTCCGGGCGGGCCGCGAACTCCTCGATCAGGCGGCGGGTGACGCCTGGCGCGATCAGGGCGTCACCTGCGGCGACCACCCGGATCGCCGCGAGGATGTCGTCCAGGGCCATGTCCTTGACGAGGAAGCCGCTCGCCCCGGAGCGGAGCGCGCCGTACACGTACTCGTCGTCGTCGAAGGTGGTCAGGACGAGGACCCGGGGCGCGTCGGTGCCCGCCGTGACGATCCGGGTCGCTTCGATGCCGTCCATGCCGGGCATCCGTACGTCCATCACGATCACGTCGGGCCGCGGCCGGAGGTCCTCGGTGAGCCGGACCGCTTCGATGCCGGTGCCCGCCTCGCCGACGACCTCGAGATCCGGGCTGTCCGCCATCAGGACGCGCAGACCCGCTCGTACCAGCGGCTGGTCGTCGACGAGGAGGACCCGGATCGGCGTGCTCATGGGGCGGGGGTTCCTTTCCGAGCCGGGTGGGGCAGCGGTAGTTCGGCGGTCACATGGAAGCCGCCTCCGGCGCGCGGCCCCGCCGAGAAGCGGCCGCCGAGGAGCGCCGCCCGCTCGCGCATGCCGACGATGCCGTACCCCTCTTCGGGGGAGGGGACAGGGGAGGGGGGTGCGGCGGGGGTGGGCGGGCCGTCGTCCGTGATCTCGACGAGCAGGACGTCCTCGCCCCGCTCCAACGTCACCCGGCAGGCGCGGGCGCCCGCGTGGCGTACGACATTGGTCAGCGACTCCTGGACGATCCGGTACGCGGCCAGGTCGACCTCCGGTGGCGGCGGCCGCCCGGGGTCTCCCAGCCGCCGCACCTCGACCCGCACTCCCGCGTCCGCCGTGGACGCGGCGAGCCGCTCCAGGTCGGCGAGGCCGGGCGCCGGGCCACGCGGTGCGGGGGCGTGCCCCGGGGCGTCCTTCGCCGAGGCCCGCAGCAAGCCCAGGGTGCGGCGCAGACCGGCGAGGGTCTCCCGGCTGGTGGTCTCGATGGTCGCGAGGGCGTTACGGGCCTCGGCGGGCTGGGTCTCGATGACCCGGCGGCCCACCCCCGCCTGGATGGCGATGACGCCGATGCTGTGGGCGATCACGTCGTGCAGTTCGCGGGCGATCCGCAGCCGTTCGGCGGTGACGGCCTCGGCCGCCGTCCGGGCGCGCAGTTCCGCCGCGTGCGAGCGCCGCTCACGGGAGGAGTGCCCGAGCAGGCCCGCGGTGAACATCGCCAGGGCCAGGGCGACGACCGTGGTGACGAAGACGTCCTGGCCCGAGGTCGTGTACAGCGCCGAACCGATCTGTACGGCGAGCGTCACCGCCGCGGCGGGCAGGGCGACCCGGAGCGGGCGGTGGGCCACCAGCCGTCCGACGCAGGCGTCGGCGGCGAGGACCGGCAGGTACGTCAGCCCGGCGGACGGCCGGGTCGTCGACGCGGCGAACAGCCCGACGAGGAGCAGCCCGAGCACCACCTCGGGCCGGCGCCGCAGGAGGGGGAGCAGCAGGCCGGTGCCGATGGCGACGAGGAGGATGCGCAACTCGGGGGCGGTGCGGATCGGTCCCGCCTGGAGGCCCGCGAAGAGGACGAAGGGGTGCGCGGCGGCCGCGCACCAGGCCAGGGTCGCGGAGGTGCGCCCGCCCGGCGGGGCGTCGGCCGTGCGGGTGGCCGAGGGGGCGTCGGCGGGCGGTCCGGTGGCGGGCATGGGCCGATCGTAGGCGCGGTGCGGCCGGCCGGACATCGGCCCGGGGGCGTACGCCCGGGGGCCACTGCCACCGTGTGACTGCGGCCGGCGGGCCGATGCGGGCGGGGGTGGCGTCCCGGCACCGTGGGCCAGGTGATCGAAGTAGAACAACTGACCAAGCGTTACGGCCGCCGGATCGGCGGCCCCCTCGGGCGGAGGGCCGTCATGTCCGACCGGCCCGCCGTCGACCGGCTCAGCTTCACGGTGCGGCCCGGGCGGGTCACCGGGTTCCTCGGACCCAACGGCGCCGGGAAGTCCACGACCCTGCGGCTGGTCCTGGGGCTCAACGAGCCGACCTCCGGGACCGCGACCGTAGGCGGGCGGCGGTTCGGGGAGCTGCCCCGGGGCCTGCGGCACGTCGGGGCGCTGCTCGACGCGCACGACGTCCACGGCGGGCGGACCGCCGAGGGGCACCTCGCCGCCCTCGCCCGGAGCAACGGTCTCCCGCGCCGCCGCGTGGGCGAGGTCCTCGACGAGGTGGGTCTCGCCGAGGCGGCCCGTCGCCGGATCGGCGGCTACTCCCTCGGCATGAGGCAGCGCCTCGGGATCGCCGCCGCCCTGCTCGGCGACCCGCCCGTGCTGCTCTTCGACGAGCCGGTCAACGGCCTGGACCCGGAAGGGGTCCGCTGGGCGCGGGAGCTGTTCCGGCGCCTCGCCGCCGAGGGCCGCACGGTGTTCGTCTCCAGCCATCTGATGAGCGAGATGGAGCACACCGCCGACGACCTCGTCGTCATCGGCCGCGGCCGGCTGATCGCCGCCGAGAGCTTGGGGGACTTCGCCGCCCGGGGCACCCGCCGGGGCGTGATCGTACGGACCGCCGACCGGGCCGCCGGGCCGGGCCTCGCCGCCGCTCTGATCCGCGCCGGGGCGACCGTACGGCCCCCGGAAGGAGAGGAATGGGCGCTCACCGTGACCGGGATGGCGGCGGACGGCGTCGGGCTGCTCGCCTTCCGGCACGGCACCCCGCTCGCCGAACTGACGTCGTGTGCGGCGTCCTTGGAGGAGGCCTTCATGGAACTGACCGCCGACAGCGTCGAGTACCAGAAGAAGGAGGGAAGCCGGTGAACGCCCGCTTCCGCGATCTGCTCGCCGGCGAGTGGATGAAGCTGTGGTCCCTGCGCTCGACCCCCTGGGCGTTCGGTGTCGGCGCGGTCGCCGTCCTCGGCGTCAACCTCAGCGCGGCCTTCGCCGACCTTCGGAACTACCCTCACTATTCCGAGGGCATCCGCGCACTCTTCGTGCCGGTCTGGGCGATGCGGGACGCCTTCACCCTCGGCGGGGCCATGGTGTTCATGCTCGCGACCGGCGCGATCGGGGCGCTCGTGATCGTCGGCGAGTACGGCACCGGGCAGATCCGTACGACCTTCGTCGCCGTTCCCGACCGGCGTGCCGTCACGGCGGCGAAGACGCTGGTCCTCGCGGGCGTCATGCTCGGGTACGGGACCCTCGTCGCCGGGGTGTCGTTCGCCGCCACGCAGGCGGTGCTGTCCGGCCGGGACGTGGGCATGTCGATCGCCTATCCGGGCGCGGCGGCGGCTGTCACCGCGTCCGCGCTGCTCGCTCCCGTGTGCGCGCTCGTCGGCTTCGGGCTCGGCGCGCTCGTGCGGCACACGGCGGCCACGATCGTCACCCTCACCGGCGTCCTGCTGCTGCTCCCCGCGCTGGTCGACGGGGACAGCCGCTGGTCGGCGGTCTTCCTGCACGCCCTTCCGCAGAGCGCGTGGAAGCGGCTCACGGAGGTGGGGGAGTCTCCGGTGCCGGTGGAGTACCCGTGGACGACGGGCGGGGCCTGGACGGTGTACGCGGTCTGGTCGATCGCCGCGGTGGCGGTGGCCCTGGTCGCGGTCCGTCGCCGGGACGTGTGACGGACGGTGTTCAGCGGCGGCCGTGGGTCGCCCGGGCCAGGCGGGGTCCCAGCCAGCGCTTGAGGCGGCGCAGCGGTTCCAGTTGTTCGGCGGCCCGGTCGAGGCGGTAGTACAGCTGCGGCGGCACGTGGGGGAGCAGGGGCGAGTGGCGCTGGCCGAGGAGGGCGAACATCCTGGCCGGCTCCAGCCTCATGTAGCGGGGGAGGTTCTCGTACCACTGGGCGCTGTAGCGGGCCGCGCTCTGGGCGGAGACGAGTTCGGCGCGGCGCCGCTTCCCGTACAGGGTGAGGGCCGTGTCGAGGTCCGTCGAGGAGCGCAGGGCGTCCGCGAGGGCGAGCGCGTCCTCCAGGGCCAGCGTCGTGCCCGCGCCGATCGAGTAGTGGGTGGTGTGGGCGGCGTCTCCGAGGAGGACCAGGTTGCCGCGGTGCCACACCCTGTTGGTGAGGGTGCGGAAGGTGAGCCACTGGGCGGCGTCGTCGGCCCTGTCGCGGCCGATCAGTTCGTGCCCGTCCAGGAGGTCGTGGAAGAGCTTCTCCAGGAAGCGCAGGCTGTCGGTCTCGCCGCGCGTGTCGAGACCGAGGCCCGTCCACGTCTCGGGGGAGCACTCGACGACACAGGTGGAGCGCTCGCCGCTGAAGCCGTAGGCGTAGCACCAGATCCAGCCGTGCGCGGTCTCCTTGAACGCGAAGCTGAAGGAGTCGAAGACCTTGGTGGTGCCGAGCCAGATGTACTGGTTGCGGCCGCTCACGACCTCGCTGCCGAAGTGGCCGGCGTGCGCCTCGCGGAGCACGCTGTTCACCCCGTCGGCGGCCACGACCAGGTCCGCGTCGGCCAGTTCGGGCGCGTCCGCGCCGGGGATGTCGTGCTCGAACTCCACCCGTACGCCGAGTTCCCCGGCCCGGTCGGCGAGCAGGGCGAGCATCCGGCGGCGTCCGATGCCGAAGCCGGCGTCGCCGCGGTGGACGGTCCGCTCGTCGCGGACGATGGCGACCCCGTCGTTCCAGGTCACGGAGGCCTCCGCGACGGCCGCCGCGGACTCGGGGTCGCCCGCGCGCAGCTTGTCCAGAAGCCCGGCCCAGTACGTGACGCCCCAGCCGTACGTGGAACCCGCCTGGTTCCGCTCGTACACGGTGATGTCGTGGGCCGGGTCCTGCCGCTTCAGGAGGATCGAGAGATAGAGGCCGGCGGGTCCGCCGCCGACGATCGCGAGCTTCACTTGCGCTCCCACTGGCTGACTGGCTGACCGTCTCGGGACACGTGTGATGACCCCGTGCGGTCGGATGGTAACGCACCGTAGCAGTGTGTCGGCCTGAGGCGTTGCAGGCGCCGGGGGCGGGTCCCTACGGCAGCCGCCGCCGCGGGGTGGCTGCGCGGGGCGGTGCCCCACGGGAGCAGGTGTCGTGGGGTGGCTGCGCGGGTGGGGGCCCTACGGGAGGAGGCGTCGTTCCTTCGCCACCGCTACCGCGCCCGCGCGCGTGTCGACGCCGAGCTTCGCGTAGATACGGCCGAGGTGCGTCTTGACCGTCGCCTCGCTGATGAACAGGGCCCGTGCGATCTCCCGGTTGCCGAGGCCCCGCCCGAGCTGGCCGAGGATGTCCCGCTCCCGGTCCGTGAGACTCGGCCCCGCCGCGCCCCGCATCCGGTCCATGACCCGGCTCGCGACCGGCGGGGACAGGGCGGTGCGGCCCTGGGCGGCCGCGTGGATGGCGGCGAACAGTTCCTCCGGCCGCTCGGCCTTCAGGAGGTAGCCGGTGGCGCCCGCCTCGATCGCGCGGGTGATGTCGGCGTCCGTGTCGTACGTGGTGAGGACGAGGACGTGGACGCCCGTGGGCGCGATCCGGCGGGTCGCCTCCACACCGTCGATGCCCGCGCCCAGCTGGAGGTCCATCAGGACGACGTCGGGCCTCAGCTTCGCCGCCATGGCGACGGCCTCCTCGCCGCTGCCCGCCTCGCCGACGACCTCGATGTCCGGGGTGCTGCCGAGCAGCGCCAGCAACCCGGCGCGGACGACGACGTGGTCGTCGCAGAGGAGGATCCGTACGGACATCACGACTCCAGGGACAGCGGGATCGCGGCGGAGAGCACGGTGCCCTCGCCGGGGGTGGACTCGACCGTCAGGGTGCCGCCGAGCTGCCGGGCCCGTACGCGCATCGCGGGCAGTCCGTGGCCGCGCACCCCGCCCGGCTTCTCGACGGGGTCGAAGCCACGGCCGTCGTCGGCGATGTCCAGGACCACCTGGTCGTCGAGGTACGTCAGGGTCAGGGCGGCGGAGTCGGCGCCCGCGTGCTCGCGGATGTTGGCCAGGGCGCCCTGCGCGATCCGCAGCAGTGCCGACTGCACCCGCTCGGGCAGTGGTACGGCCGCCCCGTCCACCCGGAAGGCCGCCGACTCGCGGCCGGCCAGACCGCGCAGGGCCTCTTCGAGGCCGCCGTCCTCGGCGAGGTCGGCGGGCGCGAGGTCGTGCACGAAGCGGCGGGCCTCGGCCAGGTTGCGTTCGGCGATCGACTCGGCCGTACGGACATGGCGGCGGGCCGTCGCAGGGTCGCCGTCCCAGGTCCGGTCGGCCGCCTGGAGCAGCATCTGCTGGCTCGACAGACCTTGGGCCAGGCTGTCGTGGATCTCCATGGACAGCCGCTGGCGCTCCGCGAGGGTGCCCTCGCGGCGCTCGATCGCGGCCAGCTCCCGCCGGGTGCGGATCAGGTCGTCGATGAGGGCCCGCTGACGCGCCGCCTGCCGGTCGGAGTACACGAAGACCCCGGTGGCGATGGCGGCGACGGCCGGCGGAGCGACGATCAGGTTCGGGTCCCAGCCGCCGTGCGCGAGCTGCACCTGCGCGAACACCACGAACACGGTGAGCAGCGCGACCAGGCCGAGCGCGGCGCGGGCCGGGAGGGTGCGAAGCCCCGTGTAGAAGAGCGGCACCGCGCACCAGGCGAAGCTGGGCGCCAGGACGACGAGCAGGATCCAGACCGCGACGACCGTGCCCAGCCAGGCGATCCGGCGGGGCGCGGCGCGGGTGCCGACGACGGGGCCGAGGAGGTAGAGGGAGGCGAGGGCGCCGGAGAGGGCGACGATCCAGGGGCTGCGGTCCTCCCAGGGGTGGCGCAGCAGGAAGCGGGCGAGCGAGGCGCCGAGGAGCAGGAAGAAGGCGATGTGCATGACCCGAGCCAGCCAGGGGGCGTCGGGGTCCCGGTCGGTCTCCGTGGGGAGGCCGGTCTCGGCGGGGCTCGTCGGGCGTGTCACGTTCCCACCTTCCACTGCCTTCCGACCTGGGGATATCTGTCCATCCTGGCCCGGGGTGACCACACCGGCATCAGCCGATCGGCTGACCCGGCCGTCCTCCAGTGTGCGCGAGGAGGGCAGCCGGTCCGTGGACCGGACGGCGCGGGGCGCGGCCACAGGATGGATGGCAGAGCGAAGGAGGCGGACGTCCAGCCCGTCCCGCCCGCCTCACTCCACCCCACTTCGCTTCACACCACTCCACACCACTTCACCTCACCTCACGGAGTTCCCCATGAAGAAGATCCTCTTCGGTGCCGCCGCCGCCGCCGTCCTCGCCGCCGGCACCTTCGGCGTGGTCTCCGCGAACGCCTCCGCCCCGGCCGCCGCCCCCGCCGCCGCGGTCCGAGCCGACGCCGGAAACGGCAACCTCCAGCAGTCGACGCACCTGACGATCGAGGCCGCCACGATGGCCGCGCAGGCGGCCCTCGACGCCGCCGAGAAGGAGAACCAGCGCGTCTCCGTCGCCGTCGTCGACCGCAACGGCAACACCCTCGTCACCCTGCGCGGCGACGGCGCCGGCCCGCAGTCCTACGAGTCCGCCGAGAAGAAGGCGTACACCGCCGTCTCCTGGAACGCGCCCACCTCCGTCCTCGCCGGCCGCCTCGCCCAGGCCCCGAACCTGAAGGACATCCCCGGCACCCTCTTCCTCGCCGGTGGCGCCCCGGTCACCGCCAAGGGCGCCCCCATCGCCGGCATCGGTGTCGCCGGCGCCCCCTCCGGCGACCTCGACGAGAAGTTCGCCAAGGCCGGCGTCGCGGCCCTGGGCAAGTAAGCGCGCAGAGCGGCTCGCGGCCCTTGGCGGTGAAGCGCGCAGATCAGCTGTCGCGGCCCGAGGCGTGAAGCGCGCAGCGCCGGCGTCGCGTCCTGTGCGAGTGAGCGCCCGAGGTCGACAGGGCACGTCGTATCCGTCCTGCTTAGGATCGGTACGTGAACCTCCGCCGGACCCGGGCGGCCACGGCTCTCGCCGCCGCCCTCACCGCTCTCGCGCTGCTCGCGGGCGGCTGCACCGCGGCCCTCGGCGGCGTCCGGGGGACCCCCGGGGCCGCAGGGCTGCGCGATCCGTACTTCCCGAAGCTGGGCAACGGCGGCTACGACGTGCGGCAGTACGCCCTGACCCTCGCCTACGACCCCCGCACCGGGCAGCTCGACGGCACCGCCGAGATCACCGCCCGCGCCGGCCAGGACCTCAGCGCCTTCAACCTCGACCTGGCCGGTCTCACGGTCGGCCGGGCGACCGTCGACGGCGAGCCCGCCGCGGTCAACCGGGCCGGGAACGAGCTGACGCTCCGGCCGCGCGAGGAGATCCGCGAGGGCGCGGAGTTCCGCACGACCGTCACGTACGCGGGCGTGCCCGAGGCGGTCACCGACGCGGACGGCACCCGGGAAGGCTGGCTGCGCACCGACGACGGGGCGGTCGCGGTCGGTCAGCCGGTGGGCTCGATGACCTGGTTCCCCGGCAATCACCACCCCTCGGACAAGGCCGGGTACGAGATCACCCTCACCGTCCCGGCCGGTGTCGAGGCCGTCTCCAACGGCGTCAGGACCGCCCGCCGGACGGCGCCGGACGGCCGCGTCACCACCGTGTGGCAGGCGCCCGAACCGATGGCGAGCTATCTGGCGACGGTCGCCGTCGGCCGGTTCCGTACGGACACGGCGACCGCCCTGGGGTCCGTACCCGTCCTGACCGCCGCCGATCCGGTGGTCGCGGCGGGCAGCGCCGCGCTCCTCGACGAGATCCCGAAGATCCTCGACCGGCAGACCCGGCGCTTCGGCCCGTACCCCTTCTCGGCCGCCGGGGCGATCGTCACCGAGGACGGCACCCTCGGCTACGCCCTGGAGACCCAGACCCGGCCCGTCTTCCCCGCGGCCTCCTTCGACCGGACGACCCTCGTCCACGAGCTGGCCCACCAGTGGTTCGGAAACTCCGTGTCGCCCGCGACCTGGCGGGACCTGTGGCTGAACGAGGGTTTCGCGACGTACGCGGAATGGCTGTACGCGGAGGAGTACGGGCACGTCCCCGCCCGGACCAGCTTCGCCCGCGCGTTCGCCAAGGAGATCAACTGGACCTTCCCGCCGGCCGATCCGCCCGCCCCGGAGAACCTGTTCGACCCGCCCGTGTACCAGCGGGGCGCGATGGTCCTCCACAAGCTGCGCGAGACGGTGGGGGACGAGGTCTTCGACGAGATCCTGCGCGGCTGGCCCGCGAAGTACCGTCACGCCAACGCCTCCACGGCCGACTTCACGGCCTACGCGGAGGGCGTCGCCGGACGGGACCTCGACGGTCTGTGGAAGGTGTGGCTCTACGGCGAGGGGAAGCCGGACCGGCCGTGAGGCCCCCGACGGTCACGCGGAACGGGCAGGGCCCCGGCCGGAGAATCCCGGCCGGGGCCCTGCCCGTGACGGCGACGGCGTCGTGTCGGCAGTCGCTGCGGCGGCCGTGACGGGTGTCGGCAGTCGCTGCGGCGACCGCGCCGGCAGTCGCCTCCGCCGCCGTGTCGGCAGCCTGTGGTGGTGCTGGGTCAGAGGTTGACGCCGAAGTCGCGGGCGATGCCCTCCAGGCCCGAGGCGTAGCCCTGGCCGACCGCGCGGAACTTCCACTCGGCGCCGTTGCGGTAGAGCTCGCCGAAGACCATGGCGGTCTCGACGGCGGCGTCCTCGGAGAGGTCGTAACGGGCGATCTCGCCGCCGCCGGCCTGGTTGAGGATGCGGATGTACGCGTTCCGCACCTGGCCGAAGTTCTGCGAGCGGTTCACCGCGTCGTAGATGGAGACCGGGAAGACGATCTTGTCGACGTTCGGCGGGAGGGCCGCGAGGTTGACGTTGATCTGCTCGTCGTCGCCGCCGCCCTCGCCGGTGCGGTTGTCACCGGTGTGGACGATGGTCTGGTCCGGCGTCGACTTGTTGTTGAAGAAGACGAAGTGCGCGTCGGAGGCGACCTTGCCGGCGGCGTCCACACCGATCGCGGAAGCGTCGAGGTCGAAGTCGGTGCCGGTGGTCGTACGGACGTCCCAGCCGAGGCCCACGGTGACAGCGGTGAGGCCGGGGGCCTCCTTGGTCAGAGAGACGTTGCCGCCCTTGGACAGGCTCACAGCCATGGAAAGTCCCTTTCATCGTGATGTCTTCGCCTGGAGGAACGCGTGCGCGCCCCCGGCGGTTCCCGGAAGCCGCCCGGCGAAAACAGGATGACTCCGATGGCCCCCTGCGGGGAACATGGGGGGCATGTCCGGTCCGTATCCCATCCGCGGCTCCGTCTCGCTCCCCGAGGCCGAGCTCCAGTGGCGTTTCTCGCGTTCGTCGGGGCCGGGCGGACAGCACGTCAACACCAGCGACTCCCAGGTCGAGCTCCGGTTCGACCTCGCGGCCACCGCGTCGCTGCCCGAGGTGTGGAAGGCCCGCGCCCTGGAGCGCCTGGCCACCCGCCTGGTCAACGGGGTGGTGACGGTCCGCGCCTCGGAGCACCGCTCCCAGTGGCGCAACCGCGAGACGGCGGCGGTCCGCCTGGCCGCCCTCCTCGCCGAGGCGACGGCCCCGCCGCCGAAGCCCCGCAGGGCGACGAAGATCCCGCGCGGTATCAACGAGCGCCGGCTGCGGGAGAAGAAGCAGCGCTCGGAGACCAAGCGCACCCGCCAGTCCCGCGACTGGGGCTGAGCGCTTCCGCCACCCGCGAGGTGGGCCGGCCGCTCCCGCATCCCCCTGACCGGGGCTGAGCGCCCCCGCGTCTCCCGGTCGGCCGGAGCCGGGCGCTCCCACGGGTCCCGTCCGTCAGGACAGGTGCCGGTACTCCCCCTGGTAGTACGTCAGCGGGCCGCCCTCCGCCGCCAGGGCGCCGACCGTCAGGACCCGGCCCACGACCAGCGTGTGGTCACCGGCCACGACACGGCTCTCCGTACGGCACTCCAGCGTCGCCAGCGCGCCGCCCATCAGCGGGGCGCCGCTCTCCTCGCCCCGGATGTACGGCAGGTCGGCGAAGAGGAGCCGGTCGCTGACGCGGTTCCTCATCGCGAAGCGCCCGGCGATGTGCCGCTGGCCCTCGGAGAGGACCGACACCGCCCAGACGGGGACGTCGGTGAGCAGGTCGTCCATGCGGGAGCCGTTGCGGAGGCTCACCAGGACCAGCGGCGGGTCGAGGGACACCGACACGAAGGCGGTGGCCGTCATGCCGACGTCCTCGCCGCGCGGGCCGTCGTCGGGGTCGTGCGCGGTCACGAGGACCACGCCCGCCGCGAGGCGGGACATCGCCGCCCGGAAGTCGTCGTTGCTCACCCCCTCAGCATGAGGGATGGCCAGATCGGACACGGGGGGTGAGCCTGGGGTCGTCTGCAGCACACCCGCACGCTAGTCCGGGCGCTCCGGAGGCCGCATCGGGCGGGGGGACCAGTCCGGTACCCCCGGCGGTCCTAGGACCTGCCCCTGTCCGGAACGCCCGCCCGGCTCCGGGACCCGGCGCAACCGGCCATGACCTGCTGTGACTTGAGTCACAGAGGCGAGTTATTGCTGACCCTGTGTACCGGCTACGCAGCTCGCTGTGATTCAGTGGCAGGGACACTGCAACACGAAGCCGATGAGAACCCTGGAGTTGCTGTCGAGGTCTCGGGGAGAGCGAGCGATGGAGACCGAGTCGGAGCCGTACGTCCGTCTCTCGACCCTGCGGCAGCTGCATCAGGTCGTGGCGGACCTCAACACTGCGCGCAGCCTGGCGGACACCCTGCAGACCGTCGCCGACGGTGTGGTCGCCGGTCTCAACTACGAGCTGGCCTGCGTCAACCTCGTACGCCCCGACGGTGACCTCGTCGTCGCCGCCTTCGCCGGAAGCTCCGCCGCCGAGGCCCTGATCACCGGACGGGTCGGCTCCCGCGCCTCCTGGGAGCGGCGCCTCGCCATGGCGGACGCCTGGGGCGACCTGCGGTTCATACCGCACACCGAGGGCTGGGTGCTCATGGAGGACGACGTCCCCCAGTGGCACACCGACGGCCCCGCCCCCCGCTTCGAGGACGAGTGGCACCCGCACGACCGCCTCTACGCCCCCATGTACGCGTCGGGCTCGGGCCGCGAGCTCCTCGGCGTCATATCCGTCGACCGCCCGCGCAACGGCCGGCACCCCGGCCCCTGGGGCCAGGAGGCGCTCCAGATGTACGCCTCCCAGTCGGCGATCGCCATCAGTAACGCCCGCCTCCGCTCCAACATGCAGCGCGCACTCGTCCGGCTCGAACGGGAGCAGCAGGCCCTGCGCGCCAGCGAGGAGTCCTTCCGGCAGGCCTTCGAGTACGCCCCGTCCGGCATGGCCATCGCCGAGATGGGCGGCGACCAGCACGGACGGCTGCTCCGCACCAACGACGCCCTGTGCCGGCTCCTCGGCCGGCCCGCCTCCGTGATGCGGCGCTACTCCTTCGCCGACCTCGTCCACCCCGAGGACATAGGGACCCTCCTGCGGACCTCCGCCGAGGGCGGCCGGGCCGAGCTGCGGCTCGGGCGGCGCGACGGCACCTATGTATGGGTGTCCCTCCGCAACTCGGTCGTCGCCGACGCCGCCGACGGCCCCCGCTTCCTCCTCACCCACGTCGAGGACATCGAGGAGCGCAAGCGCCACGAGCTCCAGCTCGCCCACCGCGCCTCGCACGACGCCCTCACCGGCCTCCCCAACAGCGCCGAACTGCGCTCCCGGCTCTCCGCCCGCATCTGCGAGCGCCCCGCTGCGCCCCCCGTGGCCGCGCAGGTCGGCGGCTTCGGCGGCGGTTACGACTCCGCGCGGGACGGTGGCTACGAGACGGGCCGCACCGGGTACGGCCCCGGCCCGGCCGGGTCCTCCCCCTACGAGGTGCCGTACGAGCACGAACACGAGCACGGCTTCGGTTTCGAGCCGGTGGGCGGCGTCGGGCCGTACGACCACCACGTCCACCTCGTCGGCCCGGCGGGCGGGGAGACCGACGACGGCACCAAGGGCCTCGCCGTCCTCTTCTGCGACCTCGACGGCTTCAAGTCGATCAACGACCGTTTCGGTCACCACACCGGTGACGCCGTCCTCATCGAGGTCGCCCGCAGGCTCACCACCTGCGTCCGGGACGGGGACACCGTCGCCCGGCTCGGGGGCGACGAATTCGTCGTCCTCGCCGACGGCCTCGGCGCGGCCGACGCCGCCGACCTCGCGGTCCGTCTGCGCAGCGCGATCATTCCGCCGATCCGGGTGGACGGCCGGGCGGTCCGCGTGGGGGCGAGTTTCGGCATCGGCTGGGCCGAATGCGGGATGTCCGTGGAGGAGGTCCTGAACTCCGCCGACCAGCGGATGTACGTGGAGAAACGCTCCCGCGCCAAGGTCCACCGCCGCGCCGGCTGAGGCCCGTGACACGCTTGGGGCCGATTCGGGGGCTGGTCCGTTCGGGGTAGGCTCGGCCGGTCGGCGACGGCTGGCGAGCATGGAGAGGAACCCGGATGGCTGCCGGTAACGACGGCGCGAAGAAGCCCGAGAACGACGACCCGTTCGGCTACCTGTACGAGGACGGTCAGGCAGCGGGCGCTCAGCCTCCCCAGGGCGGCGGCTACGGTTACCCCGGCCCCGCGGTGGCTCAGCCCGGCGTGCCCCGGACCTCGTACCACCAGGTCAGAACGGTCGGCGAGCGCCAGTACGGCGGGCCGGCCCAGGGTCAGGGGCAGGCCTACGTACCGCCGCAGCAGCAGGCCCCGTACCGCCAGCAGCAGGCGCAGTACGCCGCCCCCGAGACCTACGGCGGCCCGCCGAGGCAGTCCCCGCCGCCGCACCAGCAGCGCGGTGGCTCCGGCCGCGGCCCCAACACCAAGGGCCTCCTCATCGGCGCGGTCGCGGTCGTCGCGGTCGTCGTGATCGGCATCGCGGCCGCGGTGATCACCAACGCGGGCAAGGACGACAAGGGCCGGCAGGCCGACGGCGGCACGACCCCGACGGCCCCGTCCACGGTCTCCGAGCAGCCCAGCACCGCCCCGAGCGCGGACAAGACCCCGGCGGAACTGCCGAAGCAGGACGCGGCGACGCTGAAGCTGGGCGGCACGGCCGCCCTCGCCAAGGACGTGAAGGGCGCGGAGGGCTCGGACGGCACGTACGTCGCGGGCTTCAACCAGGTCGGTTCCTCGGTGACGTGGAAGGCGAACATGCCGGTGGGGGGCAAGTACCGCCTCACCGTGCGCTACGCCATCCCGGCCGTCGACGCCAACGCCACCCTGACGGTCAACGGCAAGGCGAACTCCTCGCCCCTCGGCCTGAAGAACTTCGTCCACTCCACGGACCCGAGCCTGGAGAAGAACTGGCAGACCACCTGGGCGCCGGTCACCCTCAAGAAGGGCGGCAACGAGATCAAGATCTCGTGCGAGACGGGCAACCAGTGCGACGTGCTGCTCGACTGGCTGGAAGTCACGCACGAACCGGCGAGCTGATCACGGCCGGTACGGCCGCTACACCCGGTCCCGGACCGGTACCTCGGTGACCCTCACCCGGGGCAGCAGCTCCTCGTAAGCCGTTCGGTCGAACTCTCCGGCCACGGGGGAGAGCACCGTCGCCGCCGACAGGGCGACCGCGCGGGTCAGGCGGACCGGCCAGGGGGTGTCGTCGGCCAGGCCTGAGAGGAGGCCGGCGACGGCTGAGTCGCCGGCGCCCGTGGGGTTGCCCTTCATGGCCGTGGGCGGGGTCGCTCGCCACAGGCCCTCGGGGGTGGCGGCCAGCAGGCCCTCGGGGCCGAGTGAGGAGACGACCGCGCGGGCGCCCCGGCCCCGGGCGTCGTGGGTCGCGCGCAGCGGGTCGCGGGAGCCGGTGAGCTGGGCGAGTTCGTCGGCGTTGGGCTTGACCAGGTCGGGGCGCGCGGCGATACCGCGCCGCAGGGGTTCGCCGCTGGTGTCGAGCAGGACGGGCACGGCGGCCGCGCGGGCGAGCCGGACGAGCTCCGCGTACGCCCCGACGTGGATGCCCGGCGGGAGGCTGCCGCAGAGGGCGACCGCCGTGGCGCCGTCCAGGAGCGCGGTGAAGCGGGCGCGGAGGACGGTCCACTCGGCGGCGGTGACGGCCGGGCCCGGCTCGTTGAGCTGGGTGGTGTCGCCGGTGGCGGCGTCGACGACCGCGACGGTGCGGCGGGTCGGGCCCGCGGTCTCCACCAGTTCGTCCTGGACGGGGGTCGCGGCGAGCCGGTCGCGGAGCACGGCGCCGGTCGCACCGCCCGCGAAACCGGTGGCGACCGTCTCGTATCCGAGGGCGGCGAGGACGCGGGCCACGTTGAGGCCCTTGCCGCCGGGGCGTTCGATGACCTGGGTGACCCGGTGCGAGGCGTGCGGGACGAGGGCGGGGACCCGGTAGGTCAGGTCGAGTGCCGTGTTGAGGGTGACCGTGAGAATCACCTGTTCCACCCCCGTACTCCGTGCACCGTGTGAACTTCTGTGGAACGTACGTTCCGACGGGCACCGATCATGCCAAACGAATGGCGGCCGGCCCAGCCCCCCGGCCGACCGCCCTCGCGTATGACCCCTGATCAGGCCGCTGTCGGGGCCACGATCCACTCGCCCTTGCGCATGACGCCCGTGAGGTTGAACTCGGCGTCGAGGACGGCGATGTCGGCGTCCTTGCCGGGTTCGAGGGAGCCGACGCGGTCGTACACGCCGAGGAGCCGGGCGGGGTTGGCGGCGATGGCCTCGACGATCGCCGTGACGGGGAGCCGGTCGATGGTGGCGGCGCGCTTGAAGGCGCGGTCCAGGGTGAGGGTCGAGCCGGCGATGGAGTCGCCCTCGACGAGGCGGGCGACACTGTCCTTCACCTCGACCTCCAGCGTGCCGAGCATGTACCGGCCGTCGCCGAAGCCCGCCGCGTCCATGGCGTCGGTGATGAACGCGACCCGCTCGCTGCCCGCGTGGTGGAAGGCGAACTCCAGGGCGGCGGGGTGGAGGTGGGTGCCGTCGTTGATGAGCTCGACGGTGACCCGCTCGTCCTCCAGGAGGGCGGCGATGGGGCCGGGGGCGCGGTGGCCGAGGCCGGGCATCGCGTTGAAGAGGTGGGTGGCGACGGTGGCGCCCGCGTCGATGGCCTGGACGGTCTGCTCGTACGTCGCGTCGGTGTGGCCGATGGCGGCGATCACGCCGTGCTCGGCGAGGAGCCGTACGGAGTCGAGGCCGCCGGGCAGCTCGGTGGCCAGGGTGACCATCTTGGCCTGGCCCCGGGCGGCGTCGACCAGCTTGCGCACCTCGGCCGGGTCGGGGTCGCGCAGCAGCGACTCGTCGTGGGCGCCCTTGCGGCAGGGGGAGATGAACGGGCCCTCGAAGTGGAGGCCGGCGATCTCGCCCTGCTCGGCGAGTTCGGAGAGCAGCCCGGCCCGCTGGGTGAGGAAGTCCGCCTCGCCGGTGACGAAGGAGGCGACGACGGTGGTGGTGCCGTGCAGCCGGTGGGTGTGGACGCCCTTGAGGACCTCGTCGACGGTGCCCGAGGTGAAGGAGGCCCCGCCGCCGCCGTGGTTGTGCATGTCGACGAAGCCGGGGACGAGCCAGTGGCCGGTCAGGTCCACCACGGGCGCGCCTTCGGGGGCGGCGCCGGTGATGCGGTCACCCGTGACGATCACGCGTCCGTTCTCGACGATTCCGGTGGGCAGCACGACGTGTGCGCCGGCGAGAACCTGGTGATCGGCCATCAGGGGGAAACCTCCGGGTCGGTGGAGTGCTGGTCGGCGAGCAGGTCCCAGGCGAGGAGGCCCGCGCCCAGGCATCCGGCGGTGTCCCCGAGGGCTGCCGGGACGATGGCGGGCAGCTTCTGGAACGTGACTCGCTCCTCCACCGCGGCCCGGAGTGGTGTGAACAAGGTTTCCCCCGCCTCGGCGAGTCCGCCACCGATGACGAGCGTGCGCGGGTCCAGCAGGGTGAGCGCGGTGACCAGGCCGTCGGCGAGGGCGTCGACGGCGTCCTGCCAGATCCGGAGGGCCGTGGGGTCGCCGGCTTCGACGGCCTTGGCGCAGTCGGCGGCGTCGGCGTCCGGATCGCCGCTGGCCTCGGCCCAGGCCTGGGAGACGGCGGAGGCGGAGGCGTACCGTTCCAGGCAGCCGTGCTGGCCGCAGCCGCAGGCGGTGCCGCCGGGGCGGACGATGATGTGGCCGATCTCGCCGGCGTAGCCGTGGGCGCCGGCCTCGATGCGGTCGCCGATGCCGATGGCGCCGGCGATGCCGGTGCCGAGTGGTACGAAGAGGAAGCGGTCGGCGCCGTTGCCCGCGCCGATACGGCCTTCGGCGAGGCCGCCGGTGCGGACGTCGTGGCCGAGGGCGACGGGGATGCCGTCGAGGCGGCGGCTGAGGAGTTCGCGCATGGGAACGTCGCGCCAGCCGAGGTTGGCGGCGTAGACGGCGATACCGTTCTCGGCGTCGACGATTCCGGGGACGGCGACTCCGGCGGCCGCGGCGGGCTGTCCGTACCGTTCCCGGCCGAGGGTGCGGAGGTCCGCGGCGAAGCCGAGGATCGTCTCCACGACCGCCTCGGGGCCGCGGTCGCGTCCGGTGGCGCGGCGGGCCTCGTGGAGCAGGGTGCCGTCCGCCCCGACGAGAGCGGCCTTCATACCTGTGCCGCCCACATCCAGGGCGATGACGTGTCTCACGGGGGACATTCTGACGCGCGGGAACCCAAAGGTCTAGTCCACTTTCGTGGATTGTTGCGTGCGGGTACAAAATCCGACCGGGGTCACGGGGCCGTGGTCCCCGCCGGTGTTGCGCACCTGACACTCCAGTGGTGTAGACCTCCAGTTCGCGTACAGGAGAGACTTACGGCCCTGCGCAGAGCAAACAAGGCGCTCGAAGCAGCTCAACGACGAGCAAAAGGTGGATGAAGCCGTGGAACGGCGACGATTCCTTGGACTGACCGCGGCAGCCGCCGCACTCGGCCTGACCGCGACGGTCGGGGGCTGCGGCTCCCTGGGGGGCGACTCGGGCGACGTGACCCTGCGACTGGTCGCCGCCGACTACGACCTCAACGGTGGCGACACCACCAAGAAGTACTGGACCGACCTCGTCGCCGCCTTCGAGGCCGAGCACCCCGGCGTCACCGTCGAGGTGCAGGTCGTGTCCTGGGACGACGTCGACCGCAAGGTCTCCGAGATGGTGAAGGCCGACGAGGCCCCCGACATCGCGCAGGTCGGCTCCTACGCCGACTACGCGGCCGCCGGTCAGCTCTACGCCGCCGACGAGCTGCTCTCCATACCCGTACAGGCCAACTTCCTCGCCCCGCTCGTCGACGCCGGCGAGCACAAGCGCACCCAGTACGGTCTGCCCTTCGTGGCCTCCACCCGGTCCCTCTTCTACAACAAGGCCCTCTTCGAGGACGCCGGCGCCAAGGCGCCCACCACCTGGGCCGAGCTCGCCGCCACCGCAGAGAAGCTCAAGGACGACGGTGTCCGCACCCCGTTCGCGCTGCCGCTCGGCCCCGAGGAGGCCCAGGCCGAGGCCCTGATGTGGCTGCTCAGCGGCGGCGGCGGCTGGACCGACGGAACCGACCGCTACGCCGTCGACTCCGACGCCAACGTCCGCACCTTCGAGTGGCTCAAGAAGAGCCTGGTCGACAAGGGCCTGACCGGGCCCGTGGCCCCCGCCAAGCTCAACCGCAAGGCCGCCTTCGCCGCCTTCGCCAACGGCGAGGTCGGCATGCTCAACGGCCACCCGTCGCTCCTCAAGGAGGCCGCGAAGAAGGGCGTCGAGGTCGGGCAGGTCCCGCTGCCCGGCGTCGACGGGCCGCCGGACAGCGCCATGGGCGTCGCCGACTGGATCATGGGCTTCAAGCAGAACGGTCACCGCAAGGAGATCGGCGACTTCCTCAACTTCGTCTTCACCGACGAGAACGTCCTGAAGTTCGCCGGCGACAACGACCTCCTCCCGGTCACCGTCAGCGCCTCCACCCGGATGGAGACCGAGCCGGAGCACGCCAACCTGCGGGTCTTCCTGAAGACGCTCCCGGACAGCCAGCTGCCGCCCGTCGGCAAGACGTCCTGGTCCCAGGTCAGCGAGAACATCAAGCAGAACATCGGCAAGGCCGTCAGCCCGGCCGGTCGCCCCGCCGACGTCCTCGGCTCGATCAGCCGGACGGCGACGGCGGCGGAGAACGCCGAGTAGGAGCGACGAGCCGCGGTACCGGGCAGGAGTAATAGGTTGGTCGTATGACCGAGGACCGGGAAACGGTGGACGCCGACGACGAGAGCGGGCTCGGCGAGCGCGAACGGGCCGTCCTCGCCGTCGAGCGCCGCTCCTGGCCCGGGCCCGGCGCCAAGGAGCGGGCGGTACGCGAGCGGCTCGGGCTCTCCCCGACCCGTTACTACCAGCTGCTCAACGCGCTCCTCGACGACCCGCGCGCCCTCGCCCACGACCCGGTGACGGTCAACCGCCTCCGCCGGGTCAGGGACGAGCGGCGACGGCGGCGCTGAGACCGGCGCCGAGACCTGCGCCGAGACCGGCGCCGGGACCTGCGCCGGGACCGGCGCCGAGGGTCCGGTGGGGCCCCGCTGACTTGAACGCCTCACCGTGGGTAGGGTCGAAGGCATGGTCAGCAGCCTTCCGCACCCGACCACATCCGCCGGCCGCGACGGTCTGGCCGCGTTTCTCGCGCGGCCCGAGAAGGCCGTCGTCGCCCTTGACTTCGACGGCACCCTCGCCGAGATCGTCCCCGACCCCGAACAGGCCCGCGCCCACCCCGGCGCCGTGGCCGCGCTCGCCGCGCTCGCGCCCCGGGTCGCCTCCGTCGCCGTGGTGACCGGCCGCCCCGCAGGGGTCGCCGTCCGCTACGGCGGCTTCGCCGGTGTGCCCGGCCTCGAGCACCTGGTGGTCCTCGGCCACTACGGCGCCGAACGCTGGGACGCCGTCACCGGCACCGTCCAGGCCGCCGCCCCGCACCCCGGGGTGGCCTCCGTACGCGCCGAACTCCCCGGCTTCCTCGATCGGGCCGGAGCCTGGCCGGGCGTCTGGATCGAGGAGAAGGGCCGGGCGGTCGCCGTCCACACCCGCCGCGCCTCCGACCCCGAGCGCGCCTTCGAGGCGCTGAAGGGCCCGCTCGGCGAGCTCGCCACCCACCACGGCCTGGTGCTCGAACCGGGCCGCATGGTCCTGGAGCTGCGGCCCCCCGGCATGGACAAGGGCGTGGCGCTCTCCGAGTACGTACGGGAGGTGGGCGCCGGGTCCGTGCTCTACGCGGGTGACGACCTGGGTGACCTGCCCGCCTTCGCCGCCGTCGAGAAGCTGCGCTCCGACGGCACCCCGGGCCTCCTGGTGTGCAGCGGCACCACCGAGGTGCCCGAACTCGCCGACCGCGCGGACCTCGCGGTGGCCGGCCCCCGGGACGTCGTGGGTTTCCTGGCGGCACTGGCGACGGCGGTACGGGGGGACTGAGCGGCGCCCCCGCCGGGCGTGGTGCTCACGGGCCCCGCCGGGCGGAGGCTCACGGGCCCCGCCGGGCGCGGGGCTCACGGGAGCAGCAGGTCGACGACGCCCGTCAGGTCCTCCTCTCCGCTGCCCACGGCCAGCCGGCGGCGCATCAGCTCGAAGTACGGCGTGAGCAGCTCAGGGCTGACGCCCTGCTGCTCGGCCGTCGCCAGGAAGGTGGGCGTGCCGGCGACCTGCATCGCCAGGTTGGAGACGACGTCCGTGGTGTAGTCGCCGCTCTTCAGCTGGGCGGCGGTCTGGAGCACGGCGGGGCCCGCCATCGCCCCGATCCAGCCGGAGAGCAGCGGGGCGAACGCGGTCGGGTCGATGTCCTCCCGGCGGATCAGGGCGAAGGCGTGCGCGACGCCCGCGAACATGCCGTACATGGCGCTCAGCAGGGCCACGTCGTGCAGCGCGGCGAACCCGGCGTCCGTACCCACGTACGTCGTGCCGACCGGGACGGCGAGGGTCGCGCGGTGCTCCTCGAACAGCTCCCGCGAGCCGCTGTAGAAGACGTACCCGCCGGCCTCCGGGACACCGACCATCGGCGGGACGGCCATGATGCCGCCGTCCAGGTAGCGGGCCCCGCGCGCCTCGGCCCATGCGGCGCGGGCGCGGGCCCGGGCGGGGGTCGTGGTGGTCAGGTTGACCAGGTCCTTGCCGGTCAGGTCGACGCCGTCCAGGGCGGCACCGACGGAGGCGTCGTCGAGGAGGCAGACGACGACGAGGGTGCTCGCCGCGACGGCCGCGGCCGCGCTGTCGGCGGCCTTCGCGCCCTCGGGGACGAGCGCCTCGGCGCGGGCGTGGGTGCGGTTCCAGACGGTGAGCGGGTGGCCGGCTCCGAGCCAGGTACGGGCCAGGGCGGTGCCCATCGCACCGAGGCCGAGCAGGGTGAGGGGGGACTCTTCGGCGGTGTTCCGTGTCATGCGTGCAAGGCTGCTCCACCCCTCTGACCTGCTCAAGTACCCACTTGGAGGTGGGTGGTTACTCTGGGGTGAGCGAGCAGGTCGGAGGGGTGGGGAGCATGGCGACGGTGAACCGGCCGCAGGGCGACGGAGGACACGTGTGCGGGATCGACACCGCGATGGAGGTGATCGGCGGCAAGTGGAAGGTGCTCATCCTCTGGGCGCTCCACGAACAGCCGCACCGCCGCTTCGGCGAACTGCGCCGCCTCGTCCCGGGCATCACCGAGAAGGTCCTCGCCTCCCATCTGCGCGAGCTGGAGGCGGACGGCATCGTGGACCGCGTCGCCTACGACGAGGTCCCGCCCCGCGTCGAGTACACCCTCACGAAGAGCGGCACCCGCCTGAACGAGGCCCTCGAACCCCTGGCCCGATGGGGAAGGGAGCGGCCCCCTACGCCCTGAGCGCCTCCAGCTGGTTCAGGAACCAGCGCTGGGGCGGGAGGGCCGTGGCGGCTGCCGCGAGGCGCTTGGTGCGGTCGGTGCGTTCGGCCGGCGGCATCGACAGGGCGCGGTGGAGGGCCTCGGCGGTCTCCGTGACGTCGAAGGGGTTCACCGTGAGGGCGTCCTCCTTCAGCTCCTCGTGGGCGCCCGCGCCCGTCGACAGGACCAGGGCGCAGCCCTCCTCCGAGACGACCGGTATCTCCTTCGCGACCAGGTTCATGCCGTCGCGGACCGGGTTCACCAGGGCCACGTCGGCGAGCCGGTAGGCGGCGAGGGAGCGGGGGAAGTCGTCCTGGACGGAGACCAGGACCGGCTGCCAGTCCGGCGTGCCGAACTCGGTGTTGATCTCGTCCGCGAGGGTCGCCACCGCGGCCGTGTACGCCCGGTACGACTCCAGGTCCTGCCGTGAGGGGTACGCCGAGGCCAGGTGGACCACCCGGTCGCGCCATTCGGGGTGCGCGGTCAGCAGTTCGCGGTAGGCGAGCAGGCCGCGCAGGATGTTCTTCGACAGCTCGGTGCGGTCCACGCGGACGATGGTCTTCCGGTCGCCGACCTCCTCCCGGAGCCGCGCCAGCCACTCGTCCACCGCCGGCCGGTGCGCCAGCGCCCGCAGTTCGTCCGTGTCGACGCCCAGCGGGTACACCTCCACCCGGGTGCCCTCGACGTCCGCGCCGGCGCAGCCCCGGAACGCCGCGGCCCACTCCTCCGTGTGGAAGCCCAGCTGGTCCGCGCCGAGCATCCCCCGCAGCAGCTCCTCGCGGATGTCGTCCGGCAGCATCCGCAGGTACTCCGGCGAGGCCCACGGGGTGTGGGTGAAGTGCGCGATCCGCAGGTCGGGGCGGAGCTCCCGGAGCTGCCCGGGGACGAGGGCCAGGTGGTAGTCCTGCACCAGGACCGCCGCGCCGTCGTCCGCCTCGGCGGCCAGCGCCTCCGCGAAGGCCCGGTTGTAGCGGCGGTACGCCTCCCAGCGGCGCCGGAACTCCGCGTCGAAGACCGGCTCGCGCGGGACGTCGTACAGGTGGTGGTGGAGGAACCACAGCGCCGAGTTCGCGATGCCGTTGTACGCGTCGGCGTACGTGTCCGGGTCGATGTCCAGCATCCGTACGCCCGGCTCGCCGACCCCGCGCCGGACCGCCTCCCGGTCACCCGCGCCGAGCGCCGCGCACACCCACACGCTGTCCTGCGAGGAGATGGCGCTCAGCCCGGAGACGAGACCGCCGCCACCCCTCCGGGTGTCGAGCGAACCGTCCTCGTCGAGCACGTACGAGACGGGTCCACGGTTGGATGCCACGAGCACAGAAGCCATGTGGCGAACCTAGCCCGTCCCGTAAACGCTCAAACGTACGTATACGAGACGGGGGGGTTCCGGCCACGGAGGGTGGTCGCGAGTCCCTCCGGTGGTGGGGAAGGGGCCCGGGAGGCGGGATGCCTGGCCCTAGTCGCGTCGGCCTCGCATCGCCGCCTTCGCCACCAGGCCCGTCGCCGCGAGCGCCAGGGCGAGCGCCCCGAGCAGCCAGAGCCGCTCGCCGTCGCCGCCGGTCTCGGCCATCGCGCCGCTGTGACCGCCCGGCCCGGGGGCCGGGGGAGGCGGAAGGGCCGGATCCGACGTCGCCGGGGGAGCGGGGGTGGGAGTGGCGTCCACCGGGGTCGGAGTGGGGGTCGGGGTGGGTGTCGGGGTCGGCGTGGCGTTCGTCGGCGTGGCGTTCGTCGGCTTTCGCGTGGCGGGCGGCCCCGTCTTCATCGGCTTCCCGTCCCTGGCCGCCGGGTCCTCGGTCTTCGCCGGGCGGTCAGGCACCCGCGTCGGCGTCGGGGTCGGGGTCGGCACCGGTACGGAGAAGGCGAGCGCCGCGGGCACGTACGTGTCGCCGCTCGTGGAGAAGGTCAGGTCGGCCGAGGTCGCGCCCGGCGGGACCGCGCCCACGTCCTCAGCGACGAGGAGGTCGCGGACCGTGCCGGTGCGGCTCTCCCGGAGGTTCCTGCCGTCGACGAGGAACAGGGCGTCCGAGGCGCTCCAGCCGTCCCCGTACGCCGTCACGCTCGCCCGTACCGGGCCGGGCCCCCGCTCGAAGCCGTCGACGGTGATCGTGGTCGAGGGGGAGGTCGAGCGCTGGAGGACGTGCCCGCCGTAGACGTAGACCTTCCGCCGCTCGGGGGCGTGGACCGGGTCCGGCCCCGGGAACCGGTGGACGACCGTCAGGGACCAGCCCGCCACGCAGCCCTTGCCCGTGGGGGCCCAGACGTTGCCGACCGCGATCCGCGTGTCCGTGCCCGTGACGCCCTTGAAGGCGGCGGTCACGTCGGACTCGCCCGTGTAGTAGTGCGGGCCCTCGACGCCGGCCGGGTCGGTGACCATGCTGTCGAGGGAGACGGGGGTCGCGGGACCCGCGCCGACCTTGAGCACGGGGGCGGTCGTCGCGGGGTCGCCGGGCGAGCGGACGGCGTCCGCGCCCGAGAGGTCGCAGCGGCCCAGGCGCGCGCCGCTCGGCCCCGTGTACGTGCCGTCGTTCCCGCCCCAGAACAGCCGGGCGTACGCCACCTCGGCGCCCGCCGGTAGCACGACGCGGCCGGTGCTGGAGCCGTAACCGCCGCCGGCGCCGGTGCCTCCGCCGGTGGTGCCGGTCCTGGCGGCCGTCACCGTGTCGCCGATCGTGGCGAAGTCGCCGTACAGCGACGCGTCGTACCGCTTGCCGAAGGGCTCGACCACGTCGGCCGCGACCGGTCCGGCGGCGGTGAGCGCGAGCGAGCCCGTCATCAGTGCGACGGCCGCGAGTACCTTTCCCAGGTGATGTTGTCTGAAGCGCATAAAAGGGCAATGTAGGCAAAACACATCATCATGGGGCGTTACGCCACGCGGCGGCGCGCGTACTCCACGATCTCGGCCATCGGCGGCCGCTCCTCCGTGTCCACCGCGTACGTCCGCGGCGTGAACCCCGACTCACCCCGCTCGAACTGGGTCAGCCACGGCCGCACCAGATGTCCCCGCGAAAGCCGCAGCTGCGCCGTCCGGTAGATCGCCGCCGCCATCCGGCCGAGCGCCAGCCCGTCCTGGTGGCGGTGCTTGCGGACCCCCACGTCCACCTGTGCGAGCGCGTCCAGGCCCACCGTGTGCAGCGCGTCGACCAGCAGCGCCAGCTCCACTCCGTAACCGACCGGGAACGGCAGCCGTTCGAGCAGCGAACGGCGGGCCGCGTACTCCCCGCCCAGCGGCTGCACGAAACCGGCCAGCTGCGGCCAGTGCAGGTTGAGCAGCGGGCGTGCCACCAGCTCCGTGACGCGACCGCCCTGACCAGGGGTGTCGTTGAACGGGCGGTCGTACATCGCCTTCACGAGGTCCACGTCCGGGTCGGTGAGCAGCGGGCCCACGATCCCCGTCACGAAGTCCGCGGAGAAGTCCCGCAGGTCCGCGTCCACGAAACAGACGACGTCCCCACTGGTCACCATCAGTGACCGCCACAGGACCTCGCCCTTGCCCGGCACCGCCGGTATCCGGGGGAGGATCGCGTCCCGCGCGACCACCCGCGCCCCGGCCTCGGCCGCCACCTCCGCCGTACGGTCCGTGGACCCCGAGTCGATCACCACCAGCTCGTCGACGAGCGGCGCCGCCCCGCCCATCAGCTCGCGCCGGATCACGGTGACGATGTCCCCGACCGTCGCCTCCTCGTTCAGCGCGGGCAGCACCACGCTGACCTTCGTCCCGCGCTTGGCGGCGAGAACCCGCTCCAGCGGTCGATCGGCCACGGACCAGGACCGCCGGTCCAGCCAGCGCTCCACCTCATCCAGCACGTGATCTCCATCTCGCGGTTCGGACGACCATCTCGACCGTCCATGCCTTCGGTTACAGTCTTGAACAACGCGGACGCCCGATGCATGTCGGGGTGCCGCCCGCGTCACACAACCGAATACCGCTCATCCAGAGGGGCAGAGGGAAACGGCCCGTTGAAGCCCCGGCAACCCTCCAGTCAGCAGCTCGTACTCCAGCGAGGTCCCTGACTAGGGAAGGTGCCAAATCCGTCTCATGGCGAAAAATTCGTCATGGGAAAGATGAGGAGAAAGGGCCTCGCCTCCATGGCTGTACAGACCGTCACCCCCGCCACCACCGTCGACCTCGGTCCCGCGTCCGGGCTTTCCTGTCGCGAATGCGGTGAAGTGTTCGCGCTCGGCCCGATCTTCGCCTGCGAACTCTGTTTCGGACCTCTCGAAGTGGCGTACGACCTCCCCACCGGTGACCCCGAGGCGCTGCGCAAGCAGATCGAGGCCGGCCCCGCCAACATCTGGCGGTACGCCCCCCTGCTGCCCGTCCCCGCCGACGTCGCCGACAAGCCGAACCTGAACCCGGGCTGGACCAAGCTCGTCCAGGCGGACAACCTCGCCCGCGAGATCGGCGTCGCCCCCGGCAAGCTCTTCGTCAAGGACGACTCCGGCAACCCGACCCACTCCTTCAAGGACCGGGTCGTCGCCCAGGCCATCGAGGCCGCCCGCGCCTTCGGCTTCACCACCCTGTCCTGCTCCTCCACCGGCAACCTGGCCGGCGCCGTCGGCGCCGCCGCCGCCCGTGCCGGCTTCCGCTCCTGCGTGTTCATCCCGCACGACCTGGAGCAGGGCAAGGTCGTCATGGCCGGTGTCTACGGCGGTGACCTCGTCGCCATCGAGGGCAACTACGACGACGTCAACCGCTTCTGCTCGGAGCTCATCGGCGACCCGCTCGGCGAGGGCTGGGGCTTCGTGAACGTCAACCTCCGCCCGTACTACGGCGAGGGCTCCAAGACGCTGGCGTACGAGATCTGCGAGCAGCTCGGCTGGGTCATCCCCGACCAGCTCGTCATCCCGATCGCCTCCGGCTCGCAGCTCACCAAGATCGACAAGGGTCTCCAGGAGCTCATCAAGCTGGGCCTCGTCAAGGACAAGCCGTACAAGATCTTCGGCGCCCAGGCCGAGGGCTGCTCCCCGGTCTCCGTCGCCTTCAAGGCCGGCCACGACGTCGTCCGCCCGCAGAAGCCGAACACGATCGCCAAGTCGCTCGCCATCGGCAACCCGGCCGACGGCCCGTACGTCCTCGACATCGCCCGCCGCACCGGCGGCGCCGTGGAGGACGTGAACGACGAGCAGGTCGTCGACGCGATCAAGCTGCTCGCGCAGACCGAGGGCATCTTCGCCGAGACCGCGGGCGGCGTGACCGTCGGCGTCGCGAGGAAGCTCGTCGAGAACGGGCTGATCGACCCGAACCTCACCACCGTCGTCCTCAACACCGGCGACGGACTCAAGACCCTGGACGCGGTGGCCGACACCTCTCAGGCGACCGTCACCATCCGCCCGAGCCTGGACGCGTTCCGCGACGCCGGCCTGGCGCTCTGAAAGGTTACGAAGACATGGCCGTGAACGTCCGCATCCCCACCATCCTCCGCACCTACACGGGCGGGCAGTCCGAGGTCCAGGCCGAGGGCGCGACCCTCGCCGAGGTGATCGAGGACCTGGAGAAGAACCACACGGGCATCGCCGCCCGCGTCCTCGACGACCAGGGCAAGCTGCGCCGCTTCGTGAACGTCTACGTGAACGACGACGACGTGCGCTTCGAGCAGGGCCTGGAGACGGCGACCCCGGCGGGTGCGGGCGTCTCGATCATCCCGGCCGTCGCCGGAGGCTGAGCCGTACCCGTTGTCCTCTCTTCGTCGAAGATCTCGAATTGCCCCTTCCGCGCCATAAAGCGGAGGGGGCAATTCTGCATGGTTGAGCGGGGTAGAGTTGGGGAAGTCCCCTCCGCTGCTCATGCCGGGTGCATATGTGAATGCGCCCCGCCCGTCGAGAAGCAGCCAAAGTGTGTGCGCCTTGTGTACCTTCTGCGTACTTTGCCGGGCCCGACTTGCCCCGTAATTCCAGGAATTCTCCCCGATTCACCTTTCCGTGACGCCCAGAATTCTCGCTCGATTGACCTGTTGCAGAGGGCAGTTGGGCAGATACATTCAGCCGCGGTCGACGCGTTCCGGCGCAGGGTCTGACCCGGGTCCGCGAAGTGCGGGTCCCGCGCAAGGGCCAGTAATAGGGGAGTTAGGCATGGCTCAGGGCACCGTCAAGTGGTTCAACGCGGAGAAGGGCTACGGCTTCATCGCGGTCGACGGTGGTGCGGATGTTTTCGTCCACTACAGCGCGATCCAGATGGATGGTTACCGCAGCCTCGAAGAGGGACAGCGGGTCGAGTTCGAGATCTCGCAGGGCCAGAAGGGTCCGCAGGCGGACATGGTCAAGCTCGCCGTCTGAGCGCGGCGCGATCGGCCACCGACGCAACGCCGTCGAGGGGCCCGCATCCCTGGGGATGCGGGCCCCTCGACGTGTTCCGCCACCGGCCGGTCCGCGTCCCGACCGTCGAGAGGCGCCCGCACCCGCCCGTCACCCGACCGCCACCCCTCGTCGGCGTTCCTTCGGAACGGCTTGCACTCTCCTAGGTCGAGTGCTAATCATTGGCGTTAGCACTCGGCAGGTGAGAGTGCTACGAGGATCGGGCATGACGAGGTCGCCGGCCGGGTGGGGCAAGGAACCACGCGGAGTTGCGGAGGCCGTCCGTCGCGGGCGTCGGCGCGGTCCTGGAGCGTTATCCACCCCATGTCCGGGAGGACCACTTCACATGGCCAAGATCATCGCGTTCGACGAGGAGGCCCGGCGCGGTCTCGAGCGCGGCATGAACCAGCTCGCTGACGCCGTCAAGGTCACCCTCGGCCCCAAGGGTCGCAACGTCGTCCTCGAGAAGAAGTGGGGCGCCCCCACGATCACCAACGACGGTGTCTCCATCGCCAAGGAGATCGAGCTCGAGGACCCGTACGAGAAGATCGGCGCCGAGCTGGTCAAGGAAGTCGCCAAGAAGACGGACGACGTCGCCGGCGACGGTACGACCACCGCCACCGTTCTCGCCCAGGCGCTCGTCCGCGAGGGCCTCCGCAACGTCGCCGCCGGTGCCAACCCCATGGCCCTCAAGCGCGGCATCGAGAAGGCCGTCGAGGCCGTCTCCGGCGCCCTCCTCGAGCAGGCGAAGGATGTCGAGACCAAGGAGCAGATCGCTTCGACGGCCTCCATCTCCGCCGCCGACACCCAGATCGGCGAGCTCATCGCCGAGGCGATGGACAAGGTCGGCAAGGAAGGCGTCATCACCGTCGAGGAGTCGCAGACCTTCGGGCTCGAGCTCGAGCTCACCGAGGGCATGCGCTTCGACAAGGGCTACATCTCGGCGTACTTCGCCACCGACATGGAGCGCATGGAGTCGTCCCTCGACGACCCGTACCTCCTCATCGTCAACTCCAAGATCTCCTCCGTGAAGGACCTGCTCCCGCTCCTGGAGAAGGTCATGCAGTCGGGCAAGCCCCTGCTGATCATCGCCGAGGACGTCGAGGGCGAGGCCCTGTCGACCCTGGTCGTCAACAAGATCCGCGGCACCTTCAAGTCCGTCGCGGTCAAGGCCCCGGGCTTCGGCGACCGTCGCAAGGCCATGCTGAACGACATCGCCATCCTCACCGGCGGCACGGTCATCTCCGAGGAGGTCGGCCTGAAGCTGGAGAACGCGGGCCTCGACCTGCTGGGCCGCGCCCGCAAGGTCGTCATCACCAAGGACGAGACCACCATCGTCGACGGTGCCGGTGACAGCGAGCAGGTCGCCGGTCGCGTGAACCAGATCCGCGCCGAGATCGAGAACAGCGACTCGGACTACGACCGCGAGAAGCTCCAGGAGCGCCTCGCGAAGCTGGCCGGCGGCGTGGCCGTCATCAAGGCCGGCGCCGCGACCGAGGTCGAGCTCAAGGAGCGCAAGCACCGCATCGAGGACGCCGTTCGCAACGCGAAGGCGGCCGTCGAGGAGGGCATCGTCGCCGGCGGTGGCGTGGCCCTGCTCCAGGCCTCCTCGGTCTTCGAGAAGCTCGAGGCGGACCTCACGGGTGACGAGGCCACGGGCGCGAACATCGTGAAGCTGGCCCTCGAGGCCCCGCTGAAGCAGATCGCGATCAACGCCGGCCTCGAGGGCGGCGTCGTGGCGGAGAAGGTCCGCAACCTGCCCGTCGGCCACGGCCTGAACGCCGCGACCAACGAGTACGTCGACCTCATCGCCGAGGGCATCATCGACCCGGCGAAGGTCACGCGCTCCGCGCTGCAGAACGCCGCGTCGATCGCCGCGCTGTTCCTCACCACCGAGGCCGTCATCGCCGACAAGCCGGAGAAGGCGTCCGCGCCGGCCGGCGGCGGCATGCCGGGCGGTGACATGGACTTCTGATCCTCCGGGATCGGTGGTTCATCGCTGAACGCGCGAGCTGACGCGAGGAAGCGAAGATCAGAACGAGGGCGGCACCCCCAGGGGGTGCCGCCCTCGGGCGTTGTCCAGGACCCCGGCTGTACGGGACTTCGGGGCCGTACGGGACCGGGGCGTCGTACGGGACCTCGGCGTCGTGCGGGGACTGCGGTGTTGCGCGGGGCTCGCCTTACCTCGGTGCCGGGGTGATCCTGGAATGGCCCCTCTCGTGAAGGGAGACCACGATGGTCACCCTGCTGACGACGCCGGCCGACCGCGAGCTGGTCATCACCCGGACCTTCGACGCCCCGCCGGGCCTGCTCTGGGAGGCGTGGACCCGTCCCGAGCACGTGCGCGCGTGGTACGGCGTGTCCGCGCTGACCACGTCGGTCGTCGACATCGACCTGAGGGTCGGCGGCGCGTGGCGCTGGGGCCAGAGCACACCGGAGGGCCAGGAGATCGTCTTCTCCGGCACGTACGAGGAGATCGTCCCGGCCGAACGGCTCGACTACACGGAGGTCTTCGAGCAGATGCCGGACGCGGATCCGGTCCGGGTGACCCTCACCTTCGACGCGACCCCGGACGGCGGCACGGCCCTGACCAGCACCTCCGTGTGGCCGTCGAACGAGATCAGGGACCAGGCGCTGGCGGCGGGGATGGAGGCGGGGGTGCGGGAGCAGTTCGACCGGCTGGCGGGGCATCTGCGGACGATGCGGCCTGTCCACGGCTGACGGGGGGGACCTCGGGCGACCCGGCCCCGTCGGGCGGGGGTTGGCCCCACCCCGGGTGGCGTGCCTGCCGGATGGGGTGGGGGCCGGGGGTTCGGGAGGCTGGGGGTATGACAACGAACCGTGGACGTCAGGCCCTGCTGCTCGCCCTTTCCGTCGCCGCCGTCGCCGGTGTCACCCTCGGCGGGGGAGGTGCCGCCCCGGCCGTCGCGGCCGGGCTGGAGTGGGGGGACTGCGACCCCGCCGTGAAGCCGCTGCCCGGGCAGCGGTGCGCCACCCTCTCCGTACCCCTCGACTACGCGGATCCCGGCGGTGAGCAGATCGGTCTCGTCGTCTCCCGGCTCACCGCCGGGCGGCCGGAGGCGCGGCGCGGGACGCTGATGGTGATCCCGGGCGGGCCCGGGAGTTCCGGGGTGCAGCGGCTCGCGCAGAAGGGGGCCGCGCTGGCGGAGGAGATGGACGGGGCGTACGACCTGGTGGCCTTCGATCCGCGCGGGACCGGCGGGTCCGCGAAGGCGCGGTGCGGGCTCGCCGAGGAGGACCGGTGGACGGTGACCCTGCGGTCCTGGCCGGGCGGCGGCGGCCGGATCGACGACAACGTGACCCGGGCGAAGCGGATCGCGGAGGCGTGCTCCCGCAACGGCGGTGCCATGCTGCGCGGGCTGACCACGGCCAACCAGGTGCGTGACCTGGAACGGCTGCGGCAGGCGCTCGGTGAGCGGAAGCTGTCGGCGTGGAGCGTCTCGTACGGGACGTACGTGGCGGCCGCGTACGCCGAGAGGTACCCCGGGCGCACCGACCGCTGGGTCCTCGACAGCAGCAGCGACCCGGATCCGCGGCGGGTCGCCCGGGGCTGGCTGGAAGGCATGGCGCGGGGCGCCGAGGACCGGCTGCCGGACTTCGCGGCCTGGGCGGCGCACCCT
Source organism: Streptomyces sp. NPDC058671 (assembly GCF_042716475.1). Lineage (NCBI taxonomy): Bacteria > Bacillati > Actinomycetota > Actinomycetes > Kitasatosporales > Streptomycetaceae > Streptomyces > Streptomyces sp. NPDC058671. Next base: position 302,768 of record NZ_JBHXSA010000003.1, on the reverse strand, counting down.
GACCGGGCGGCGGAAGGGCTGCGGCTCGCGGAGCGGCCCGGGGACGTACGGCGGGTCGTCCTCGACCTGGCCGCCCGGCTCGACCGGGAACCGCTCCCCACGACCACGCCGGGGGCGATGCTGACGGGGACCGTGCTGCTCCAGGCGTTCCAGCTCGCGCTCTACTCCGACGCGGCCTTCCCGTCCTTCGCGCGGCTCGTGACGGAGGCGCTCGACCCGGCGGGCGAGCCGGTGCTGCCGCGGGAGCTCTCGGGCGCGATGCCCGACGAAGCGGCGGCGATCACGATGGGCGTGGTCTGCAACGACGTGGACTGGCCCGCGTCCGTACCGGCGTACGAGCGGGCCGTAGCGGTGGACCGGGCGCGGAATCCGCTGACGGCGGGGATGCCGGCGAACATCACGCCCTGCTCCTTCTGGAAGGGCGGGTCCGGGGAGAAGCCCGTCCGCGTCACCGGCCGCGGGCCGTCGAACATCCTGATGATCCAGAACCTGCGGGACCCGGCGACGCCGTACTCCATGGGGCTGCGGATGCGGGCGGCGCTCGGCGAGCGGGCGCGGCTCGTCACCGTCGACCAGGGCGGGCACGGGGTCTATCTGGGCAACGGGAACGCGTGCGGCGACCGGGCGGTGACCCGCTTCCTGACGGAGGGGGCGCGGCCGGGCGAGGACGTCCTCTGTCGTTGACGGGTGCCCGGCCGGGCGAGGTGCCTGACCTCACCCCCGGAGACGAGGCGAACTCCGGCGCTTCGCGGCTCCGGGCCGAGGACGCGGCCTTGCCGGGTGGGAGTCACGGGGTGGGCCCGGTCGCGTGCAGCGCCGCGCGCAGGTGGCCCTGGGAGTCCCGCAGCCGGCGGGTGGCCGTGGGGGCGTCGATGTCGGCGAGGATCATGAGGATCGCGTTCTTCACCTCTCCGTCGGCGGCGGCGAGCGCGGTCTCGATCTGCTCGTCCGGGGCGCCGGTGGCGAGGGCGACGATCCGGCGGGAGCGGGCCTGGAGCTTGTCGTTGGAGGCGCGGACGTCGACCATCAGGTTTCCGTAGGTCTTGCCGAGCCGGATCATCGTGATCGTCGAGATCATGTTGAGGACGAGCTTCTGGGCCGTGCCCGCCTTGAGCCGGGTCGAGCCGGTGAGCAGCTCGGGGCCGGGGACGACCTCGATGCCGTGCTCGGCGGCGGCGGCGAGCGCGCTGTCCGCGTTGCAGGACAGGCCGATGGTGAGGGCGCCGAGGGCGCGGGCGTGCTCGACGGCGCCGATGGCGTACGGGGTGCGGCCGGAGGCGGAGATGCCGACGACGGTGTCGTCGGCGGTGACGCCGAGCGCGGTGAGGTCCTCCGCCGCGAGTTCCTTCGAGTCCTCGGCGCCTTCGACGGCCTTGACCATCGCGGACGGGCCGCCCGCGATGAGGCCGACGACCTGGGACGGGTCGGTGTTGAAGGTGGGCGGGCACTCGCTGGCGTCGAGGACGCCGAGGCGTCCGGCGGTGCCGGCGCCCAGGTAGAGGAGACGTCCGCCGCGGGCCATGCGCTCGGCGGTGGCGTCGATGGCGGCGGCGATGGCGGGGAGCTGCCTGGCGACGGCGGCGGGGACGGTCTTGTCCTCGTCGTTCATGAGCGCGGCGAGCTCGGCGGTGGGGAGCTTGTCGATCTCGGCGAGCTCGGGGCGGAAGGCCTCGGTGGTGAGGGTGGCGAGCTGGGCGCGGAGTTCGGAGTAGGTAGCAGACACGTGCGGCTCTTTCGGGGCTGTGGTCGTCGGCGCTGTCGGAGTCGTGCGGTGCTCCGTCAGCGGGTGCGGGGGGAGTGGCGGTGGGCGAGTGCTTCGTACGAGGCGGCGAGGGCAGGGGCGGCCGTCTCGTACGTCCGCTGGGTGACGCAGGTGAACAGGCAGTCCACGACCAGGAGTTGGCTGGTCCGGGACGACATGGCCGCGGGGCGCAGTTCGCTCTCGCGGGCGGTGGAGGTGGTGAGGATGTGGTCGGCGTACTGCGTGACGGGTCCGTCCGGCCGGCCGGTGATCGCGACCGTGGTGGCGCCGTGGTCGAAGGCGACCCGCAGCGGTTCTATGACGTCGCCGGTGGAACCGGAGTGGGTGATGGCGATGGCCACGTCGCCGGAGCGGAGCTGCACGGCGTTGGTGACGGCGAGGTGCGGATCGTTGTGGGCGTGCGCGATGAGGCCGATGCGGAGGAGTTTCTGGCCGAGGTCCTGGGCGACGAGACCGGAGGCGCCGATGCCGTAGATGTCGATGCGGCGCGCGGCGGCGAGGGCGGCGACGGCGGCGCCGAGCTGGACGGTGTCGAGTCCGGCGGCGGTGTCGGCGAGGGTCTGCTGCTCGTCGTGGGCCAGCTTGGCGACGACATCGGCGACGGGATCGTCGACGGTGATGTCGGCGGTGACGGCGGGCGCGCGGCCGGACTGCTGCTGGGCGGCGAGCCCGGCGAGGGCGAGGCGCAGGTCGCGGTAGCCGGGGTAGCCGAGGATGCGGGCGGTGCGGACGACGGTCGCCTCGCTGGTGCCGGTGAGCTCGGCGAGGCCGGTGACCGTGAGCGCGGCGCAGCCGGCCGGGTCTCCAGCGACGGCCTCGGCGACCCGCTGCATGGAGCGGGTCATGGACGGCGCGAGGGTCCGCACCTTGGCCGCGAGGGCCGCGGGGGCGGGCGGCGCGTCGTTCATGAAACTTTCCTTCACTACATTGTTCACATCTGAAAGATACTTTCGGGTGGGCGGGTCGACAAGACCCCGGTCTCGAAGACCCCCGCTTCGACGACCCTCACCTCTCCCGACGGCTTCGCACGGTCTCCGCGTGTCGGGTGACAATGACTGCATGGACGACATCGACCCCGTGGAGCAGGCGCTGCACGCCGCTCGCGCGCTGGTACTGGCCGACCTCGCGGCCCGGGAGGTCGCCGCCGCCGAGGTCGTGTCGATGGTGGAGGACTCGGTGACCCACCGCCGCTGGTGGGTCGAGCAGTGGCCCGAGGGCGTGGCGTACGTCGCGGGCCTCGTCGCCCAGGACGTCCAGGACGCCCTGCTCGAACGGCACGGTCGCTGGCCCCTCTGCCCGGTCTGCTCCACGGGCGACCCCCACGCCCTGGACGTCGAACCGGAACTGGGCCCGGACCCGCACTGGGTCTGCTCCGAACAGGGTGTGGTGGTCGCGCCGGTGGGGGGCCTGAGGTGAATGGGCGGCGAGGGGTGACGGGGTGGGCCGGCTTCAGCGGGCGGCGCGAGGTGAAGGTGGTCCGGGCATGACGCTCTACATCGACCCGCCGACCTGGCCGGGCCACGGCCGCATGTGGTCGCACCTGGTCAGCGACGTCTCCTTCGAGGAACTGCACACCTTCGCCGCCTCGATCGGCGCCCCGCCCCGCGCCTTCGAGCGCGATCACTACGACATCCCCTCCGACCGCTACGCGGACGCCGTGGCGGGCGGCGCGGTCGAGGTCGGCTCCAAGGAACTGCTGCGCCGCCTCACGAAGGCGGGCCTGCGGAGGCCGAAGGGGCGACCGGCTTCGTAGACCGGTGGCGGGTTCGGCCGGGTCGCCAGGACGAAGCCGGGTGCGGGTCAGCCGGGTCAGCCGGGTCGGCCGGGTCGGCCGGGTCGGCCGGGTCGGCCGGGTCGCCAGGATCGAGCCGGGTGCGGGTCAGCCGGGTCGGCATGGCGCAGTCCGGTCGCCGGGTCAGCCCAGCCGGGCGGTGATCGTGCGCGCGCACTCCAGGGACTCCGTGTGCGTGGTGTCGACCCGCAGGTCGTACTCCACGCCATCGTGCACCACCAGGGCCTGCCGCGCCGCCATGCCGGGCGTGCGGTCCCCCCGGGCGATCTCCCGGCCGGCCGCGACGGCCGGGTCGCAGTGGACGCCGACCCACAGGGCGGGCAGGTCGCCGAGGGCCTTCCGCCAGCGCTGCTGGGAGGCCGCGCCGCCGAGGAAGACGTCGTCGACGATGATCCCGGCGCCCGCGCGGGCCATCGTCACGATGCCCTCCGTCCAGGCCGCCTCCAGTCTCCGGAAGTCCTCCCCGACGGTGACCCCGCCGTCCGCGTCGACGACGATCCCGCCGTCGGACGTCTGCGCCTTCGCGGGCAGGGCGTCGACGAAGGAGTCACAGCCGAACGCCAGCCAGAGGTCCGGCAGCAGGGACTGGAGGCACCGGACGATGCCGGACTTCCCCGAGCTCGAGGCGCCGTTGAGGATGATCATCCGAGTCGTCACCACGCCACAGTAGGACGGGGACGGCCCCGTACGCACCGGAATTCAGCGGGACCGTGACACGGCCTTCTCGGTCCGGGGGGCGCCCGACGTGACCACCCGCGACGGCGACCTGTGGAGCTTGAGGGCCACCGCCGCCGTCCCGAGGCCCAGGGCCGTCATCGCCGCGCCCGCCCAGGCCGTGGAGGCGAAGCCGAGACCGGCGTCGATGACGGTACCGCCCAGCCAGGGGCCGCCCGTGTTGCCGAGGTTGAAGGCGGCGGTGGTGGTGGCGCCGGCGAGGGTGGGGGCGGTGCCGGCGACGTTGAACATGCGGGCGTTGAGGGCCGGGGCCGTGAAGAAGGCGGAGACGCCGAGCAGGAAGGCGAGGACGATCGTCGCGGTCGGGCTCGTCGCGAAGAGGGCCAGGGCCACGAGGAAGACGGTGGAGGCGGCGATGCCGGTGAGCATCACGCCGAAGAGGTGGGCGTCGGCGACGCGGCCGCCGATCACCGTACCGACGACGGCGCCGATGCCGAAGAGCCCGAGGACGCCCGAGACCCAGCCCTTGTCGAGGCCGGAGACGTCGGTGAGGAGCGGGGCCAGGTAGGAGAAGGCGCAGAAGACGCCGCCCGCCGCGAGCGCGGTGACCACGATCGAGAGGAGGACCTGACGGTCGCGGTAGATGCCGAGTTCCCGCTTGAGCCGGGGCTTCGTCTCGGGGAGGGGGAGGTGCGGGATACGGGTCGCCACGCCGATCAGCGCGACGGCCGAGGCCGCGCCGACCGCCCAGAACGCGGAGCGCCAGCCGAGGTGCTCGCCGAGGAACGCGCCCGCCGGGACGCCCAGGACGTTCGCGATGGACAGGCCGCCGATCATGACCGCCATGGCGCGGGCGCGTGAGCCCACCGGGACCATCGCGATGGCGACCGCGGCGCCGACCGCCCAGAAGCCCGCGCAGGCGAGGGCACTGATGACGCGGGAGGCGAAGAGGATCGCGTAGGTGGGGGCCAGCGCGCCCGCTATCTGGCCCAGGCCGAAGACGGTGATCAGGGCGATCAGGGTGGTCTTGCGGGGGAGCCTCAGGGTCGCCACCGCGAGGAGCGGCGCGCCGACGACCATGCCGATCGCGAAGGCCGAGATGAGGAGGCCGGCGCGGGGGATGGAGACGTTCATGTCCTCCGCGATGGCCGGCAGCAGCCCGGACAGCATGAACTCGCTCGTGCCGAGCGCGAAGACGGAGAGGCCGAGGATGTAGACGGCCAGGGGCATGCGGGCGCCGGGGGCGGGGGACGCGGTCGCCGCGGCGGGTGCGGCGGGTGCGGCGGGTGCGGCGGGTGCGGCGGGTGCGGCGGGTGCGGCGGGCTCGGCGGGGGAAGACGGCATGACATGGGTCAACGGTGGATTTGTTGCTGTCATTCCGGGGTTCCGGTTTTTCTCGTGATGCGAGAGGGAGCCCGCTCCGCCCGGCCCTTTACGCGCGGTAACAAGATGATCAACTCGTGGTCGTTTTATTCCGGACCAGGCTGATATGCGCTCTTGGCGAGGTTTATTTGATCTTCATTTGTGGGTTCGTACGTGACATTGTCACGACGTAAGCGGCAGCGCCGGTTCGTGGGGGGCGAGCGTGCCGGCATCCGTCGTGCCCGGAGATCGCATCCGGCCGGCGAGCCGCTACCTGTCATGCCCATGTTTATTCGTGCTGCCGGACGATAGCGAGATTCCAAGGCAGAACATGTCATTGCCCAGAGACGTCGGCAGACGCCGGCGTCGCCTCCGGTCGGCCCTGAACAGGGTGACCGCGACCACCGCCTTCATGACGGCCTCCGCCGTCCTGGTCGGCATGATCCACAGCTCACCCGTCGCCGCCGCGACCGAGCCCGAACAGGACGACCTCACCCAGTACCGCAACAGCATCGGCGCCGACCGGCGCCTCGACCGCTGCAGGGGCGCGCAGGCGCTGCGCATCGGCGGCCCCCTGATGAAGGCCAAGGCCATCGAGGGCCTGGCCGGAACCGAGGGCGAGCTCGACACGGTCCTCGGCGAGGACCTCGACTGGTGGCTCGACAGCCCCCTGGACGTCGCCGCCGACGCCGACGAGGACGCCGGGGGCGTCTACGCCAACGCCGTCCGGGACCGGGACGAGGCGCTGTCGCTCGCCAACCAGGTCTACGCCAGGAACCACGTCGGGGACCAGCCGCTGGACTGGCTGGCGCCGAAGTTCGGCGACGCCGTCTGGAACTTCACCATCGGCACCCAGCGTGAACTCGCCAAGCACCTCGACGACGACACCCTCAGCAAGGCCAGCCCCGAGGCCCTCGCCCGCGCCCGCGTCATCGCCGAGGAGAACCGCGGCAAGGACGAGTGGCACGACTGGGCGTCCAGGAGCATGCTCAGCGACAGCCAGGTCGGCTGGAGCTCCAGGACCTCCACCGACATCGCGGCCTACCTGAAGCGTGGCGGCTTCCCGACCGTGTCGCCCGTCAAGGACTCGCCCGAGTACCGCGTCGAGGTCGAGGACCTCAAGCAGGCCTGGGCGGCCTGTGACTACGCGAACCCGTACGACCCGTCGCGCAGGCTCAACGAGCTCGTCATGGCCGCGATGATCGAATGGGAGCTGGAGTACACCGGTCAGGCGGAACAGCGCGCCGCGATCATGCGCGCGGAGGCCGAGGCCTCCGCGGCCACCCGCGAGGCCACCGACGACCTCGTCGAGGCCCTGGGTAAGGCGTGGCTCGCCGAGCAGCTCCTGCGCTGGCGCAAGGGCTGGCAGGACACGCTGGCCAGGACGCCCGACTACCCGGGCCGGCCCACCCAGGCCGACTACGACCGGGCCACGACGGACCTCGCCCGTCACCGCGCCGACATCGCCGCCCTCGCCACCTCGGCGAAGGGACAGGCGGCCAAGGCCACCGCCGCCGCCCAGCGGGCGACGACGGCGCAGCAGCAGGCGTGGGCCGCCGCCGACACGACGCACGTGCCGCGTGGCCGGGGTCTGATGTACGCCCAGCAGTCGGTGCAGGTCGCCCGTGCCTCGGCGGCCGCCGCAACGGCCGCCGCGAAGGCGACGGAGACCGCGCTCGCCGCCGCCAACGCCACCGCCGCCACCAGCGACGCGCTCCTCGCCAAGGCGAAGACCGAGTCGGCTGCGCTCACCACGGAGTTCCGCCGGGTCGCCGCCGAGGAGGCCGCCGCCCAGGCGAAGGCCGCCGCCGACAGCGCCGTGGCCAACGCCACGGCCGCCGCGGAGAGCGCGAACACCGCGAAGGCCGCCCGTACGACGGCCGAGGAGAAGCGCGACAAGGCGAGGACCGCCGCCGCCACGGCCGCTTCCGAGCGTGCCAAGGCGGAGGCGGAGAAGGCCACCGCCGTCGCCTCCCGCACCAAGGCCGCCACCGAGCGGGCCAAGGCCGAGGCGGCCGAGGAGAAGGCCGCCACGCAGCAGACCACCGCCACGAGCGCGGGAACGGCTGCCGACACGGCGACCGCCGACGCCACGGCGAAGCGGAAGCTCGCCGACGAGAAGGCGAAGGCCGCGCAGACCGCGCGCGAGAAGGCGACAGCCGCACTCAGGGCGAAGCAGGCCACCGCGGCCCGCGCCGCCGCGCTCGAAGCCGCCGCGACCGCCGCCGCGGGCAGCGCCGCCGCCGCCGAGACGCGGGCAGCGGCCACCGCCGCCCGTACGGCGGCGAACGAGGCCGTCCAGGCCGCGGCCGCCGCGCAGACCGCCGCCGACCAGGCGACCACCGCCGCGGTCGGCGCCCGCACCGCCGCCACCAGGGCGGAGGGCGCCGCCGAGCGCGCCAAGACCAGTGCCGCCACGGCCTGGTCCGCCTACTACGCCTCGCTGGGCGAGGCTTCCTCGGCACACGCCGCCGCGGCCACCGCCCTCGACGCGTCGCAGGACGCCGCGATCCGCGCCGACCACGCGGCGACGGCCTCGGAGAACGCGACCGAGCTGGCCAAGAAGGCCCGGCACGAGTCGGACGCGGCCGGGACGAGCGCCGCCGAGGCGGTGAAGTCGGCCGCGACCGTCGTCGGCCGTGCCCATGCCGCAGCCCAGGCCGCGCTCGCCGCCCGGGACGCGTCCAAGGCGGCGATCACCTCCGCCGCCGAGGCCGTCGCCCTCGGCAGCCCGTACCAGGAGAAGGACAGCGCGGCCGCGTTCGCCGTACTGGTCGGGCAGTCGTCGAAGACGGCCGCCGAGCAGCAGGCCGCCGCCGCCGAGGCCAAGGCCACCGCTGCGGCCGCCGCCGCGGAGTCCGCGCAGCAGACCGCCGCGCAGGCCACCGGTGACGCGAAGCTCGCCGCCGAGGCCGCCGCCCGCGCCGCGAGCGATTCGGTGCGTGCCGTCGAGGCGACGACCCGGGCCCAGGCGTCCGCCACCCAGGCCTCCGACGCCCGGCAGGGCGCGAAGGCCGCCTCCGACGCCGCCGCCGGCCACGCCGAGCAGTCCGGGAAGGACGCCCTGAGCGCCCGGACCACCGCCGGCGCGGTGAGCGGTATCGCCGCCGAGGCCGACCGGGAGGCGACCGCCGCCGAGCGGCACGCGGCCGAGGCGAACGAGAAGGCCGGCCGGTCCGCCGAAGCGGCCCTCGAAGCCGCCAGGAAGGCGGCCGACTCCGAGAAGGACGCCAAGGACGCCGAGGACAAGGCGTCCGACGCGGCGGGCGACAGCTCCGCCGCCGAAGAGGCCGCCAAGGAGGCCGAGAGGCAGCAGCGCGAGAAGAACGAGGCCGCGCACCAGGAGGCCCTTGAGAAGGGCACCACGCCCATCAAGGGCGGCGCGAGCAACTGGCCCGCGCTCGGGGACCGCGAGGAGCGGATCCTCCTCGACGCCTGCGGCCAGACCTGCGTCGACGACTACCGGAAGGGCCTCGCGGCCGTCTCCGTGAACGTCGTCGAGTGGGCCGCCGCCAACGGCGGACAGATCCTCTTCGAACAGCTCGACGCCGCGAAGGTCAAGGACTGCCTGGCCGCGCGGGACGTCGACGACTGCCTCTGGGCACTGGTCGACATCCCCTCGTCGTCCGTGATCGTGGGTCGTGTCCCCGCGCTCGCGGTGGCGATCGAGAAGGTCTCCGACGGCATGCGGACGATCTTCAACGCCGCCGACGACGCCCTGCGCCGGCTCAACGAGCTGACGTCCGTCATCAGTGGCGTCCGCTCCACCCCGCGTCTGGAGCGCTGCATCACCGGCGTCGCCCTGCACGCGGGCGGCGCCAGGACGAAGGCGGTCGCCATCGACGGCCTGACCGGGAACAACGCGCAGCTGCACGCGGTCGTCGGCGACCTCTCCTGGCTCCAGCTGATGCCCCTCGGGCAGGCCACTTCCCAGGACAAGAAGGCCGCGTACGAGTACGTGGACGCCATCGCGGCCCGTAAGGCGATCCTGGAGGACGCCAACCGGCCGTACGCGATGAGCTCGTTCGACGACGGGATCACGCTGCACGCACCGCAGTTCGGTGCGGAGATCATGGCGTTCACCCACGCCTCGCAGCCGAAGTTGTCGACGCGTCTCGGCTGGGACGGGCACACCAACCCGAGTGCCGAGTCGCTGGCCAAGGCCCGGGAGATCACCGACCAGAACCGGGGCGAGGACGACTGGCACGACTTCGCGGCGGACTCCATGCTGCGGTCGGCCAGTACGACGAACAACCAGTTCTTCGGCGGTACGACCTCCGCGGACATCGCCACCTATCTGCGGCACGGCGGCTTCCCCGCCAGGAAGGTCACCGAGGGCACCCCCGAGTTCCGTGTCGAGGTCGAGGACCTCAAGCAGGCCTGGGCCACGTGCAACCACGGTGACCCGGTCGACCCGCGCAACGCCCTCAGTGACGTCGTCTCCCAGGCCTCGGCCGAGTGGGAGACGGAGTACGCCGGGCAGAACACGCAGCGCGCGATCATCATGCGGGCGGAGGCCGACGCCGCCGCGGCGACGAAGGCCGCCACCGACAACATGATCGAGGCCATCGGCCAGGCGTGGCTCGCCGACCAGATCCTTCGCTGGCAGAAGTACTGGCACGACAAGCTCGCGGCCGACCCGGACCACATCCTCAAGCCGAAGCAGGCCCTCTTCGACCAGGCGAAGTCCGACCTGGAGAAGGCCCGCGGCAAGGTCCGGACGCTCGTCACCACGGCCCAGGAGCAGGCCGGTCTGGCCACCGCCGCCGCCCAGCGCGCGGTGACCGCGCAGCAGCAGGCGTGGACGATCGCGGACGCGGCCGAGGTGCCGCGCGGTCGCGGCCTGATGTACGCCCAGCAGTCGGTCCAGGTCGCCCGTGCCTCGGGCGCGGCTGCCACGGCCGCCGCGAAGGCGACGGAGACGGCCCTGAACGCGGCCAACGCCACGGTGTCGACGTCGCAGACGCTGTTCGCCCTGGCGCAGACCCAGGCACACGCGGTGAACACCGAGTTCCGCCGCATCGCCGCCCAGGAGGCCGCCGCCCAGGCGAAGGCCGCGGCGGACAGCGCCGACGCGTACGCGGCTTCGGCCGCGGCGAACGCCGAGAAGGCCAGGAAGGCCAAGGAAACCGCACTGGCGGAAGAGGAGGAAGCCCGCAAGGCCGCGGCGATCTCGCAGTCGCAGCGCGCCATCGCCGAGTTGGAGCGCGCCAACGCGGCGGCCTACCGGGCCACCGCCGAGCGCGAGCGGGACAAGGCCAAGGGCCACGAGGCCGACGCCCTGGCCCAAGGCCGGATCGCGAGTGAGGCCCGCACCTCGGCCGAGGCGGCGGGAACCACGGCCTCGGCCAAGCGGGGTGTCGCCGAGCAGTCGGAGCGCGACGCGGTCGCCGCCCGCGACAGGGCCCTTGAGGCCGAGCTGCGGCGGGACTCGCTGAACGCGAAGGCAGCGGCCTTCGAGGCCAAGGCCGACGCCGACGAGGGTACGGACGCGGCCACCGCCTCCCGTACCGCCGCCACCGACGCCCGGTCGGCCGCCAACACGGCGACCACGGCGGCCACCGCCGCCCGCGCGTCGGCGGACGCGGCCACCGCCGCCGCCGTCAACGCCCGTGAGGCGGCCACCAAGGCGCAGGGCGCCGCGTCCCGCGCGAAGGCGGCGGCGGACAGCGCCATGGCGGCCTACTGGGTCGCGGCCGCTTCCGCGGCGGCGGCCCACGCGGCCGCGGCCGAGGCCATCGACGCCTCGCAGGCGGCGGCGGCCGACGCCAAGGGCGCCAAGGAGCAGTCGGAGAAGGCCTCCGCGGCGGCGAAGACCGCCAAGACGGAGGCGGCTGCCGCCCGTTCCGAGGCCGCGCAGACCGCGTCCTGGGCGGCGACCACCGCGGGTAAGGCGCTCGCGGCCGTACAGTCCTCGCTCGCGGCCCGTGACTCCGCGGCCGCTGTGCTCAAGCCGGCGAACGAGGCGATCTCGCTCGGCGGTCCGTTCCAGGAGGCCGACAGCTCCGCCGCGTTCGCGGTGCTCACCGGCCAGCAGTCGCTGACGATCGCTCAGCAGCAGGCCGCTGCGGCCGCCGCCAAGGCCCAGCAGGCCGAAGGGTTCGCCGCCGAGGCGAAAGCCCTGGCCGAACAGGCCGCCGCGGACATGAAGCTCGCGGCGCAGGCCTCCGCGGCGGCGGCGACCGACGCGTCGCGCGCGGCCAAGGCCTACCAGCGCGCCCAGGAGTCGGCCGCCCAGGCCGCGAAGGACGCCAAGGAGGCCCAGGCGTCAGCGGGCCGTGCCGACGGCTACGCCAAGTCGGCCGGCGAGGACGCCCTGAAGGCGTCTTCGGCGGCGATGGACGCGGCGGCCGACGCCGGTGCGGCGGACGCGGCGGCGACCGAGGCGGAGAAGAACGCCGCATCCGCCCGTGCCGCGGCCGCAAAGGCCGAGGAGGACGCGGCGAGCGCCCGTGCCACCGCCACCAAGGCGGAGGAGGACGCGACGGCGGCGGAGAAGGCCGCCGAAGGCGCGCGGGACGCGGCGACCGAGGCCCAGGAGGCCGCGGACCGCACGGAGAAGAGCGGCAACAGCGAGCAGATCTCGCAGGGTGTCACCACCGGGGTCGGCGACGTGTGGGCGGTTCTCGACCACATCGAGTACATCGGCGACCCGAAGAACGTCGTCAAGGACAACTGCAACCCCTTCATTCACGTCGGAACCTGCACGATCACGGCGGACGTCACGTACAGGTCGTACGCGGACGTCTACATGTGCGCGGCGCCGTGGGAGTCGTACGCGACCACCACGGGCAGTTGCCCCCAGAAGGACACGATCTTCCTCAAGACCGACGTGTCGGAGCCCGTGACCAAGCGGCTCAGCCACACGCTGACGATGCTGGAGTTCAACTCGGGCATCGACCCGATCGACGTCCTTCTCGGGGACTTCATCGGCTGCGCGAAGCTGATCACGCCGGGTCTCTCCGGTGGCAGCTGGGGCGACTGCGCCTGGGCGGCCAGCTGGTTCGTCGCGGGTCCGATCTTCAGGTCGGCCAAGGCCGCGGTGGCCGCGCTGGACGCCTCCCTCAGGATGGGCGTCGGGTTCATGGACGCCTATCGGGCGCTGCGCACCATCGGTCTGACCGAGGTGGCCATCCAGGGCATCCTGAGCCGCGTCTTCCGGGCCGCCGGCGAGGCGTGCAAGGCGGCGGACGCCGCGACCTTCGGGGCCGCCGGCTTCAAGGCTGCTGCCTCCTTCTCGGCCTCGTCGGGCAACGACGAGCTGATCGAGAAGTGCCGGGAGATCCTCAAGGACATCGTCAAGGACGGCGATCACATCATCCTCGGGATCAACCCCCACTCGGATGATCTGAGGGGCGTCGTCGGGGGACGCACCTTCAACAACCAGGAATACGGCACCCTTCTGCCGGACGACATGGGGATGGGAGTACGCCCGATCTGGACGGTGGGAGTGGAGTACGCGGTGTCCAACCGCACGGTGCGGATCTCGGTGTCCCTGGACGGTGTCCCAGGGGCCACGAACGCGGACGAGGCGCTGAATCTGCTCCTCCAGAGAGGGGAGGGGATCAAGCGCGGCGACTGGGAGGCCGTCCGGCAGGCCGGCAACGGAACGGCATGGGAGATGACCAAGCTCAAGTCGTCCGTCCGGGTGGACGACCGCGGCTGGAAGTCCATCGACTGGTGGATGACCAACAAGGACGGCAAGGTCGTACAGGTCTATCCGGAGCGGTGGAAGTACGCCAACGGGCAGCCGGTCGCCGACTGATGAGGAGAGGGCGGGCATGACGGATTTCATCCGGGAGGGCCGGCTCTTCAGAGTCACCGGTTTCCTCCCCTCGCACCGACAGCTCTTCCTGGCCAGTGAGGCCACTCTGGTGGACCGGACCACGACGCGGGTCGAGGTCTACTTCGGGCATGTGGAACTGATGTTCCTCAAGCCCATCTACCGGAACGGGATCCACATTCGGCGGGCGTCCGCGGCCGAGTTCGCCGTGCTCGGTGAACGGCACGGCATTCCGGCGGAGAGCGCCGAATACACCTGGATGCTGGATCCGGACGGCGAAAGCTTCGTCGTCAGCTCCCATCCGAACTGGCGGGAGGCGGAGTACGCCCTGATGGGTGAGCGGGAGTCCTTGTACGACGGGCCCTGGCCGCCGGAGTTCCCGGCGGAATCGGGGAATGTCTTCTGACCGTCAAGAAGAAGGGGCCGTCCTCAGTGCGGATGCACTGGGGGCGGCCCCTCTCCATTTCCGCGGCGGTGGTGTCAGCCCTCCGCGTCCGCGATCCGCTCCAGCTGGGCCTTGATCACCGGCTCCGGGATCGCCGCCTTCTTCGGGTCCAGCATGTTCACCCCGTAGAACGCGGCGACGACGCCCCCGCTGCGTACCACCGTGTACGTCATCGGCACCTTCTGCTTGCCGATGTCGCCGGTGATCCGATAGCCGACCGCCTCGTCGCCGAGCTTCGGTGTCGGGAGGCTCTCGACCTTGCCGTACGTGAGACCGAGGGTCTTGAAACCCTTGGGGCATTCGGTGACGGCCCTGCGGAGTTCCTTCATGACCCGGGTGGCGTCGTCCTCCGAGTGCGAGGCGAGCCACATGGAGCCGACGGTCGCGTTGGCCGCGTCGCCGGGCTGGAGGGAGCGGTGGACCGTGCTCACCGCGGGCATGTGCGTGAATCCGCCGATGAGGCTGGCGAGGGGCTGGCAGGCCTTCTGGTCGGCCTCCATGCCGCGGCCGGCCTCGACCTCCGTCCGGGCGATCTTCTTGGCGTCGAAACCCCCGGTCCTTCCGGTGATGGCGATCTTTTCGAGGGCCTTGGCGTCGAATGCCCCGAGACGCTTCGCCTCGGCGGCCTCCTTTTCGTCGGCGCTCTGTGTCGCGCTCGCCTTCGGTTTTTCGGTGGGGGATCCCGTGGATTCGCCACTGCACGCGGTCGCCGCGAGGAGGGCCGGTAGTACGGCGAGAATCGGGAGGGCCCTGCGCAGCTTCATGTACTTTTCTTTCCTGGCGCCAGTTCACATACAGATCAAAACGAAATGATCTTACGGGCGGCAGGAAGGATTCCGCGTTACGGTTTGGCCTCGCCCCGCCCCGTATCGGACATGTCCGTCAGCTCCTTGAGTTCCCGTTCCAGGTTCTCCCGCGCCCTCCCCTCCCAGGCCGCCGCCCCGTACGGCGTACGGAAAAGCCGGGGGAGGTCGAGGAGGTGGCGGAGGATCGCCGCGCGGCCCGTGCGGAAGGCGTCGTCGGGGACGAAGGCGTACTCCTCGCGGACCGCTTCCGTGTATCCCCGGTAGGTGTCCGGGGTGGTCGCCAGGATCGCGAGGTCCGCATCGCAGAGCGTCTCGCCGTTCAGGTCGCCCGGGGACGGGTCGTGCGTGGTCGTGAGGCGGACCAGGCGGGCGACCTCCGTCACCTCGTGTGCCGTCAGGCCCGCCTCGGTGAGGGCCTTCTCGGCCAGGACCGCCGAGCGTTCCTCGTTCTCCGAGCGGTCGGGCCGGTAGACCGCGTCGTGGAACCAGGCGGCCAGCCGTACGAGTTCCAGCTCGCCGCCCTCCCCGCCCAGGTCGGTCAGTTCGTCGATGCGGTCGAGGACCGCCCGTAGGTGGTCGACCGTGTGGTAGCGGCGCTGCGGCTCGGACCAGCGGGACAGCAGGTTCCGTCCGTACGGGGCGGGGTCCGGGCCCTCGTGGCCGGCGCGGGCGGCGAGCAGGGTGGCGTTCCAGCGCTGGAGCAGCTCGGGGTGTTCCTCGGCGGTCATGGGGGCATTCTGCCCGGCGGACGGGGCGGGGCGGGTGCGGCGGGGCGTCCGCTCACCTGGACGTGATGAAGTCCAGGGCGAGCCCGGAGGCGGTCGTCCAGTAGGTGACGAGCTGGCCGTCGTCCGCGTACAGCGGGTCGGCCGGCATGGGGACGTCGATCGGCCCGCCCGCGCGACTGCCGGGCTCGCGGCCCTGGAGGGTGAGGGTGATGCTCCGCGCCTCGTACTCGTCCCTGGCACCCCCGCGGACGAGCAGCGCGGCGTGGGCCTCGTCACCAGGCGCGAGGGAGACGGGCTTGCCGGGGTCCGGGTCGCTGTCCTTGATCACGGGCACGGTGGTCCGGGCATCGGCCCCGAGGCGTACGTAGGGGTAGTGGTGGAGGAGGCACGTGTCGTCGCCGGAGTTCTGGACGGTGAGGAGAAGGTGCTTGTTCTCCTTGCCGCCCGCGGGCTCCTTGACGGCGGACACGGCGAGGTCGTCGACGGTACAGGCGGCGAGGGCGGCGGGAGCGGCGGGGCTGCCGGGCGTGGCACCGGTCGTGGCCGGAGGGGCGTCACTGGGCGTCGCCGTCGTCGCCGCGCCGCCGGGCGTGGCCGAACCCGTCGCACTCGGGGTGCTCGGCGCACCGGAGGCACCGCCCGTGCCGGCGCCGTCGTCGGCAGCGGGCCGGCACGCGGTGGAGGCGAGCAGCGCGGCGACGACGGCGGCCCCGACGGCGTACGGCTTCCAGCCCCTGGGGCTCTGACGGTCCTGCCTGACGTGCGTGTTCATGGTGATGTCCCCCCGTGGTCGGCCGTGCGAGACCGTGTCTTCGGCCGTCGCCGGCGAGCGGAGTCTGCTCCCGGAACGGCATCGACAAGCCGTTCTCGTACGTCTGTTACCGAGGAGGCACAGGGAGGAGCCGATTCCGCCGCACGGTCGCGGACACGGGGTGCGGAGGACGGGTGGCGTGGTGGGGGATCGGGCGCATTGCGATCGGGCGCATGGCGATCGTGTGCGGCAAGCAAGGAAGTCGACGCGCTGGGCGAGGCGGTGGGCGTGCTGCGGGAGCGGCAGCACGACGGAGCGCCGTCACACCTGCATCCGGGGGACCTGGGCTGGTTCTGGCGGTCGGGTGCGGAGGCGACCGCCGAGGCGGTCAGGACGTGGCGCCGGGACGGCCCGATCCTCGCCGTCCGGCTGCTGGACGGCCCCGGGCTGCTGCGGCTGGCGATCGCGAACTCGGCGCGTCGAGCGCCCTCGTCTGCACCCCGAGCGCCGACACCGGCGCGGTAGCCACGTGCAGGTCGGCGGGCGTCCACCCCCCGTCGCGGGCGGACGCTAGGCGACGCCCGCCACGGTCAGGATCGCGACCGGCAGGAGAAGGATCCACTGCGGCAACCGGAGCAGGGGCTTCGGCCAGCCGACCGAGAGCGTGACGACGAGGAAGGCGGCTGCGTACGCCACGAAGTGCGCGGCCACGAACCACGCCGTCGGGGCGGTCCCTGACGTGTCGTCCGCCAGCGCCAGATACACCAAGGCGGCTGCGGAGAGCACGAGGTCGACGCTCACCATGTGCCAGACGGCGTGGAGGACGCGCTTGGGTTCGTCCGCGAGGCCGCAGGTCAGCAGCGGGCGCACCACATCCCGGTGCCCGCCGACGATGTGCGCCGCGGCCACACCGAACGCGGTGACGCCCGCTGCGAGAAGCCAGCCGTTCATCGGATCTCGATTCCCTCGGCCAGGACGGCGGCCAGTCGGTCGGCCAGCTGAGGGTCGGGGTGTTCCCCGACCAGACCGACGTGGAAGAACACGGCTCCCGCCAGTGTGTCCAGGACGAGATCGACGGGGGTGTCGGCCGCGATCTCCCCGCGCGCAACGGCACGTTCGAAGACGACGAGCAGCCGCTCCTTCGAGGGGGCCAGGAAGTCGCTGCGGATGCGCGCCTTCAACGCCGGATCGGCGGCGAAGTCAGCGAGCAGCCCCGGGAGCGCCGCGGCGGCGGCCGGTGCGTGGAACTCGTCGATCAGGCCCTGTAGCAGGGCGGTCAGGTCCCCCGCCAGCGTTCCCGTGTCCGGGGTCGGAGCCTGGTCGGTGGTCGTGAACACGGCCTCGAAGACCAGCTCCGGCTTGCCCCGCCACCTCCGGTAGACCGTGTCCTTGCCGACACCGGCGCGGGCGGCCACCGCCCCGATCGACGTCGCGGCGTAGCCGACCTCGATCAGCAGCTCCGTGGCCGCGCCGACGATCGCCTCGTGCGAGCGGGGATCCCTGGGACGTCCCCTGGAGGACGGAGAGGAGCTCATGGGGATTAACCATACGGGTCGACCCGTATGGGAAGCAACCCCGGTCGGCGTCATGAGGACATCGCTGTGGTGCGTGGCGGGACGTGAGGTACGCACGCGGCGCAGAGGGTCTCGTCGGCGATCGGGCGGAAGAGCATGGGCTGGGTGTGGTGGCCGGTGCATTCGCGGGTGCCGTGGAGTCGGGCGGAGAGGCGGTGGGTGGGGGGTGAGGGCGGTGAGGGCGGTGAGGATGGGGCGAGGGGTGGTACGTCGCGGAGGAGGTAGCGGAGGAGTCCTCCGGGGCGGTGTACGGGGGTTCCGGTGCCGGGCAGGCCGCGCAGGATGTGTTGGTGGATGTCGGTGGGGGTGTGTCCGGCGTCGAGCCAGCGGGTGGCGAGGTGGGTGAGTTCGTCGTGCATGGCGGGTGGGATGTGGCGGAGGGCGGGGGAGAGGAGGGGGAGGGCGCCGATGAGGGCGCGGGCGTCGGGGAGGTGGGGGCTGGGGGTGTGGTCGGTCGCGGGGGTGTGGTCGGTCCTGTCCGGCTGGTCTGCCCCGGCGGTCCCGGCTGTCTTCTGCGCCTCGGCGGGAAGGTTGGAGGTGTTTCCCTGCGGGTCTTTCTTTGGATGACCGTCGGTGGGTGGGGGTCCCGGCTCACCGGCGGCCGGTTTCCGGGGGCTCGGTACGACCTGCGGGGATGTCTGGTCCGTGCAGGTGGGGAGGGGTGTGCGGGCGAGCAGCTTGATGGCCTGGTCGGAGGTCAACGGGGTGCTGGAGACGAGCTGTTGGGTGATCCAGTGCCCCTGGGCGCCCTGGACGCGCCGCTCGTGCACGAATCCTTCCTCCTTGAGCTGTCGCTTGGCGCGGGTGAACGCGGTTGCCCCGATCCGGGCGCGTTCGGCGGTTCGGGAGAGTGATTCGCGGGCGCCTTCGGGCAGGGAGAGCTGCCAGGTCAGAAGCCGGACGGCGTCGGAGGAGAGCCGAGGGTGCCGGATGAGTTCGTGCGAGAACTGACTGAAGGCGCGGGAGGGCGCGTTAAAGTGCCGGTAGATCACGGTGGGCTGCTTCCACTGGTGGTTCAGGCCCTCGCCGATGGGTGCGAACCGTCGGCGGGGGCCGTTTTGCGGCGAACGTACCGCACGCTGTGTGTCCAGGACGACACGCCCAGTAAAGTACGCCCGTACGAGTGACATCTCCCAACCGGGCGAACTCCGGCCGCCCCGGACTCCCTGGGCAGGGGCCTCACGGGGCGCGGAGCCAGAGGGCGGTGCCGAGTGCGCCCACGGCCACCGCGATCAGGAAGAGGGCCGTGCGGGCGGCGGCGAGGTGCTGATGATGCGTACGGCTCCGCGCGGGGTCAGACTCGCGCGTTCCGCCGGGCTCGCCGTCCAGCACTGGTCGATCGCCGCCTCCCACAGGTATCCGCTGGGCCGCACCAGGGTCAGCAGGTTCCCGTGCACGTCCCGTACTTCACCGGTGAGCGCCCGCTGCGCGTCGGTCACGATGTCACCCACGCGGTACCTCACGGGGTGGTGCAGGTCGTCGAGTTCAGCAGCACGGTGAGGCGCTTGGCCCCGCCGAGGCTGACGACCCCGAGTCCGTACCGGTGCTCGTCACCCCCGGGCCCGTGCGTGACGTCCCGGTAGAGCCCGCTCGTGGGCAGGCCGGCGGAATCCATGGCGGCCTTGAGGTCCCGGAAGACCCGGGCGGCCTCGGGCTCGGAGACGGGGCGGAACGGTCGGGTCTCCCGCAGGGGCGGTAGCGGTGGCGTACTCATGCAGCCTCTTTTCCTTGGGTTCTCCGCGCGGCCTGCGCTCAGGGAATCGTCCCGCTGTTCGTCCGCCCTCGTAGGGGCATTTCCAGGGGCAAGTCGCTATGTTCGTTTGTTCTCACGACCGTTGAGTGGTGCGCGAGGGGCATCATGGGACCCATGGCGATCGGGGAGTTGATCCGGGACCTGCGCAAGGCCCGTGGGTGGTCTCAAGGCCGGTTGGCGCAGGCGCTCAACGACGCGTACGGCACGAGTCTCGATCGGGAGTACGTGAGCCGGTGGGAGCGTTCCAGGAACGTCCCGAGCGGGTTCTACCTGGCGAAGTTGTCGGCCGTCCTCGACGTGCCCCTGGCTGTCCTTGAGGGTGAAGTGAAGCGACGTACCTTCCTGACCGATGTCGCCGGGACCGCCATAGCTCCGGTGGCGGCCTCCGAGCTGCTGTCCGCCGGCTTCGCCGCCCGGCTTTCGGGCGGGCCCTCGGCGGACGACTGGGAGAGTCGGCTCGCCACGTACGGCACGGACTACATGTCGATGGGCGCGGCCGACATCCAGCGGCGTGTGTCTGGTGAACTGGTCGTGGTGCAGCAGCAGTTGGATCAGTCACGCCTGTGGTCGGTGGCGTCCAGGCTGATGACGCTGTACGCCAAGACGTTCCCCGGTTCGGACGGCTCCAAGGCGGTGCACTGGTACCGGATGGCGGCGCAGGCGGCGGACGAGTCCAGGGACGCACACGCGCGCGTGTGGGTGCGTGGGCGTGCGGCCATCGCCCTCGGGTACGAGGGGGCTTCTCTCGGCGTGGCCGACGTGCTGGCCGATCAGGCGATGGAGATCGGTGACCGGCCTTCGCTCGGTCTGCTGAACGCCGTGTACGGCAAGGCCCATGCCGCCGCCCTCCGGGGCGATCACGCGTCCGCCCGTGCGCTGGACACCCTGGGGCGCAAGATCTTCGACGAAGCGGGCTCGTACGAGCAGACCTCCGACTACGCGGTGCCCTGGTGGCGACTGAACGTCTTCCGGTCGCTGTTGCTCGCCCGGCTCGGCGACGAGAAACAGGCGGTGGAGGCGCAGGAATCGGCCCGCGCCGAGCTCCCCGCGGCGCTGCCCCGTTTCGCCACGCACCTGGAGCTGCACCGGGCCCTGATGCTGGCACGGTCGGGGGACCGCGCCGGGGGCGTGACGTACGCGGCCCGGGCGATGGCGGCGCTGCCGCCGGAGAAGCACAGCCTCACGCTCAGGATGCTGGTGGGCGAGATCCACGCGTAGGAGGGGGCGGCCTTCGACGTCCGTACGTCCGTCACGCCCGCGTGACCTCGCTCGTTCGGGTCCGCCGCCGTGCGGGGGCCGGGCACCGCTGGTGTGCTGGGCGGGACCCCCGTACCCCCGTGCCACGTACAGGAGCAGCCCGATGCCCGTCATCGTCACCATCGAGATTCCCGGCGGTACCCGTGAGCAGTACGACGAGACCACGCGGCAGCTCCGGGCCACCGAGTGGTTTCCGCCGGCCGGGTTCATCGCGCACGCGGCCGGGCCGGACGGGAGCGGGGGGTGGCGGGTCGTGGACTTCTGGGAGTCCGAGGACGACTTCCGGGCCTTCATGGAGAAGGGGCGGTCGATCTTCGAGCGCGACGGCACCCGGACGATCCTGCACACGGTGCAGGAAGCGGTGAGCGTGATGGTGCGGCCCGAGCCGAAGTAGCGGCCCCGCACACCGTGGTGGTGGCGGTGTGAAAACCCTTTGCGGGTCGGGGGCGCCGCCGTCAGGCTTCACCGCCATGAGCAGTCATCATTCCGCCGAGCCCTCCCGCCCCGTCGCGGACCTCTTCTCCTCCGACGGGCGCCTCAAGGCGATCCCCCGCAGGCCCGCCCGCCGTGAGGCCCTTCTCGCGCACCTTGCCGAGACGCTGTTCGTCGTCGGTCGGGACTACCGCGAGCCCGAGGTCAACCAGGCCCTCCTGACCGTGCACGAGGACTTCCCCGCCCTGCGGCGGTATCTCGTCGTCGGCGGCTTCCTCGCCCGTACGAAGGACGGTTCGGCCTACCGTCGGCAGCAGCAGCCCGGCTCC
The DNA here is from genome assembly GCF_042716475.1 of Streptomyces sp. NPDC058671. NCBI lineage: Bacteria > Bacillati > Actinomycetota > Actinomycetes > Kitasatosporales > Streptomycetaceae > Streptomyces > Streptomyces sp. NPDC058671. The sequence continues at coordinate 281,319 of NZ_JBHXSA010000003.1, read as the reverse complement.
CCCGGAGGCGCGATCCCCGCCGTCGCGTGACCGCCGCGGTGGTGGCCGGCCTCCTGGCCGGCTACGGCATCGCGATCCCGGTCGGCGCCGTCGGCGCCTATCTCGTGGCCGTCACGGCCCGTACCGGCTGGCGTACGGGCGTCGGCGCGGCCCTCGGTGTCGCCACGGCCGACGGCGTGTACGCCCTCCTGGCCGTGGCGGGCGGCTCCGCGCTCGTCCCGGTGCTCGCGCCCGTCATGGACCCGCTCCGCTGGGCCTCCGTGACCGTGCTCGTGGTGCTCGCCGCGCGGGCGGCTTGGCAGGCGCTCGCCGCCTACCGGGCGGGCGGGCTCGCCTCCCGTGATGACGGGACCGTCCTCACCCCGGCCCGTGCGTTCCTCACCTTCCTGGGCATCACGATCCTCAACCCCATGACGGTGATCTACTTCGCCGCCCTGATCCTCGCGACGGGCCCCTCGGCCCCCGTGGGCCTGGCCGACCGCACCGCCTTCGTCCTCGCGGCCCTCGCCGCCTCCGCCAGCTGGCAACTCCTCCTCGCCCTGGGCGGCACCCTCCTCGGCCAGATCCTGACGGGGACCCGGGGGAGGCTGGCCACGACACTCGCGTCGAGCACGCTGACTGTGGTGCTCGCGGTGCGGCTGGTGGGGGAGGGGGTGGTGTGGTGACCGTCCGGGCTCCGGGCGTCCGCGCTTCCGGGCTCCCGGCTTCCGACTCCAGGAAGTGCAACCGTACGGTTGCGATGAGTACGGGGACGTGCAACCCTGGGGTTGCGTCCGCTGGCGTGTGGCGCTTCCTACGCGAAGAAGGAGTCCCCCATGAGTGAGGACCGGATCGAACGCGAGACCCTCATCGACGCGCCCCTCGAACGTGTCTGGACCCTCGTCGCCCAGCCCGGGTTCTGGGTGGCCGACGAGGCGAGCGTCGCCGGAACCGTGGCCCGCGAGGGCGAGTCGATGCTCGCCCGGAACTCCGTCCACGGCGACTTCCCCGTACGCGTCGAGAAGGTCGAGCCGCCGACCTACGTCGCGTACCGCTGGGCCAGCGCCTTCTCCGGGCAGGAGCTGACCGACGACAACACCACCCTCGTCGAGTTCACCCTGACCGAGGAGGGCGGCGGCACCCGGCTCCGCGTCGTCGAGAGCGGCTTCGCCGCACTGCCCGGGTCGGAGGAACTGCGGACCCAGGCGGTACGCGACAACAGCGGCGGCTGGCCGCAGGTGCTCGACGCGTTCAAGAAGCGCGCCGAACAGCCGGCGCAGTGACGCAGGACCCGAGAGGAGCGGGCGGCTCGGAGAGCGCGGCGGGGCCGGGGGCCGGGGCAGGGCGAGGGGCTGAGCCTCGGACCCAGCACGGGCGTGGGTCCGGGCCGGCGGCCGGGGCAGGGCGAGGGGCTGAGTCTCGGACCCAGCACGGGCGTGGGTCCGGGCCGGGGGCAGGGGCCGGGCGCGGGTCCGGGGGTGAGCCCCGAGTCGAGCGCGGGTCCGGGGCCGAGCCCCCGCCCCCGCCCGAGCCCGGAGCCGGGACTCCGCCTCAGTCCCCGCCCGGAGCAGACGTCGCCGACGGCGTGTTCGGGGCGCTCGCCGATCCCACCCGGCGACGGCTGCTCGACCTCATCGCCGAGCAGGGGGAGGCCACCGCGACCACCCTCGCCGCGCGTCTCCCCGTCTCCCGCCAGGCGATCGTCAAGCACCTGACCGTCCTCGACGCCGCCGGGCTCGTCTCCTCCACCCGCGTCGGCCGGGAGGTCCGCTACGCGGTCCGCCCGGCCTCGCTCGACGCGACCGCCCGCTGGATGTCGGCCCTCGCCTCCGACTGGGACCGGCGTCTCGCCGCCGTCAAGCGCATCGCCGAGCAGGGGTGACCCCGGCCGCTGCCGCTCCCGCAGCGCCCCCTCCCTCAGGGCCGCGCCTTCGCCAAGGTGCAGACGCCCTCCTCGCACTGCCGCTCCCAGCGGCCCCGGGAGATCGTCTGCGCCAGGCCGACCATCCAGCAGGTGGGACAGCCGCGGAAGGCGATCAGGGCCAGGGGAGCGGCCAGCAGGGTGGCCGGGCCGGCGACGGGGACGAGGGCGATCGAGCCGACGATCAGGCCGAGGCCGATCGCGCCGCGTGCCAGATGGCGCGGGACGGACCTGCTGGCGAAGTTCGACGGGGGCGGAGCCGGGGACCGTACGGTGGTCCGGGGCGGGGAACTCGGTTCGTGCTGCGTGGTGTTCACGATCGGTGCTTCCTCCTGTCGGGCGGCCGGACGCCGGTCAGCCGGTGGGTGTCGTGGTCGTCAGGGCGTCGCGCAGTGCCGTACGCGCCCTGTGCAGCCGTGACTTCATCGCCGCGTCGCTCAGGCCGAGCGAACGGGCCACGGACCTGCCCGGCAGGCCCTGGACGTCCCGCAGGATCAGGACCTGCCGCTGGTCGCGGGGAAGGGCGCTCACCGCGGCCGCGATCCGCTCGGCCTCCAGCCTGCGCAGCACCGCGTCCTCGGCGGACGGTTCCGTCGGCGCCCCCGGTACGGGCGGCGCGTCCGGTCCTGCCGGTGCCGAGTCGCTCCGCGAGGCCAACTGCCTTACGTGTCGCAGGCATTCGTTCCGTACGATCCGGAACATCCACGAGGCGAGCGCGCCCGTGGCCCGCAGGGTGCCGATCTTCCGGTACAGGATGATCAGCGCCTCCTGGGCCGCGTCCTCCGCGTCCTGCGGCGAGGCGCACAGGGACAGGGCGAACCTGCGCACATGGGGCTGCGACTCCATGACGACGGTGGTGAGCGACGTGATGTCGCCGTCCTGAGCTGCCTTGATCAGCCGCTCGTCCGGCCAGGGAAAGCGTCGGTTCATGCGCTGGTCCCACCCGTTCCCCGTACGCCGGTCAGTTCCGTCCCCGGTAGCGCCGTGTCAGGTGCCAGGCGCACGCCCCCACGAGCAGCGCTCCGATCACGACGAGGCCGGTGACCATCATGAGTGTTCCCTCCCGGTTCCACCGGCCCGTTCGGCCGGTACGCGGATAAGAGCCGGGGCGGCCCGGAAAGGATTCGGCCCGGGCGGAGGTTTCTCTCGCCGGCTCCCCGACATCCGCGGGTCGGTGTCGGAGAGGGCGCCGATCAGGCTCTTCCTCGTGCTGTCCGTGACCGGCCGCGGCGGGCCCCTCGGAGATGGACCGGGAAGGACGGGTCGTCAGCGGTCGGCGGCCTGGAAGCCCCGCAGGCGCAGGCTGTTGCCGACCACGAAGACGGAGGAGAAGGCCATGGCGGCGCCCGCGATCATCGGGTTGAGCAGTCCGGCCGCGGCGAGCGGCAGGGCGGCGACGTTGTAGGCGAAGGCCCAGAAGAGGTTGGAGCGGATCGTGCCGAGCGTCTTGCGGGAGAGCCGGATGGCGTCGGCCGCGGCCCGCAGGTCTCCCCGTACGAGGGTGAGGTCGCCGGCCTCGATGGCGGCGTCCGTGCCCGTGCCCATCGCCAGACCCAGGTCGGCCTGGGCGAGCGCGGCGGCGTCGTTGACGCCGTCGCCGACCATCGCGACCGAACGGCCCTCCGCCTGGAGCTTCTTGACGACGTCGACCTTGTCCTGCGGCATGACCTCCGCGATGACCTCGTCGATGCCGACCTCGGCGGCGACGGCCTCGGCCACGGCCTTGTTGTCGCCGGTGAGCAGGATCGGGGTCAGGCCGAGCGCGCGCAGCCGGCGGATCGCCTCGGGGCTGGTCTCCTTGACGGCGTCCGCGACCTCCAGGACCGCGCGGGCCCGGCCGTCCCAGGCGACCGCGATGGCGGTCTTGCCGGCCCGTTCGGCCTCGTCCTTCGCGGACTTGAGACCCGCGGGGAGCGCCATCGCCCATTCGTCGAGGAGCTTCTCCCGGCCGACGAGGACGGCGTGCCCCTCGACGACACCCTGGACGCCGAGGCCGGGGATGTTCGCGAAGTCCTCGGGCGTGGGGAGCGTCCCCACCTTCGCGGCGGCGCCGGTGGCGACGGCCTGCGCGATCGGGTGCTCCGAGGAGTGCTCAAGGGCACCCGCGAGGCGCAGGACGTCCTTCTCGTCCACGCCCTCGGCGGTGTGGACCTTGATGAGGGTCATCCGGCCGGTGGTGACGGTGCCGGTCTTGTCCAGGACGATCGTGTCGACCTTGCGGGTCGTCTCCAGGACCTCGGGTCCCTTGATGAGGATGCCGAGCTGCGCGCCGCGCCCGGTGCCGACCATGAGGGCGGTCGGGGTGGCGAGGCCGAGGGCGCAGGGGCAGGCGATGATCAGGACGGCGACGGCGGCGGTGAACGCGGCCGTGAGGCCCTGTCCGGTGCCGAGCCAGAAGCCGAGGGTGCCGAGGGCCAGGGCGATGACCACGGGGACGAAGACGGCCGAGATGCGGTCGGCGAGGCGCTGGGCGGCGGCCTTGCCGTTCTGCGCGTCTTCCACGAGCTTCGCCATGCGGGCGAGCTGGGTGTCGGAGCCGACGCGGGTGGCCTCGACGACGAGGCGGCCGCCGGCGTTGAGCGTGGCACCGGTGACGGAGTCGCCGACCCCGACTTCGACCGGTACGGACTCGCCGGTGAGCATGGAGGCGTCCACGGCGGAGGAGCCCTCGACGACGGTGCCGTCGGTGGCGATCTTCTCGCCCGGGCGAACCAGGAACCGGTCCCCGACCTGGAGTTCGGCGGTCGGTACGGTGACCTCGCGGCCGTTCCTGAGGACGGTCACCTCCTTGGCGCCCAGCTGCATCAGCGCCTTGAGCGCGGCGCCCGCCTTGCGCTTCGAGCGGGCCTCGAAGTACCGGCCGGCCAGGATGAAGGCGGTGACGCCGGCCGCGGCTTCGAGGTAGATGTTCCCGGCGCCGTCACTGCGGGCGATGGTGAACTCGAACGGGTGGGTCATCCCCGGCGTACCGGCGGTGCCGAAGAACAGCGCCCACAGGGACCACAGGAACGCGGCGATCGTGCCGACCGAGATGAGCGTGTCCATCGTGGCGGCGCCGTGCCTGGCGTTGGTCCAGGCGGCCCGGTGGAACGGCCACGCGGCGTACACGACGACCGGCGCGGTCAGCGTGAGGCTCAGCCACTGCCAGTACTCGATCTGGAACGCCGGGACCATCGCCATCGCGATGACCGGGACGGCGAGCGTGACGGCGGTGACGAGCCGCTGCCTGAGGGGCCGCAGCTCCTCGTCCGCCTTCTCCTCGTCGGTGGGGCCGCCGCCGTCGGGGGTCTCGGACTTCGGGGGCGCGGGCTCGGCGGCGGTGTAGCCGGTGGCCTCGACGGTGGCGATGAGGTCGGCGACGTCGACGTCCGCGTCGAAGGTGACCTTCGCCTTCTCGGTGGCGTAGTTGACGGTGGCCTCGACCCCGTCCATACGGTTGAGCTTCTTCTCGATACGGGCCGCGCACGAGGCGCAGGTCATGCCGCCGATCGTGAGCTCGACCTGGGCGGTGCCCGGAGTGGTCGTGGTCATTTCCTGCTCCTCTTTCTTGGGCTCGGTTCACCTCCGGGCGCTTTCGGCCGGGCTCACAGGGACGACCGTGCTCGCCTCCCTCGTTCCTCGGGAGGTTCCGCGCGCTCGTCCCTGTTCCCCCGGCGCGCCCTTCGGCTCACGCGCCGGTCCCGGGGTGAAGCGTTCGTAGGCGTGGTGGGCGGGCCCCGGCGGTCGAGGGGGGACCAGGGGTCAGGCGCGGCCGGTGAGGTCGTAGCCCGCGTCGTCGACCGCCGCCGTGATCGCGGCGTCGTCGGGCTCGCCGCCCGTCGTCACGGTCACCAGGCCGCCGGTGACGTCGACGTCCACGGAGATGACGCCGTCGAGCACGCCGACGGACTTGGTGATCGCGGTCTTGCAGTGGCCGCAGGTCATGCCGGAGACGGCGTAGACCGTGACGGTGCTGTCGGCGACCGCGACGGCGGTGGTCTCCGTGGTGGTCGAGCAGCTGTTGTCAGGGGTGCAGCAGGAGCCCATGGCTTCCTCCTCGGTCGGTTCCACTTCACCAGATACCCTTGGGGGGTATTCGGTCGTGAGTCCATGTATACCCCCCGGTGGTATCTGACGCAAGCGCCCGCTCGACTTGACTTGATACCCCCCAGGGGTATGGTGAAGTGCATCGAACGGTTCACCACGCCACCCACGCACGGGAGAGCAGTCATGAACACCGGACTGAGGATCACCGCCTTCGCCGCCGCGCTCGCCGCGACTTTCGGGACCGCGTACGGGGTCGGCAGGGGCGTCGGCCCCGTCGAGGAGCCGAAGAAGGCCGACCACGGCGACCACGCGACCGCGCCCGCCCCCTCGAAGAGCGCCGCCGCCGACGGGCACGCGGGCCACGACGAAGGCGCGGCCACGGGCACCCCGGCCGCCGCGAACCTCCCCGGCGGCCTCCAGGTCTCCCAGGACGGCTACACCCTGGTCCTGGAGACCCCGACACCCGCCGTCGGCCGGAGCGTCCTGAAGTTCTCCGTCAAGGACGCGGCCGGCCGGAAGGTCACCGCCTTCGCCACCGAGCACGGCAAGGAACTGCACTTCATCGTCGCCTCGCGCGACCTCGGCACCTTCCGCCACCTGCACCCGGTGAAGGCCCCGGACGGCACCTGGACGACCCCCGTCGACCTCCCCGCCGCCGGCGGATACAAGGCCTTCGCGGACTTCAAGCCCGCCGCGCCCGGAGCCAAGGGCATTACGCTCGGTGCGGACCTCGCGGTCCCGGGCGCGTACGCGCCGAAGCCGCTGCCCGCCGTGAACCCGACCGCGACCGTCGACGGCTACCAGGTCCGGCTCGGCGGCACCCTGAACCCCGGCAAGGCCGGCGAACTGCGGCTCACCGTCACCAAGGGCGGCAAGCCCGTCACCGACCTGGAGCCGTACCTCGGGGCGTACGGGCACCTCGTCGCCCTGCGCGGCGGCGACCTCGCCTACCTCCACGTGCACCCGAACGACGGCGGCCCCGGCCCGGACGTCTCCTTCACGGCGACGGCGCCCAGCCCCGGCACCTACCGCCTGTTCCTCGACTTCCAGCACGGCGGCAAGGTCCGCACGGCGGCCTTCACGGTCGCCACGGGCAGCGCGAAGGCGGATGTTCCCGCAGCCGGGGAGGCGGGGCACGATGCGGAAGACCACTCGCACGGCTAGGCTGGTCATTGGACTAGACCTGTAGCCGTCATTTATGGAGAAATGGGCCTCGATGAGCAACCGTGCAGTCCTTGAGGTGATCGCCCTCGACGAGGAAGACGCGGTCGCCGCCCAGACCGGTGGCGCCGACCGGCTCGAACTCGTCAGCGACATGGCGGCGGACGGGCTCACGCCGTCCCGGATCGGCTTCGCCACCATCCGCGCCGCCGTCGACATCCCGCTGCGCGTGATGCTCCGCCTCACCGACGGATTCGCGGCCGGGGACGTCGACGCCCTCGTCGGGCGGGCCCTCAAACTGCGCGAAGCCGGCGCCGACGAGTTCGTCCTCGGTTTCCTCACCCCGGACGGCGAACCCGACCTCGTGGCCGTCGAGCGGCTCATCGCGGCCCTCGAAGGCGCCCGCTGGACCTTCCACCGGGCGATCGACCGGGCCGCCGACCGCGACGGACTCCGCAAGCGGCTCGCCGACCTCCCCGGCCTCGACACCTACCTCACGGCGGGCGCCGCCACCGGCGTCGACGACGGCATGACCACCCTCGCGGCCGAGGCCGCCCGGTCCGGCGAGCCGGGTTACGAGGCCCAGATCCTCGTCGGCGGCGGCCTGCGCCTCGACCACCTCCCGGAACTCCGGGCGGCCGGCCTCGACGCCTTCCACATCGGCGGCGCGGCCCGCCCCCAGGGCTGGACGGCCCCCGTCTCGGCGGACGCGGTCCGCGTCTGGCGAGAGGCCCTCGACGCCTGACCTGAGACCTGACCCACCGCGCAGAGACGGCCGGACCCTCGGACCGAGCCCACACCGCGCGCCGGGCCGAGCCCACACCGCGCGCCGGACCGGCCCGCCCGACTCCTCGCGCCCGGGCCGGGCCCACACCGCGCGCCGGCCCGTCCGACTCCTCGCGCCGGACCGGCCCGCCCGACTCCTCGCGCCGGTCCGGGCCCGGGGCCGGCCCGCCCGGCCCGCAGGGTCCGGACGCGCCCGTCCACCCCGCCCGGCGCCGCCCTCCGCCCCCGCCGATAACCCCTCGCCGGGGGCGGAAGACGGTCGCTAGCCTGCCCCGTATGGCAGCCACCCCCATGCGATCCGGCGCACTCGACATCGACACCGTGTTCGTCGAGCGGCTCGTCGCCGACCGGTTTCCGCAGTGGGCCGGGCTCGCGGTTCGGGCCGTGGACTCCGCCGGCACGGACAACGCCATGTTCCGGCTCGGCGACGACCTCGTCGTACGGCTGCCCCGCGTCCCGGACGCGGTCGGACAGGTCGAGAAGGAGCAGCGCTGGCTGCCCCGGCTCGCCCCGCACCTGCCGCTGGACGTCCCCGTCCCGGTGGGGCGGGCCGGGGCGGGACCGGACTTCCCGATGCCCTGGTCCGTCTACCGGTGGCTCGACGGGGACGACACGTACGACGTGCCGCTCACCGACCTCGCCCACGCGGCCGTCGAACTCGGCCGCTTCGGCGCCGCCCTGCGTACCGTCGACGCGAGCGGGGGACCGCCGTCCTTCCGGGGCGGCCCCGTCACGGACTGGGAGGACGGCGACCTGCCGCGCGCCGTCCGCGACCTCGGGGCCGCCGGCCTGGTCGACGCGGAACTGGCCACTGCCTCCTGGGAGTCGGTCCTACGGCTCCCGCAGTGGGACGGCGCTCCCGTCTGGGTCCACGGCGACCTGCTGCCGGGCAACCTGCTCGGCCGCGACGGCCGGCTCAGCGCCGTCATCGACTTCGGCGGCCTCGGCACCGGCGACCCGGCCTGCGACATGATGCCCGCCTGGACCCTGCTCACGGCGGACACCCGCCCGCTGTTCCGCGAGGCGGCCCGCGCCGACGACGCGACCTGGGCGCGCGGGCGGGGCTGGGCCCTGGCTTGGGGCCTGGTGACCGAGCACGACTACCGCGATACGAACCCGGTCCTCGCGGCCGTCGCCCACCGCACCCGCACCGAGGCCCTCGCGGAGTACGCCACGCTCTGACCCCGCAGGTCCGGGACCCGCCCAGGACCGCGACCCCTCAGCTCCGCGACCTCTCGGCTCAGGGTCAGCGGACGACGTCGAAGACGTTCAGCTGCATCCCGTTGGCGTACGCCTCGTGTTCGACGAGCTTCAGCTTCTGCGCGTCCTTGTCCGTGCCGCTGAACAGCCGCTTGCCCGCGCCGAGCAGGAGCGGGAAGACGAGCAGGTGGTAGCGGTCGATGAGCCCGGCGTCCGAGAGCGCGCGGTTGAGGCTCGCGCTGCCGTGCATGATGATCGGCCCGCCCTCGGTCTCCTTCAGCGCGGCGACCTCGTCGAGCGAGCGCAGGATCGCGGTCTCGCCCCAGTTGTCGACGAGGCCGTCCTCGGTGAGGGTCGTGGACACCACGTACTTCGGCATCGCCTTGTACTGTGCGAAGTCCTCCATGTCCGGCCACACCGCGCTGAACGCCTCGTAGCTGACCCGCCCGAGCAGCATCGCCGAGGCCTCCTCCTGCTCGCGGCCCTTGATGCCGTACGCCTCGGGGAGGAACTCCATGTCCTTGAAGGTCCAGCCCGCGTTCCGGTAGCCGGACTCCCCGCCGGGGGCCTCCACGACGCCGTCGAGCGAGACGAAGGCGGAACTGATCAGGGTGCGCATCTGGGTTCTCCCGTTCGGATCATGACTGGTGCTCAGCAGCAACTATCACTGAGGACCGGAGACGACGGGGAAACTCACCGGTCCTCCGCGAGGTCGCGCCGCGCGGATCATCCCCGCTCCAACTGCTCCGGCAGCGGCGCCGAGTGGACGACGGTCAGGCCCGACACGGCGCGCGTCAGGGCCACGTACAGACGGCGCAGGCCCGTGCGTTCGTCGGGTTCCGCGTCGACGACCGCCGCCGGGTCGTCCAGGACCACGTAGTCGTACTCCAGGCCCTTCGCGAGCGACGCCGGGACCAGCGTCAGCCGGGACTCGGCCGTCGTCTCCTCGCCCGGCGCGAGGTACGGGAGACCGGCGGCCGTGAGCGCCTCCGCCAGCGGGGCGATCCGCGCGTCCGCCGCGATCAGGCCGACGGAACCCTCGTGCTCCAGGGCCTCGGCGCAGGCCGCGACCACGTCCGCGTCCAGCGTGTCCGTGCGGCGCACGACGAGCGACCCGGGGTTCTCCCGTACGGACTCGACCGGCGCGAGCCCCGGCGACATGTGCGGAAGCAGCCGCGAGGCGTACGCGATCACCTCACGCGGCACGCGGAAACCGGCGGTCAGCTCCTCCACCACGGCCTCCGGCTTCCCCAGGTGCCCGAGTGCCTCCGCCCAGCTCGCCGTCGCCCACGGCGTCGTCCCCTGCGCCAGGTCGCCGAGGATCGTCGCCGACCCGGTCGTGCAGCGCCGGCCCACCGCCCGGTACTGCATCGGGGACAGGTCCTGCGCCTCGTCGAGGACGACGTGCCCGAGCGAGTGGGTCCGCTCCACCAGGTCCCGCGCCTCGTCGATGAGGACCGCGTCCGCCGCCGACCACCTCACCGTCTTCACGCTCCGGGCCGGCTTCGCCCAGAGCAGCAGCTTCTGCTCGTCCTCGGTCAGCAGGCCCTCCGCGTGCTCCGCGAGGAACTCCCGGTCGCTCAGCAGCCTGAGCACCAGTTTCGCCGGCTCCACCGGCGGCCAGCACTCCTTGACGACGGCCTTCACCGCCGGGTTCCGGGCGACCGTGTTCTGCACCCGGTCGTCGGGCGCCTCGCCCGCCTGCTCCATCCGGACGAGGACGGCGTGCGCGATCCGTTGCGGCAGCGCGTCACGGGCCGCCCCGTAGCGGATGTCGCGTTCCATCAACTCCCTGACGATCTCCTCCAGTTCGTGCGCGGGCACTCGCCAGCGGCGCGAACCCCGCACCACCATCAAGGGTTCCTTCGGCAGCGCGATGTGCGAGCGGACCGCCCGCCGCAGCACCTCCGCCATCCGGGCGTCGCCCTTCACGACCGCCGTCGCCGCCTCGTCCGTCCCCCGCACCTCGACGTGCCCGACGAGGTCGTCGACCGTCGCCTGGCTGACCTCCAACTCGCCGAGGGCGGGCAGGACCTGCTCGATGTAGTGGAGGAAGGACCGGTTCGGCCCGATGACGAGGGTGCCGGTGCGGGCGAGCCGCTCGCGGTGGGCGTAGAGGAGGTAGGCGACCCGGTGCAGGCCCACGGCCGTCTTCCCGGTACCGGGGCCTCCCTGCACGCACACGGTCCCCGAGAGGCCGGAGCGGACGATCCCGTCCTGCTCCGGCTGGATCGTGGCGACGATGTCCCGCATCGGACCGACACGGGGCCGCTCGATCTCCGCCTGAAGCAGCCGGCTGGTCTTCTCGAGCTCGTCCGGGTCTGACAGGTGCTCGTCCTCGTACGCGGTGAGTTCGCCGCCCGTGTACCCGAAGCGGCGACGGAGCCCGACGTCCTGCGGGTCCTTCTTCGACGCCTGGTAGTACGGCTGCGATACCGGCGCCCGCCAGTCGATCACCATCGGGTCGCCGTCGGCGTCGTGGACGTGCCGCCGCCCGATGTAGAAGCGCTGCCCCTCCTGCGTGGTGTGCAGGTAGTCGAGCCGCCCGAAGAACAGCGGGAGGTCGGAGAGGTCGGCCAGCGCCTTGATGCGGTCCTCGATCATCCGCCCGAGCGCGAGCGAGTTGACCCAGTTCGCCGTGACGTCCTTGATGTCGAGCGCCTCGACGTCCTCGCGCATCGCGCGCAGAGCGGCACGGGACGAGGTCAGATGGGCGCGCTCACGCGCGAGGGGATCGTCGGAAACGGGCACGGTGAAGCCTCCGGGCAGGTGGATACGCGGACACGTCGAGGTGGCCGCCGGTTTCCGACCGGGCGGCGGCGCTCCACAAGGAGGGAGGCGGGGAAGCTGGCGAGTGTAACTCCGCGCGGGAGCGGGCCGCGAATCGTTTTCGGCCGTTCGTACCCGTAGGGGGCAAGGTCCGACGTGAGGGGGACCCCGGTTCCACCCCCAGGCCGATGTGTTCGGAATGTCCGGATTCCATCATGGAAGCATGACCGCGACGACGTTCACCCTCGTGACCTCGATCCCCCGCCCCCGCGTCCGCCCCCTCGGCACCGCCCTGCGCGCGATCCGCGCCTTCGGCGGCGCCGCGGCCGCAGTCACCCTCCTCGGCGACTACGGCCCACCGGAGGCCGGGGTCAGGAACCCGCGCCCCCGGTACGCATCGGAGCCCGACTGACGGGGGACGCGCGGCCGGGCCCTGACGAGGGCCGCCTCACGGCGCCCCGACCCCGACCCGACGGCCCCGACCCGACGGCCCCGACCCCGGTCACCTCACGGCGCCAGCAGCTCGTCCGCGTCGACGATCCGGTACGCGTACCCCTGCTCCGCCAGGAACCGCTGGCGGTGCGCCGCGAAGTCCTGGTCGATGGTGTCCCGGGCGACCACCGAGTAGAAGTGCGCCTGGTGCCCGTCGGCCTTCGGCCGCAGCACCCGGCCGAGCCGCTGCGCCTCCTCCTGCCGCGAACCGAACGTGCCCGACACCTGGATCGCGACGGTCGCCTCCGGCAGGTCGATGGAGAAATTCGCGACCTTCGACACCACGAGCACACTGATCTCGCCGGTACGGAACGCGTCGAAGAGCTTCTCCCGCTGCGCGTTCGACGTCTCGCCCTTGATGACCGGCGCGTCCAGGTGCTCGCCCAGCTCGTCGAGCTGGTCGATGTACTGCCCGATGACGAGGATCTGCTGCCCCTCGAACCTCTTCACCAGCGCTTCCGTCACCTTCCGCTTCGTCGCCGTCGTCGCGCAGAAGCGGTACTTCTCCTCGGCCTCGGCGGTCGCGTAGGCGAGCCGCTCCGAGTCGGTCAGGTTGACCCGGACCTCGACGCAGTCGGCGGGCGCGATGTAGCCCTGCGCCTCGATCTCCTTCCACGGCGCGTCGAACCGCTTCGGCCCGATCAGCGAGAACACGTCGGACTCCCGCCCGTCCTCCCGCACCAGGGTCGCCGTCAGGCCGAGGCGCCGCCGGGCCTGGAGGTCGGCGGTGAACTTGAAGACGGGCGCGGGCAGCAGATGCACCTCGTCGTAGACGATGAGGCCCCAGTCCCGGGAGTCGAACAGCTCCAGATGCGGGTAGACGCCCTTCCGCTTGGTCGTGAGGACCTGGTACGTGGCGATGGTGACCGGCCGGATCTCCTTCCGCGTCCCGCTGTACTCGCCGATCTCGTCCTCGGTCAGCGACGTCCGCTTCACCAGCTCGCTCTTCCACTGCCGGGCGGACACGGTGTTGGTGACGAGGATGAGCGTGGTCGCCTTGGCCTGCGCCATCGCCCCCGCCCCGACGAGCGTCTTGCCCGCACCGCAGGGCAGCACGACCACCCCGGAACCGCCGTGCCAGAACCCCTCGACGGCCTGCTTCTGGTACGGGCGCAGGGCCCAGCCGTCCTCCGCGAGGTCGATCCGGTGCGCCTCGCCGTCCACGTACCCGGCGAGGTCCTCGGCCGGCCAGCCCAGCTTCAGCAGCGTCTGCTTGATCTGCCCGCGCTCCGAGGGGTGCACGACGACGGTGTCGGCGTCGATCCGCTCCCCGACCAGCGGCTGCACCTTCCGCGACCGCAGGATCTCCTCCAGGACGGGCCGGTCGGTGCTGGTCAGGACGAGCCCGTGGGTGGGGTGCTTGGACAGGGTGAGCCGCCCGTACCGGTCCATCGTCTCGGCGATGTCGACGAGCAGCGCGTGCGGCACGGGATAGCGGGAGTACTCGACGAGCGCGTCGACGACCTGCTCGGCGTCGTGCCCGGCGGCCCGGGCGTTCCACAGCCCGAGCGGCGTCAGCCGGTACGTGTGGATGTGCTCAGGGGCCCGCTCCAGCTCCGCGAAGGGCGCGATGGCCCTGCGGCAGGCGTCGGCGAGCTCGTGGTCGACCTCCAGGAGCAGGGTCTTGTCACTCTGGACGATGAGCGGTCCACTCACGTGATCAGGTCCTTCCGACACCGTGCCGTTCCCGTAACGGCCAATCCTCCAGTGTGCCTGATGCGCGCACCCGAGCACGGGGAGCACCGTGGACGAGCACGCGGGCGCCGGGAACGTCCCCACCCCGCCGCTGACGAGGACCGCCCCTCACACCTGGTCGTCGGCCAGTTCCGCCACGCCCGTGATGCGGTGCAGCGGGTACGTGCGGACCTCGTCGGCCGTGTGGTCGTAGCCCGTCACGAAACCGCCCTCCACGCGGACCGGGGCGATGACCCGCTGGCTCGCCGCGCCGTCCGCGTTGACGTAACCGATCCACACGGCCGAGCCGGTCATCGCGGCGGCCTGCACGGTCGCGAGCGTCTCGGCGGCGGAGGTGCGGGGGAGCGCACCCGCCGCCGTCGCCGCCGCCGGTTCCTTCCGTACCGCCGTCGACGCCCGGTCGCCCGCCCGGATCGCCCGGACCGCCGCGCCAAGCAGCGTCGTGTCGGGTGCCGGCGGCCCGTCGGGCACCGGCACCGGAGCCGTACGGGGGGGCGTGCGGTACGCGTCGGCGCGGGTGATCAGGACGTCGCCCTCCGCGGACTCGGCGGCCGGCGCGTACCCCATCGACCGCAGCCCGTCGAGCAGCGACGTCGGGTCCGTCTGCGCCGCGAGGACCGTCGGCGCGAGGCGGCGCAGCCCGAGCGGGGCGGACCGCCGGTCGGCCAGGATCTCGCCGAGGACCGTGTCGTCGTCGCACCGCACGTACGCGGACGCCGCCCCCACCCGCAGATGCCCGTGCCGTCTCGCCACGTCGTCGACGAGGTACGCGAGCGGCTGCGGGACCGGCGTACGCGAGTGCGCCTTCAGGAAGTCGTGCAGGTCGGACGCCGTCCGGCCGGAGTCGAGCGCCCGCCGCACGGACCCGGGTGTGAACCGGTAGACCGTCGCGCCACCCTTCGACTCCACGTCCGCGAGCACCGCGAGCGCGTCGGCGAGCGGGCGCCGCAGCGGCCCCGGCGCCACCGCCGTCAGATCGGCCTGGAGCAGGACGTGGTCGACGGCCTCGGGCAGCAGCGGCGCCAGGAGGGCCGCCGCCCGGTCGGCCGCCACCGACAGCTCGACGCCACCGCCCGGAGCCGTGGCCGCCGCTGCCTCCGCGAGCGGCAGGTTCAGCAGTGCCCGTGCCGGACCCGACAGGGCGCCCCGGCCCGTGAGCCCGAGGAACTCCGCCTCGGCGAGCGTCCAGCGCGCGAGCCGCGACCGCAGATCCCCGGCCCCGACGCCGTCGCCCTCCGACGCGGCCTGCGCCGCCCCCCGCAGCGGCCGCTCCCACCGGAGACGGGCGAACAGCGTCTCCGGGTCGACGGCGGACCCCGGCGCCAGCGTCGCCAGGAGCGCGAGCACCCGGTGCCGGACCTCGGGCGCCGGCGCCCGGTCCAGATCGGGGCCGAGCGCGGCGAGCGTACGGCCCTTCGCGTCCTGCCCGCCGACGAGCCCCGCCGTGCGGGTCGCCGTCAGCCACGGCGTGACGAGCAGCGCCCACCGCTCGGCGGGCGGCAGGTCCAGCCAGTGGTCGTAGGCCGGCGTCGGCGCGTACCGCTCGTCCGCCTCCCCGTCCGAGGCCAGCAGCCCCGCCCCGTAACAGAGTTCGAGCCAGAACGCGGCCGTCTCCTCCGTCACGTCGAGCGTCGCCGCCGTCCGCTTCAGGTCCCGCACCGCGAGACCCCCCGCGCGCAGCACCTGCGGGCCGCCCCTGTCCCAGGACTTCAGCAGCTCCTCGACGGTCGCGAGCGCCACGTGCGCCTGCCCGGCCGCGGCACTGTCCACCACCTGTGGACGGTACTCGCGCACCACCCCCAGCGCCGGCGGCACCGGCTCCGGCGACCGGTGCGCCCGACCGCCCCGCAGATGCAACGCCACCTCACGCGGCAGCACCATCGTCCGGGCCGACACCGGAAGCAGCATGCCCCGGTCACGCAGCCAGCGCACCGGAGGCGCCGGGTTCGCCGTCACCTCGCCGTACGGCGGACCCCACACCAGCCGGTCCAGAACCGCCAACGCCTCGGGGGACGCCGTGTCGAGCAGCGCGCCCATCCGCGCCCGGTCCGTGAACAGCTCCGTCAGGACCGCCACCGCCGACACCGGATCGTGCGTCGCCGGCAACCCGACCGCCGCGACGATCTCCTGCACCCGGCCCGGCGACATCCCCGACGTCGCCTCCGCGACCGTCGGCCCGAGACCCGTCGGCGACGGATGCTGCGCCGACGGCGCCAGCAGCTCCCGCGCCGTCCGCACCAGCCGCAGCCGGTCGTCCTCACCCCACACGAGCGCCTGCTCGCGCAGCATCGCCACCGCGCCCGGCAGCGCAGCCTCGATCTCCGGATCCCCCTCGTCGCCGGACAGCAACGCCAGGAGTACGGGATACGGGGTCGGGTCCGGGCCGACGGCGAGCGCCTCCGCCGTCTGGAGGGCGAACCGGTCGAGCCGCTCCAGGGCCCGCACCACCGAACCCCGCGTTCCGGCCCGGGTCGCGAGCTGCGTCAGGTCGTTCGGCACGGGACTCACCAGGTCCGGCCGGGCCCGCAGCAACGCGGCGAGCCCCTCGTCACCCCGTGCGCGCAGCGCCTCCGCGAGTGTGCGGGGCGCCGCGGCGGCGCCAGTTACCTCGGGCACGTGCGCCTCCCGGTCGAGCTCACCGATCCCCATCCGCCCCACGTTAGCCGCTGTCCAGGCGCTAACGTCGGGCCGTACCGGGCGAACCGGCCGTGGAGGGGCACCGTGGGGATCGAGAGCGACCAGTTGGTCTACGACTATCTGAGCCGGGTCGGCGACCTGGCCCAGCAGCGCCAGCTGCCGGCGAACGACCGGATGCGGCTGGTGTCGACGCTCCGGAACGAGATCGACCGGCAGCGCGCCACGAACGGCGAGGAGAGCCCGACGGCGGTACGAGGCATCCTCGGCGCCCTCGGCACACCGGACGAGGTGGTGGAACGAGCGGGCGCCCCCGGAAAACCACCGTCCGTCCCGAAGCCGCGCGGGCGGGCGCGCGGGGCACGGCGGGCGGACCCCGGACCGGGGTCCGCGGCGGCGGGGCAGGACGCGGGAGGTCCGGGCGAGGCGGCGGGGCCGGGCGGGGAGGCGCGGTCGGGCGAGGCGCGGAGGTCCGCCGGCCCGGGGTCCGCTGCGGCGAGGTCCCCCAGGTCGGGGTCCGCTGCGCCGCGGTCCGCCAGGCCGGGGTCCGCCGTGGCGAGGTCCGGCGCGGCGGCTGACGGCATGGCCGGGGACGGCGCGGCGGGTGACGGCGTCGCCGCCGTCGAGCCGGACTGGTGGCGCTCCGACGCCGCCGACCCGGGGGAGGGCTTCGCGGGGTTCGTCGGCGGGGTCGAGCGCCCGGACCTCTTCGAACCGCCTGCCCCGGACGAGGACGAGACCGGGGCCGGGGCAGGCGGGGCGGACGGGAAGGGGGAGTCGCCCGGGCCGGGCGGGCGCCGCCGCCTCGCCCGTATCCCCCGACGCCGCAGGCGCGAGGCCGCCGTGGCGGAGCCCGAACCGGCGCCCGAGGCCGCCGCGCCCGTCTCCCGTCTCCGCGTCCGGAGCCCCTTCGTCCTCCTCGCCGCGCTCCTGCTGCTCGGCGGCGCCGTCTTCGGCTCGCTGATCGCGCTGGCCGGAGGCTGGCTCCTCGCGTACGCCTCCCGCCGCCTGACCCCCGGTGAGGTCAAGACCGCCGTCCTGGTCATCCCGGGCCTCGCCGCCGCGTCGGGCGTCGCCTGGCTGTGGGGCCGGGTGGAGGGCCGCTGGGGCGAACCGGTGACGGCGGGGGGAGAGGCGATGGGCGCGGCGATCTCTGAGACCTGGCCGTGGACGCTCCGGGGGGCGGCGATCGCGTCCGCGCTGTTCCTGCTGTGGCGCGCCAGAAGGCACTGAACCGCCGGGCGCACCCCGCCCCGGCGCCCACCCCGCCGGGGCGGGCGCGGTGCCGGGCCTCCCAGCCGTCCCCGCGCTCAGCCCGCCCCCGTCTCCACTTCCACCCCCGCCCCCCACGGCGCCCCCGGCACCACCAGGGGTGACCCCGTCACCGGGTCAGGGACGACGATCGACGTCAGGCCGAAGACGTCCCGTACCAGCTCCTCCGTGACGATCTCCGCCGGCGGGCCCTCCGCGACCACCCGCCCCGCCTTCATGGCGATCAGGTGGTCGGCGTACCGGGCCGCCTGGTTCAGGTCGTGGAGGACGAGGACGACGGTCCGGCCGCGTACGCGGTTGAGGCGGCGCACCAGGTCGAGGACCTCCACCTGGTGCGCGATGTCCAGGTAGGTCGTCGGCTCGTCGAGGAGGAGCAGGTCCGTCTCCTGGGCGAGAGCCATCGCGATCCACACCCGCTGTCGCTGACCGCCCGAGAGCGCGTCGACGGGCCGGTCGGCGAGCGCGGTCACGTCGGTACGGGCCATGGCGTCGGAGACGGCCCGCTCGTCCTCCTCCGACCACTGCCTCCACCAGGCCTGGTGTGGCTGCCGGCCGCGCGACACCAGGTCGGCGACGGTGATCGCCTCGGGCGCGACGGGGGTCTGCGGCAGCAGCCCGATGGATCGGGCGATCGCCTTCGTCGGCAGCTTCGCCAGTTCCTCACCGTCGAGGAGGACCGCGCCGCCCGCCGGCCTCAGGAGCCGGCCGAGGGCCCGCAGGGTGGTGGACTTACCGCAGGCGTTGGGGCCGACGATGACGGTCACCTTCCCGTCGGGGACGGCGAGGTCGAGTTCGTGGACGACGGTGCGGTCCTCGTAGGCGAGGGTCAGCTCGCGCGCGGTCAGCCTGCTCGTCATGCCTTGCCTTCCGTACGGCTCCGGACGATGAGCCAGATCAGATACGGGGCGCCGATCGCCGCCGTGAGGACTCCCACCGGCAGTTCGACGGGGGAGAGGAGCCGACGGCCGAGCAGGTCGGCGAGGACCACGATCGCGGCGCCGGTGAGCGCCGAGCAGAGCAGCGGGATCTGCGCGGTCCTGGTCATGCGGCGGGCGATCTGCGGGGCGAGGAGCGCCACGAAGTCGACGGGCCCCGCGACCCCGGTCGCCACGGACGCGAGGACGACGCCGACGGCGACGAGCCCGAGCCGGACCCGGCCGAGCCGTACGCCGAGCGCGGTCGCCGTGTCGTCGTCGAGGGACACGGTCCGCTGGGCGCGGGCCGCCCACAGCACGGCGGGCAGCAGGAGGAGCAGCGTCCAGCGGACGGGCGCGGACTCGTCCCAGCCGCGCCCGTTGAGGGAGCCGGTCATCCAGATCTGCGCCTGCTGGGCGACGAGGTAGTCGCCCTTGGTCATGAACAGGGTGGTGAGGGACCGCAGGGCGATCGCGAAGCCGATGCCGATGAGGACGAACCGGGTCGCGTGCAGCCCGCCGCGCCAGGCGAACGCGTACACGAGCGCGGCGGCGAGCACCCCGCCGGCGATGGAGAGGTACGGCAGCACGGTGTACGAGGTGAGGCCGAAGGTCATCGCGGCGACGGTGACGGCTCCGGCGCCCTGGCTGATGCCGATGATGTCGGGGCTGGCGAGCGGGTTGCGGGCGACGGTCTGGATGAGGGCGCCGGCGACACCGAAGGCGGCGCCGACGGCGAGGGCGACGACGAGCCGGGGCTCGCGCAGCTCCTCGACGACGAACGTCGACGGGGCATCCTGCCCGAGCAGGATGCGGACGACCTCGCCGGGCGCGACGAACCGCTCACCGACGCAGAGGTACGCGACGCAGGCCGCGGCCAGGAGCAGCAGCAGGCCCAGGGCGACGAGGGCGGAGCGCCGGTGGACGAGGAACGAGGCCCCCCGGACCCGGACGAGCCCGTACCCGTCGGGCTTGAGCCCGACGGCGCCCACGCGGGCACCGCCTTCCGGCGGGAGGGCCGTGCCCACACCGGCACCCCCTTCCGGCGTACGGCTCACGCCCCCGTCGGGCCCGCCTTCCGGCGTTCGGGTCGTCCTCACGCCGGCACCGCCTTCCGGCGTACCAGGGTGACCAGGAACGGAACGCCGATGAGCGCGGTCATCACCCCGGCCGGCACCTCGCCCGGCGGGAACACGACCCGCCCGGCGACGTCCGCCACGAGCAGCATCACCGGCCCGATGACGGCGGCCATCGGCAGGACCCAGCGGTGGTCGGAGCCGACGACGGCCCGCGCGATGTGCGGGACGGCGAGGCCGACGAAGGCGACGGGCCCGGCGGCGGCCACGCCCGCCCCGGTGAGGACGGTCGCGCCGACCCCGCCGACGATCCGCACGGTCGCGACCCGCTGCCCCAGCCCCTTGGCGACGTCCTCGCCGAGCGCCAGCGCGTCGAGCCCGCGCGCCACGGACACGACGAGGACCGCGCCGACGAACAGGAAGGGCCAGATCTGGCCGACGAGCTGGGCGTCACGGCCGTCGAGGGAGCCGATCTGCCAGAACCGGAACTCGTCGAGCGCGGAGGCCCTCGTGGTGAGGACTCCGGTGGTGACGGACAGCAGCAGCGCGTTGATCGCGGCCCCGCCGAGCGCCAGCTTCACGGGCGTGGCCCCGCCGCGCCCGCTGGAGGCGATGGCGTGGACGGCGACGGCGGCGAGCGCGGCGCCGGCGAACGCGAACCACACGTACCCGGTGAGGCTGTGCACCCCGAAGAAGGCGATGGCGAGGACGACGCCGACGGAGGAGCCCTGGCTGATGCCGAGGATGCCGGGGTCGGCGATCGGATTGCGGGTGATGCCCTGGAGCGCGGTGCCGGCGAGGGCGAGCGCGGCGCCGACCATCAGCCCGATGAGGGTCCGGGGGACGCGGAGCTGCCGTACGACCTCGGCATCGGGGCTGGTACCGCCGTGCAGCAGCGCGTCGAACACCGTGGACGGGGCGATGGCGCGGGCGCCGACGGCCAGGCTGAGGAGGACGGCGAGGAGGAGGGCGACGAGAGCCGCGGAGGTCGCGAGGACCCGTCTGGTACGGAAAGCGGCTGGCATCAGGACCCATCGGGTGGTGCGGCGGCGGTGCGGGTTCGGTACGGCTCGGCCGGTGAGGCCCGCCTCAGTGTAAGCAGCACCCACCTGGGGACGACCGGCCCGGAGGTCCCCCAGAATGGGCCCCATGACGACCCCCGCGACCCCGCCCCCGCCCGCGTCCCCGCTCACCGTCGGCTTCGACCTCGACCTGACGCTGATCGACACCCGCCCCGGCATCAAGGCGGCCTGGGAGGCCTTCGCGGCCGACACCGGTGCCGTGATCGACGCGGACCTCGTCGTGACCCGTCTCGGTCCGCCTCTCGAACACGAGATGGCGTACTGGTTCCCCGAGGAGCACGTCACGGAGATGACGGCCCGCTACCGGGCGCTGTACCCGGCGTACGCGATCGCGCCCTCGCATCCGATGCCGGGCGCCCGGGACGCCATCGCAGCCGTCCGCGAGGCGGGCGGCCGCACGATCGTCGTCACCGCGAAGAACGGCCCGCACGCCGAACTGCACCTCACGTACCTCGGCATGGAGCCGGACGCGGTCGCCGGCGGCCTGTGGGCCGAGGGCAAGGCGGAGGCCCTGCGCGCCCACGGCGCCCAGGTGTACGTGGGCGACCACCTCGGTGACGTCCGCGGCGCGGCGAAGGCCGGCGCCCTCTCGGTGGCCGTCGCCACCGGCCCCTGCACCGCCGAGGAGCTCAAGGAGGCGGGCGCGGACGTGGTCCTGGCGGACCTGACGGACTTCCGTGCCTGGTGGGAGGGCTACCTGGCCTGAGCGGGCGCGGCCTGCCCGCCCCGGGCCTGGCGCCGCTGGGCGGCGATCGACCGCAGCACCCCGGCGCCGGCCAGCGCGAAGCCGACCCCCATCAGCATGGAGACGCAGTACGCGACGGTGGGGAACGGATCGGTGCCGAGGAACAGCGGAGCCACGGTGACCAGCGTCGCCAGTGCGCCGACGGCGAAGACGACGACACCGGCCTTGACGAGGCCGTCACCCGGGGCGCTGTCGTTCACCGGTGCGGCGGGGGTTTCACTACGCATCCCGCCAGGGTAGTTCCCAGGCCACAGGAACACATCGGCGACGTCTTGTCACCGGCCTCCGGACCATTAGCCTTGGTGCCGGCGGGGCGGTCGACCCGCTGTTCGCTATCCCCATCGACGAGGACGAGGACGAGGACAGACGTGCCTACCGGCAAGGTCAAATGGTTCAACAGCGAGAAAGGCTTCGGCTTTCTCTCCCGTGACGACGGCGGCGACGTCTTCGTCCACTCGTCGGTGCTCCCTGCCGGAGTCGACGCACTGAAGCCGGGTCAGCGGGTGGAGTTCGGCGTCGTCGCAGGTCAGCGGGGTGACCAGGCGCTGTCCGTCGTCGTTCTCGACCCGACGCCGTCCGTCGCCGCGGCGCAGCGCCGTAAGCCCGACGAACTGGCGTCCATCGTGCAGGACCTGACGACGCTCCTGGAGAACATCACGCCGATGCTGGAGCGTGGCCGCTACCCGGAGAAGACCCAGGGCGCCAAGATCGCGGGGCTGCTGCGGGCGGTCGCCGACCAGCTCGACGTGTAGGGCGGGCGCGGCGGACCCGGCCCTACGGGAACGACAGCGCGTCCGGGCCGAGGGGCGGTACGAGTCCCTCGGCCGCGGCGCGGGTGAGCAGCCCCCGGACCGCCGCGTAGCCGTGCTCGCCGAGGTCGGCGGTGAACTCGTTGACGTAGAGGCCGATGTGCTGGTCGGCCACCTTGGGGTCCATCTCCTGCGCGTGCTCCAGGACGTACGGCCGTGAGGCGGCCGGGTCGTCCCAGGCCATCCGTACCGACGCCCGGGCGGCCCCGGCGAGCCGCTGGAGCGTCTCGGCGCCGAGCGAGCGGCGGGCGACGATCGCGCCGAGCGGGATCGGCAGGCCGGTCGTGGACTCCCAGTGCTCGCCCAGGTCGGCGAGGCAGTGCAGGCCGTAGTTCTGGTACGTGAAGCGGGCCTCGTGGATGACGAGCCCCGCGTCGACCTTCCCGTCGCGCACGGCGGGCATGATCTCGTGGAACGGCATCACGACGACGTCCCCGACCCCGCCGGGCACGTTCTCCGCCGCCCACAGCCGGAACAGCAGGTACGCGGTGGAACGCTCGCTCGGCACCGCCACGGTCTTCCCCGCGAGATCGGCGCCGTTCCCGGCCAGGGGGGTCCCCCCGCTCGTGCGCAGCCGGGAGTGGGGGAGGGTGAGGACCAGCGGCCCGCAGCCGCGGCCGAGGGCGCCGCCGCAGGGCAGCAGCGCGTACTCGTCGAGGATCCACGGCAGCACCGCGTACGACACCTTCAGGACGTCGTGGGTGTCGGTGCCGCTCTCCGCCCAGCCGTTGGTGACGTCGATGTCGGCGAAGGTCACGTCGAGGCGGGGGGCGCCGGGTACGCGGCCGTGGGCCCAGGCGTCGAAGACGAACGTGTCGTTCGGGCAGGGCGAGTAGGCGATCTTCAGCTTGGTCACGACGGCTCCAGCTCCACGAAGACGGTCTTGCCGAGCAGCCGGAAGGCGTGCCCCAGCGATTCCAGGGCCTCGCCGATGCGCCAGGCGGTCCGGTCCCGGGGCCCGACGGCGTTCGACACGGCCCGGATCTCGACGACGGGGACGCCGTACGCGGCGGCGGCCTCGGCGACGCCGAAGCCCTCCATCGCCTCGGCGACGGCCCCCGGACGGCGCTCCGCGAGTGCGGCGGCGCGGCGGGCGGTACCGGTGACGGTCGAGACGGTGAGCACGGGCCCGACGGTGTGCGGCAGGCCCCCGGCGCCCAGGACGGCGGCGATACGGCCGGTCAGGGCCTCCGGCACGGGATGCGCGGACCGCCCGAAACCGAGCTCCTCCACGGCGAGGTAGCCGTCGGGGGTCTCGGCGCCGAGGTCGGCGGCGACGATCGACGCCGAGACGACGACGGAGCCGACGGGCGCGCGGGAGGGAAATCCGCCGGCGATCCCGGCGGAGACGATCAGGTCATAAGGGCGGCCCGCGCCGCTTCCGGTCAGCGACGCGTACGCCAGAGCGGTCCCGGTCGACGCGGCCACGGCGGCCGGACCGACCCCCCCGACCAGGACGTCGACCTGGACGTCGGCCGGGGCATCGCCCCTGGCGGGGCGGGGGACGGAGTCCCTGTGACGGCGCAGCACGAGACCCCCCGGCAGCGGAAGGAGTTCCGGGCCGTCGAGGCCGAGGCCGGCGGTGACGGAGTCCGCCTCCGCCGCCACGGCCGTCACGATCAGGATCCGGTGGGGCACCGGAGGATCAGGATTCCTTCTTCAGCTGGAAGTGCCAGACACCGGTCAGCTTCTTGCCGGTGTTCTCGACGATGGTCACCTGGGCCTTGTCGGTGGCCTCGCCGGTCTGGCTGGAGAAGAAGGCGCTGGCCGGAATGGTCCGGTACGTCTTCTTGTACGGCTCGGGTTCGGCCTGCTGGCCGCCGAGGAAGATGGTCCAGCCGTTGTCCGCGATCTCGGGGTCGACCCCGAAGCGGATCTTGTCGTCCATCGCCACGGAGATGGACTTCTCGGCCTTCTTGTTGAGGCACTGCTGGATCTGCGACTCCTTGATGGCGTCGCCGTCGTTGTAGCAGGCGGCCTCGGAGTGGACCGAGTCGGTCCCGACCGTCAGGGTCGCGAGCGGAGTCGGCTTGTCGCAGGCGGAGAGTACGAGGAGCCCGGCGGAGACGGCCCCGAGGGCGACGGCGGCCCGGCGGCGCGAGCCGGAGAAGAACGCAACGGTCATGAGCCGAAGGCTATCGGGCCGCCGCGTCCGCGCCACGCGGGGGTACGGCGTGCCGCCCTCCGGTCCGGGACGGGCCTACGCCACCCGGGCCTTCGGACGGCCCTCCGACCCCGGCCGGCGGCGGGCCGCGCCCAGCAGGCCGCGTACCGCGAGAAGCGCGCCGAGGCCGAGGATCCCGGCCGCGACGGCCATGCCCAGCGTCCCGTTCAGCGGCAGCGCGATACCGATCGCCCCGCCCACCACCCACGCCATCTGCAGGGCCGTCTCCGAACGCGCGAACGCCGACGTCCGCACCACCTCCGGCACGTCCCGCTGGATCAGCGCGTCAAGGGACAGCTTCGACAGGGCCTGGGTGAGGCCGGCGACCGCGCCCAGGACGGCGACCATCACCCCGCCGAAGAACACCGCCGCACAGACCGCCGTACCCAGCACCACGCTGATCATCGTGGCGATGATCACCTCGGGACCGTGGCCCCGGTCCCGGAGCAGCGACCCGACCGCCGTCCCGCACGCGTTGCCCACGCCCGCCGCCACGCCCACGATGCCCAGCGACACGGCGGCGCTCTGCCCCGACAGCGGGTGTTCCCGCAGCAGGAACGCCAGGAAGAAGATCAGGAAACCCGAGAGCATGCGCTGTGCCGCGTTCGCCGCCAGACCGTGCAGCACCGACGGCCCCACCGTCCGCAGGCTCGGTCTCTTCTCGCCGTGCGTCAGCAGGTGCGCCCGCCGCTCACCCTTCGCCGAGTCCACCTTGGGCGGCATCCGCCACGCCCAGAACGCCCCGAGCAGGAACAGCGCACACGCCCCGTAGAGCGGCCAGCCCGGCCCGACCATCTGGAGCCCCGCGCCGATCGGCGCGGCGACCCCCGTCGCGAGCAGCCCGGCGAGGGTCACCCGCGAGTTCGCCTTGACCAGCGAGAACGTCGGTGGGAGCAGGCGTGGCACGACCGCGCTGCGCACCACCCCGTACGCCTTCGACGCCACGAGGACGCCGAGCGCCGCCGGATACAGTTCGAGCCCTCCGGTCGCCACCGCCCCCGACATCATGATCGCGAGGACCGCGCGGGTGAGCATCGCCCCCGCCATCGCCGCCCGCCGCCCGTGCGGGATGCGGTCCAGAAGCGGACCGATCACCGGGGCGAGCAGCGTGAAGGGCGCCATGGTGACGGCCAGATACAGGGCCACGCGCCCCCGGGCCTCGTCCGTCGGCACCGAGAAGAAGACCGTGGACGCGAGAGCGACCGTGATCATGACGTCCCCGGCGCCGTTCACCGCGTGCAGCTCGATCAGCTTCCCGAGCCCGGACTCGCCCGCCCCGTGCGCGTGCGTGGCCTTCCTGATGCCCCGCGCCGTCCCCGTGAACGGCAGGTGCAGGGCACGACCGACCAACCGGCCCGCTCGGCGGAGCGGTCCGGCATGATCTTCGGATCGTGCGGGAGACCGTGCGGCTGCCACCCCGTCATAGTGCCCCACGCGCACGCCGGACGAACCGTGGCGCGGCGGACGAGACGCCCCGGAGGTGCCCCGCCGACGGGTTCGGACCCGCCCCGGCGGGCCCTGCGGCCACCCGTGATCCGGGCCACTTGGGGCGGGCAGGTGGGCTGAGGCCCGCGAACGGGGTAGCGTGCGTAGCGCGTCACCGGCGGAAGCTCTCGGCCGCGCGCCTCTTCGGCATCCCGCAGAATGGATGACGATAGGTGTGCCCGAGACAAGCGAGACACGTCGGGTGCGCGGACGTCGATGCGGCCCACAGGTCCGCTCCGCCCGCCGCCCGTGGCTTCGCTCCCGCCCCTCGGCCGGCGCACCCGTGAGACGGCGTAGGAGAGAAGCGAGACCTGTGAGTGCTGCGACGACGCGAAGCGGTACCCCGCGTACCCCGCGAGCCACGCGTATCCCCGACCGCCTGTGCGCCGAGGCCGTAGACCTCGCGCGGGAGGCCGCCGAGGAGGCGGCCGCCCCCGGCATCGTCGGCGCACACGTCGAAGTCGTCGCGGAGGGTGACCGCGTCGTCACCCACTACTTCGAGTCCAAGGAACCCGGCTACCGGGGCTGGCGCTGGGCGGTCACCGTCACCCGCGCCTCCCGCGCCAAGAACATCACCCTTGACGAAACCGTCCTGCTGCCCGGCTCCGACGCCCTCCTCGCCCCCGAGTGGGTGCCCTGGAGCGAGCGGCTGCGCCCCGGGGACATGGGCCCCGGCGACCTCCTCCCCACCGAGGAGGACGACCTGCGCCTGGAGCCCGGCTACACCGGCGAGGACGCGCCGCCGCCGAACTCGGCGCTGTCCGAGGAGCTGACGGACCACCTCGACGTCGAGGACGCGGAGATCGTCACCCGCGTGCCCTCGCGCGGCGCCATCGCCGCCGTCGCCGAGGACCTCGGCTTCCGCCGGGCCCGCGTCCTGTCCCGGTACGGCCTCCACCTGGCCGCCGACCGCTGGGACGAGGCCTTCGGCCCCCGCACCCCGATGGCCCAGGCCGCCCCCGCCACCTGCGAGTCCTGCGCCTTCCTCGTGCCGCTCGCCGGCTCCCTCAAGCAGGGCTTCGGCGTCTGCGCCAACGAGTTCGCCCCCGCCGACGGCCGGGTCGTCTCCCTCGCGTACGGCTGCGGAGGCCACTCCGAAGCCGCGATCATGCCGACCCCGCCCCGCCCGGCGCCCCCGGTCCACGACTCGATGGCCACGGACGCCTTCCCCCTCCGCCCGCCCAAGGACTCCGGCTCGACGACGGAACCGGACGACTTCTCGGAGGACCTGGGCCACTCGTAGCCGCCCTGCGTCCGCGCCTGCCCCACACCCCCGGGACGTGCTTCCGCGCGCCCCGGGAGCGGGACGTGCCCGGGCGCACGGGCAGGTCGGAGCGCGGTACCTTCGGGCCCGGACCTTCGGGTCCGGCACCCGCCCCCCCCCCCCCCCCCCCGCGCCCCGCACCGCAGAGTGGAGTCAGACGTGAGCGTCAGCGTCCGGACGACGACCGACGGAACCGACCCCTTCGGCACCGCACGGCTCCGGCAGGGCGTGCTCGACGCCTGGGGCGCCTCCCCCGCCCGGTTCCGTGAGGACGCCAACGCCGAGGAGGACCTCGCCCTCGGCGGCTACCGCGACCGCCTCGTCGTCGAACTCGCCCAGAACGCCGCCGACGCCGCCCACCGCGCCGGCGTCCCCGGCCGCCTGCGCCTCACCCTCCACCCGGCGGACCCCGACGGCCCCGCCGCCCTCGCCGCCGCCAACACCGGCGCCCCCCTGGACGCCGCCGGCGCCGAGTCGCTCTCCACGCTCCGCGCCTCCGCCAAGCGCGAGCAGACCCACGGCGCCGTCGGCCGCTTCGGCGTCGGCTTCGCCGCCGTCCTCGCCGTCACCGACGAGCCCGCCGTCCTCGGCCGCCACGGCGGCGTCCGCTGGTCCCTCGCCGAAGCCCGCGAACTCGCCGCCGACGCCGCGGGGCGCAGCCCCGGCCTCGGCGACGAACTGCGCCGCCGCGACGGCCACGTACCCCTCCTGCGCCTCCCGCTGCCCGCCGAGGGCTCGGCCCCCGAGGGCTACGACACGGTCGTCGTCCTCCCCCTCCGCGACACCGCCGCCCGTGACCTCGCCGAACGGCTCCTCGACTCCGTCGACGACGCCCTGCTCCTCACCCTCCCCGGTCTCGCCGAGATCGTCGTCGAGACCCCGGAGGGCGTACGCACCCTCACCCGCTCCGACGACGACGGCTACGTACGGATCGAGGACACCGCCACCGGCGTCCACCGCTGGCGGACCGTCACCCACGGCGGCCCCCTCGACGCCGGACTCCTCAAGGACCGCCCGGTCGAGGAACGCCTCCGCCCCCACTGGTCCGTCACCTGGGCCGTACCCGTGGACGCCGACGGCGCCCCCCGCTACCCCCGTACGACCCCCGTCGTGCACGCCCCCACCCCCACCGACGAACCACTCGGCATCCCCGCCCTCCTCATCGCCTCCCTGCCGCTCGACACCGCGCGACGGCACCCGGCGCCCGGACCGCTCACCGACTTCCTCGTGCAGCGCGCCGCCGACGCGTACGCCGAACTCCTCGCCGACTGGCAGCCGGTGACCACCGCCACGCTCGACCTCGTCCCCGGCCCGCTCGGCAAGGGTCCCCTCGACGGGGCGCTGCGCGAGGCGATCCTCGACCGGCTGCCGCGCGTCGCGTTCCTGGCGCCCGCCGCCCCCACCGAGGAACTCCCGGCGCTCCGCCCGATCGAGGCCGAGGTCGCGGAGGGCGCGGGCGCGGACACCGTCGGCGTCCTCGCGGAGGTCTTCCCGACGCTCCTCCCGGCGGGCCTGGAGCGGCGCCCGGAGCTCCGCACGCTCGGCGTCGGCCGTGTCCCCCTGACCGAGGCGATCGACCGCCTCGCCGGCGTGGACCGGGCCCCGACGTGGTGGTGGCGCCTGTACGACTCCCTCGCCGGCGTCGACCCGGACCGCCTGACGGGCCTCCCCGTCCCCCTCGCGGAGCCGCAGGAGGGCGGCGGCGCCCGTATCCGTACGGCCATCGGCCCCCGCCAGGTCCTCCTGCCGCAGGACAGGACGCCCGCCGAACTGACCCGGCTCGGCCTGAAGGTCGCCCACCCCGAGGCCGCCCACCCGCTCCTGGAGAAGCTGGGCGCCCTGCCCGCCACGCCCCGCGCGGTCCTGACGACCCCGCAGGTGAGGGCGGCCGTCGCGGCCTCCCTCGACGCGGGCGAGATCTGGGACGAGGACGGGGACGCGCTCGACGCGGACGAACTCGCCGAGACCGTCCTCACCCTCGTACGGGACGCGGACCTGGAGCCCGGCGAGGAGCCCTGGCTGGGCGCGCTCGCCCTCCCCGACGAGGACGGCGAACTCTCCCCAGCGGGCGAACTGGTCCTCCCCGGCTCCCCCTTCGCCTCCCTCATGCGCGCCGACGAACTGGCCCACGTGGACGCCGACCTGGCCGCACGCTGGGGCGAACAGCCCCTCGCCGCCTGCGGAGTCCTCGCCACCTTCGCCCTGGTCCGCGCCACCGACCTGCTCCTCGACCCGGACGAGGTCGAAGCACGCGACGGCGACTACCCCGAGCCGGACGACGCCGGACTCCTCGACGCGGTCGACGTGTGGTGCGAGGACGTCCTCGACCGGCTCCCCGAATCGCCCGTGCCGCCGGTGGCGACGGAGATCGTGGCGGTACGGGACCTGGACCTCGTCGACGACGACGCCTGGCCGCAGGCGCTGGCGCTCCTCGCCCGGCCCCCGCTCCGCGACGCCCTGACCCAGCCCGTACGGGTCCTCCTCCCGGACGGCACGACCGAGACGGTCCGCTCGTACACGGCGTGGTGGCTCCGCGACCACCCGGTCCTGGACGGCCGCCGCCCGGCGGGACTGCGCGCGGCGGGCACGGACCCCCTCCTCATCGGCCTGTACGACTCCGCCGACGCCACCGGCTTCGAGGATGAGCAGGTCCTCCGCGCCCTGGGCGTCCGCACCTCGGTCGCGGCCCTCCTCGACGAACCGGGAGGCGCGGCGGAACTCCTGACCCGCCTCGCGGACCCGGACCGCGAGGTGTCGGCCACGCAACTCCACGCTCTGTACACGGCCCTCGCGGACCTGGACCCGGAACAGGTGACCCTCCCGGACGAACTGCGGGCGGTCGTGGACGGCACCCTCGTCGTCGTCGACGCCTCGGAGGCCCTGGTGGCCGATGCCCCGGACCTCCTGCCCCTGACGGCCGACCTGCCCCTGCTCCCGGTGTCGCCGTCCCGCGCGGCGGACCTGGCGGAACTGCTCCAGGTGCGCCGGCTGAGCGAGACGGTGGAGGCGGAGGTCACGACGGAGGGCGAGGAACACGAGGTCCCGGACGCGATCCGCACCCTCCTGGGCCCGGCCACCCCCTCCTCGTACATCGAGCACGAGGAACTCCGGGCGGCGGACACGGAACTCGACTGGCGCCGCACCCCGGACGGCGTGATCCACGCCTCCACCCTGGAGGGCGTAGCGGCCGCCCTGGCCTGGTCCGCAGGCCAGTGGCCCCGCCGCTTCGAAGTGGCAGCCCTCCTGGAGGACCCGTCGAGGACGACGGAACTGGCACGGGACCGCTGGTTCGACTGAGGCCGGGGGAGGCTCCGGGGCGGCCCTGCCTGCCCGGTGCCCGGGGGTGGCCACCCCCGGAGCGGGTGGTCCGTTCGCTCACCGCCGCCCTGCCGCCCGCGCACGTGCGTCGTCTCGCCGGGGTGAGCGTCCGGGATCTGCTGGACGAGGAGGCCCGGGCGGAGGAGGACGCCGCTCACGTCCCCGACGGTCGGGGCTGCTCCGGCGGAACCGAGCTCTCGGCGTCCGCCATCCACTGGTCCAGGTCGGCCTGGGTGAACTCCGTCCACGGGGGGATCCCGGGGAGCCGACGGAGGAGGTCGTAGGCCTCGGGGATCCGGGGGCCGCGCAGGACCGGGCAGTGGCAGCCGGCGATGACCTCGGCGTCCATGTGCTGGAAGTCGTCGACGACGCTCCCGAACTTCTGAGGGTCCAGGAGCGCGACCCAGGGAGCGACCAGCCTCCCGCCGAAGAACTGGCCGTCGCGGAAGTCGTCCGGCGACAGCGCCGCCGTTTCGGGCATCGGGGCCGGTACGTTCGTGGCGAAGGTGTCGACGGACCACAGGACGTGGCTCTTCCGGTCGAAGAGAGCGCGGGTCGTGGGGTTGTCGTACAGGGGCGGCCGTTTGGCGACCAGGGTGCGGTCGCCCGCGTCGATCGTGTCGCCGTCGATCATGAAACGGCACCGGTTGATGGGCGTCTCCCACTCCTCGGCCATGCGGCCGAGGGAGAACCACGTCGTCAGCAGGGTCGCGTTCGGGCATGCGGCGAGGACCGCCAGCAGGTTGCCCGCGTGGTCGCGGTCGTCGTGGGTGAGGAAGATCCACCGTACGTCCAGGGGATCCACGACGGACCAGGCCGCCTCCAGCCACTGGGCGCGCACCGCGGGCGCCCCGGTGTCGACGAGGACCGGTTCCGCTCCCCGGATCACCATCGAGTTCATCGGGAAGTGGCCGACCGGCGGGGCCTCCAGGGCCCACGGGATGACGAACGTCTCCTCGGCGATCCTGTACGGCTGCAGAAGGTCGAACGTGTCCGTGGTGGTCATCGCCGTTCTCCCTCACGCGGAGTCGCCGCAGCGCCTATGCATCCAGTGCAGCCCCGCGCCGGGCTGCCGTCAAACGCAGGTCCTGACCGGTCGGATCCGGGCTTCTCGCGCGGTCGCCCCTACGCCGGGAACCTGCGGTCCACCCACCGCCACGTGACCTCCAGGAGCAGGCCGCCCGCCGCCGCGATGACGACCGCCGCCCACGGCATGGTCGTGCCCACGAGCCTCAGGGCGAAGAAGTCCTGGAGCCAGGGCACGATCAGCACCAGGAGGAAGGCGCCTCCCATCGTGGCGACCAGGGCGAGGCGCCACCAGGTGTACGGGCGGGCGATGATCGCCAGGACCCACAGGGAGACCAGGAAGAGGGCGAGGGTGGCGGCGCTGGTCTCGGCCTCCAGAGCGCCTGCGCCGCTGTAGTGGTGCCGGGCCAGGAGGTACGTGGTGAAGGTGGCCGCCGCCGCGATGACGCCGCCGGGGATGGCGTACCGCATCACCCGCCGTACGAAGTTCGGCCGCGCGCGTTCCTTGTTGGGGGCGAGCGCGAGGAAGAACGCCGGGACGCCGATCGTCAGGGTGGACAGCAGCGTGAGGTGGCGGGGGAGGAAGGGGTACTCCACCTGCGAGCAGACCACCAGGACCGCCAGGAGCACCGAGTAGACCGTCTTCGTCAGGAACAGGGTCGCCACGCGGGTGATGTTGCCGATGACCCGCCGGCCCTCCGCCACCACCGACGGCAGGGACGCGAAGCTGTTGTTCAGCAGGACGATCTGCGCGACCGCCTTCGTCGCCTCCGATCCCGAACCCATGGAGACGCCGATGTCGGCGTCCTTCAGAGCCAGGACGTCGTTGACGCCGTCGCCCGTCATGGCGACGGTGTGGCCGTGGGACTGGAGCGCCGCCACCATGTCCCGCTTCTGCTGCGGGGACACCCGGCCGAAGACCGCGTTCTCGTCGAGGACCTTCGCCATCTCCTCCCGGTCGGTGGGGAGGGTGCGGGCGTCGACGGTGTTCTCCGCGCCTGCCATGTCGAGCTTCGCGGCGACCGCGCCGACCGAGACCGCGTTGTCGCCCGAGATGACCTTGGTGGCGACGTTCTGGTCGGCGAAGTAGGCGAGGGTGTCGGCGGCGTCGGGCCGCAGCCGCTGTTCGAGGACGACGAGCGCGGCCGGGCGGGCGTCGGCGGCGACCTCGGGGTCGTCGAGCTCGCGGGTCGTACGGGTCAGGAGGAGGACCCGGAGGCCCTGTTCGTTGAGGTGGTCGATCTCGGTGAGGACCGGGTCGTCGGCGGGGAGGAGTACGTCCGGGGCGCCCAGGAGCCAGGTCGAGTTCTCGCCGTCGCCCTCGCTGAAGGCCGCGCCGCTGTACTTCCGGGCCGAGGAGAACGGCAGCGCCTCCGTGCACCGCCACTCCACCGTCTCCGGGTAGGCGTCGATGATGGCCTGGAGGGAGGCGTTGGGGCGCGGGTCGGATTCGCCGAGGGCCCCCAGCACCTTCCGTACGTACGTCTCGTCCGCGCCGTCGAGCATGCGCAGCTCGGTGACGTCCATGCCGCCCTCGGTGAGCGTGCCCGTCTTGTCCAGACACACGACGTCGACGCGGGCGAGGCCCTCGATGGCGGG
This sequence comes from Streptomyces sp. NPDC058671, assembly GCF_042716475.1. Taxonomy (NCBI): domain Bacteria; kingdom Bacillati; phylum Actinomycetota; class Actinomycetes; order Kitasatosporales; family Streptomycetaceae; genus Streptomyces; species Streptomyces sp. NPDC058671. The sequence continues at coordinate 247,902 of NZ_JBHXSA010000003.1, read as the reverse complement.
CAGTTCCTGCACGAGGCACTGCTTGCGGCCCAGGCGTACGACTCCGATGGCGAAGGCGACCGAGGTGAGCAGGACCAGGCCCTCGGGGATCATCGGGACGATGCCGCCGACCGTGCGGGCGATCGAGTTCTTGAGGTCGTTGTCCTTGACGACGAGCTGGCTGATGATCAGCCCGATCGCGGTCGGGACCATCATCCACGTCACGTACTTGAGGATCGTGGAGATGCCGGACCGCAGCTCGGAGTGGACGAGCGTGAAACGGGAGGCCTCCTCCGCGAGCTGCGCCGCGTATGCCTCGCGGCCGACCTTGGTGGCGGTGAAGGCGCCGCCGCCGGCGACGACGAACGAGCCGGACATCATCGGGTCGCCGGGTTTCTTCACCACGGGGTCGGCCTCGCCGGTGAGGAGCGACTCGTCGATCTCCAGGCTGTCGGCCTCGGCGACGACGCCGTCGACGACGACCTTGTCGCCGGGGCCGAGTTCGATCAGGTCACCGAGGACGATCTCGGAGGTGGAGAGTTCGGCGGTCACGCCGTCGCGGCGGACGGTCGGCTTGGACTCGCCGATGACGGCGAGTCCGTCGAGGGTCTTCTTGGCCCGGAGTTCCTGGATGATGCCGATGCCGGTGTTGGCGACGATGACGAAGCCGAAGAGGCTGTCCTGGATCGGCGCGACGACGAGCATGATCACCCAGAGCACGCCGATGATCGCGTTGAAGCGGGTGAGGACGTTGGCGCGGACGATGTCGGTCGCGGAGCGGGAGCTCCGTACGGGGACGTCGTTGACCTGGCCGCGCGCGACGCGTTCGGCGACCTCGGCCGAGGTGAGCCCCGCGGCGCGGTGGATGACGGGCGGGTCGGCCGCCTCGGTCTCCCTGCCGTCCGTGTCGATCTTCGCCCGCTGAGTCATGTTCTCGACGGTACGGCCGGAACGGGGCGTTCACCCGCCGGGAAGGACGAAGATCAGACCGTGGGAGGAGGGGAATGGTCCCCAGGTGCTACGCGCGGATGCCCCGGGTCGGGGTCGGGGGTGCGCAGGGCCCGGGGTCCGGGTCGGCTACGCGCCGACGCGCCGGGTCCGGGGCTGCCACGTGCCGACGCCCCCGGTCCGGGTCGGCTACGCCCCCGGTGTCGTCTCCGGGGCGGATCCCGCCCCCGCCGACCGCGCCGCCTCGTGGCGCTTGATCGCCGCTTCGCGCTTCCGTACGTACCAGATGCCGATCAGGCCGAGACCCGCGCCGGCCAGGCAGGTCCACACCCACCAGGTGAGGTCCCGGTCGTCGAACCAGCCGTAGAACGGGACCTGGACGAGGAAGAGGACGAACCAGAGGATGGTGCCGCCGGTGACGGTGCTGACGACGGGCCCTTCGAGGGGCTCGGGTGCCTCGTGCTTCGGTGTCCACTTCGCCATGGGGCCAGTCTAGGTGGCCGCGTTTCTCATCTACGCGCGGAGATAGACGCTCGCTCGTTCATGTGTTCATACTGAAACGGTTTGCCTCTGGCGTGTTTCCTTCGTATGAACCGCCAATAAAGGACTTCTCCGAAGAGGAACCCCACCCCATGAGCACCACGGCCGCCGCCAAGGCCTCCTCCCCCGAGGGCCCCGAAGCCCCCGTCTCGGGCCTCGACCGCTACTTCAAGATCTCCGAGCGCGGTTCGACCGTCGCCCGCGAGGTGCGTGGCGGCTTCGCCACCTTCTTCGCGATGGCCTACATCATCGTGCTGAACCCGATCATCCTCGGCAGTGCCAAGGACATGTACGGCCACCAGCTCGACAGCGGCCAGCTCGTCACGGCCACCGTCCTCACGGCCGCGTTCTCGACGCTCCTCATGGGGGTCATCGGCAACGTCCCGATCGCCCTCGCCGCCGGCCTCGGCGTCAACACCGTCGTCGCGCTCCAGCTCGCGCCGAAGATGTCCTGGCCCGACGCCATGGGCATGGTCGTCCTCGCCGGTGTCGTCGTGATGCTGCTCGTCGCGACCGGTCTGCGCGAGCGCGTGATGAACGCCGTCCCGGTCGGCCTGCGCAAGGGCATCGCGATCGGCATCGGCCTCTTCATCATGCTGATCGGGCTCGTCGACTCGGGCTTCGTCTCCCGCATCCCCGACGCCGCGCACACCACCGTCCCGCTCCAGCTCGGCGCCGACGGCCACCTCACCGGCTGGCCGGTCCTGGTCTTCGTCCTGGGCGCGCTCCTCACCCTCGCCCTGATCATCCGCAGGGTGCCGGGCGCGATCCTCATCTCGATCGTCGTCATGACGATCGTCGCGATGGTGATCAACGCGGTCGCGACCGTCCCCTCCTGGGGTCTGACCACCCCGGAGTGGCCCGGCAACCCGGTCGCCTCGCCCGACTTCGGCCTGGTCGGCGAGGTCAGCCTCTTCGGCGGCTTCGCGAAGGTCGGCTACCTGACCGGCGTCCTCTTCGTCTTCACCGTGCTGCTCTCCTGCTTCTTCGACGCCATGGGCACGATCCTCGGCGTCGGCGACGAGGCCAAGCTGATCGACAGGGACGGCAACTTCCCCGGCATCAACAAGGTCCTGCTCGTGGACGGCCTGGCCGTCGCCTCCGGCGGCGCGACCTCCTCCTCGGCCACCACCTGCTTCGTGGAGTCCACGGCGGGCGTGGGCGAGGGTGCGCGCACGGGTCTCGCCTCGGTCGTGACCGGCGGTCTGTTCTCGGTGGCGCTGTTCCTCACACCGCTGGCCACGATGGTCCCGTCCCAGGCGGCGACGCCCGCGCTGCTCGCGGTCGGGTTCCTCATCCTGGCCGGTTCGGTCAAGGACATCGACTGGAGCGACTTCACCATCGCGGTGCCGGCGTTCCTGGCGATGGTGATGATGCCGTTCACGTACTCGATCACGAACGGTATCGGCATCGGCTTCATCGCGTTCAGCGTTCTGCGGCTGGCTGCCGGCCGGGGCCGTGAGGTCCCGGTGGCCATGTACGTCGTGTCGGCGGTCTTCGTCTTCTACTACGCGATGCCGGCGCTCGGCCTCACGTGATCCGGTAACCGCTACGCGATGCCGGCGCCCGGCCTCGCGTGATGCCGGGGCGGGACGGCCGCCGCGTCGTCCGTCTCGCCTCCCGCTTCGTCGGACTGCCCGTAGAACCTCTCCGTCTCGTCGACGGCGGTCTGGAACCGCTCGTCGAAATCCTCCCGAATGAGCGTCCGGACGACATAGTCCTGGACGCTCATTCCTCTTCTCGCGGCGTGGCTCCTGAGCCGGTCGAGCAGCTCACCGTCGATGCGCAGGCTGAGCACTGTCGATCCCATGTCGTTCAGGGTCGGGGCAGCCGGGGCCTCTTCGCGTCACTTTCTGGATCCGGCTCACTCGTTCGGGTGATACATGGAGACCGGAGTGTGATCTGCCCGGCGCTGTGCTGCCATGTGTGCCGCCAGGTGCGGGTGTGATCCGTGCGACGCCGACGCGATCCGGCTGGTATTTAGACAGGGTAATGAGTTAGGCTAACGAACATGCCTGACCTGTCCCACGGCACCGCCGACGACGCCGCGGCCGTGAACGCGCTCCGCTCCTCCGTCATGCGACTGGGCCGACGCCTCAAGCACCAGCGCGTCGACGAGTCGCTGAGCCCCACCGAGATGTCGGTGCTCGGCACCCTCGCCCTCTGCGGTTCCGCCACCCCCGGTGAGCTGGCCCGCAAGGAGCACGTACAGCCGCCGTCGATGACCCGTATCGTCGCGCTGCTCGAAGCCAAGGGACTGGTCCGGCTGGAGCCGCACCCCGACGACCGCCGGCAGAAGGTCGTCAGCCCCACCGAGCAGGCCGAGGCCATGCTCGAAGAGTCCCGCCGCAAGCGGAACGCCTGGCTGGCCACCCTCGCCGAAGGTCTGGACGAGGACGAATGGGCCAAGCTGCGCGCCGCGGCCCCCGTCCTGGAGAAGCTCGCCCACCTGTAGTCCACGCGCCGAGGAGGCGAACGCATTTTGAGTACGGGACCCGGAGCAGACTCCGCACCCGTCCACAAACCCACCCTCAAGACCCGTGGGCGGGGGGAAACCTTCTCCTCGCTCCGCATCCGCAACTACCGGCTGTTCTTCACCGGAGCCATCGTCTCCAACACCGGCACGTGGATGGCCCGCATCACCCAGGACTGGCTGGTCCTGAGCCTCACCGGCTCGGCCGCCGCCGTCGGCGTCACCACCGCACTGCAGTTCCTGCCGATGCTGCTCTTCGGCCTGTACGGCGGTGTCATCGCCGACCGCTACCCGAAGCGGAACCTGCTGCTCGTCAGCCAGGCCGCCCTCGGCGTCTGCGGCCTCGCGCTCGCCGTCCTCACCCTCTCCGGCCACATCCAGGTCTGGCACGTCTACCTGATCGCCTTCCTCCTCGGCATGGTGACGGTCGTCGACAACCCGGCCCGGCAGGCCTACGTCGCCGAGATGGTCGGCCCCGCCCAACTGCGCAACGCCGTCTCCCTGAACTCGGCGAACTTCCAGTCCGCGCGGCTCGTCGGCCCCGCCGTCGCCGGTGTCCTCATCGCCGGTGTCGGCAGCGGCTGGGCCTTCCTCCTCAACGGCCTGTCCTTCCTCGCCCCCCTCGTGAGCCTCCTGCTCATGCGGACCGGCGAACTCCACAAGGTGGAACGCGCCCCGCGCGGCAAGGGCCAGCTGCGGGAAGGACTGCGGTACGTGGCCGGACGGCCCGACCTGATCTGGCCGATCGTCCTCGTCGGCTTCATCGGCACGTTCGGGTTCAACTTCCCGATCTGGCTCACCGCCTTCTCCGGCGACGTCTTCCACGTCGGCGCCGGTACGTACGGCTTCCTCAACACCCTCATGGCCGCGGGCTCCCTCGTGGGCGCCCTCGCGGCGGCCCGGCGCGGCTCGACCCGCCTGCGGATGCTGGTCCTCGCGGCCGGGGTCTTCGGCGTCCTGGAGATCGCGGCGGCCCTGTCGCCGACGTTCTGGCTGTTCGCGCTGCTGCTCGTGCCGATCGGCATGATCGGCCTCACGGTCAACATCACCGCCAACTCGGCCGTCACGATGGCGACCGACCCGGCCATGCGGGGCCGCGTGATGAGCCTCTACATGATGGTCTTCGCCGGCGGCACCCCGATCGGCGCGCCGCTCCTCGGCTGGATCACCGACACGTACGGCGCCCGCGTCGGCTTCGCCACTGGCGGCGTGATCTCGCTGGTGGCGGCGGTCGTCGTCGGCCTGGTGCTCGCGAAGATCGGCGGCCTCAAGGTCGCGATGGCCTGGCGCCACGGCCACCCGCAGGTGCGGTTCGTGGCACGGGAGCGGCTGGCGACGGCGGCGTAGCCCTGGGGCGGGCGGCGGCCTGGTGGGTGGCCGGGCGGTGGGTGTGCGTCCGCCGGGGCCGGGGCCTCCCGTCGTCGTCCGGCCGGTCCGCCTTCGTGCGTGCGCTCGTCGGTCTCGATCTTCCTCGCTCGATCACGTCGCACAACCCTTCGAGGAGTTCGCTGGTCGTAAGGGGCGTATACATCGGGTTGGGGAGGAATACACCTTGCGTACAGCTTCGTCGTATCGCCGTCTCGTGATCCCGGTGGGCGTCGTGCTCGCCGCCGTGACGACCGCCTCGCTCACCGCCCCGGCCGCGACCGCCGCACCCGCACCGGCGGCCGCCGCTCTCACCGCGGTGCGGGCCGCCCCGATCCAGGTCCCGTTCCTCGCCTCGGGCGGCTCGCTGATCGGCGCGGGCACCACCGGCTTCCTCACCCGGGACGCCGACGACGTCGTCCGCTGGACGCGGTACGCGGACGGGGACTCCAAGGTCATCCGGGCACCCGGCTCGCCGTCGGGACCACCAGACGGCGTGCTCTGGACGTACCTCGGCAAGGGCGACGGCACGTTCGCGCCGCGCACGCGGATCGGTGGCGGCTGGCAGGTGTACGCCGACATCGTCGGCATCGGCGACGGCAACAAGGACGGCCGCCCCGACGTCTACGCCCGGACGCCGGCGGGCGCGACCTACTTCTACCCCGGTACGGGCGACTACAACGTCCCGTTCGCGCCCCGGTCCGCCACCGGGACCGGCGTCGCCCCCGCCGAGACGGCGTACAACCAGCTCTTCTGAGAGCCGGTCCGGCCGGGCGGCTGCCAGACTCTCCCCATGAGGCTCTTCGCCGCCGTCCTGCCGCCCCCGGAGCAGCTGGCCGAGCTCACGCACGTCGTGGACCGGCTGCACCGGCTCCCGGGGGCGGACGGGCTGCGGTGGACCTCGCGGCCCGGGTGGCACCTCACGCTCGCCTTCATGGGCGAGGTCGACGAGGAGCGGCTGCCCGAGCTGCGGGCCCGGCTCGCCAGGGCCGCGCACCGCACCCCGCCGTTCCCGCTGCGGCTGCACGGCGGCGGGCACTTCGGGCGGCGCGCGCTGTGGACCGGGGTCGCCGGGGACCTGGACGAGCTGCGACTGCTCGCCGAGCGCGCGGACGCCGCCGCGCGCCGGGCCGGGATCCCGATGGACGAGCACCGCCGCTACCAGGGGCACCTGACGCTCGGGCGCGGGCGGACGGACCACGTGGACCTGCGTCCGTTCCTGGACGTGCTCGACGGTTTCGAGGGGACGCGGTGGCAGGTGGCCGAGCTGGCGCTCGTCCGCTCGAACCTGCCGGTGAGCGGGGTGCCGGGTGAGCAGCCGCGGTACGAGAGGGTCGGCGGCTGGCCCCTCGAGGGAGCCGGGGGCGGGCGGGACGTCCGGGCGGGTTAGCCTCGAAGGGTGGATCCCAAGACCCGTAACCGCATCATGGCCGGCGTGCTCGTACTGATGTTCGCGATCATCGCGGTGGCCTCCGTGACCGGCCTGTAGGCGGGGCGCGCGTCGCCCGCCGCCCCGCGGGCACCCCCTTGCTTCGAGCGCACTCGAAGCAGTTGGCTTGACGTCCATGGAGTACACGCAGCTCGGACGCACCGGACTCAAGGTCAGCCGTCTCGTCCTCGGGACGATGAACTTCGGCCCCCAGACGGACGAAGCCACCAGTCACGCCATCATGGACACGGCGCTGGACGTGGGGCTCAACTTCTTCGACACCGCCAACGTGTACGGCTGGGGTGAGAACAAGGGCCGCACGGAGGAGATCGTCGGTTCCTGGTTCGCGAAGGGCGACGGCCGCCGCGACAGGACCGTCATCGCCACCAAGGTGTACGGGAACATGGGCGCCGACGGCGAGGCCTGGCCCAATCACGACAAGCTCTCGGCGCTGAACATCCGCCGGGCCGTCGAAGGCAGCCTCAAGCGCCTCGGCACCGACTACATCGACCTCTACCAGTTCCACCACATCGACCGTTCGACCCCCTTCGAGGAGATCTGGCAGGCGATCGACGTCCTGGTCCAGCAGGGCAAGATCCTCTACGCCGGCTCCTCCAACTTCCCCGGCTACAAGATCGCCCAGGCCAACGAGACCGCCGCCCGGCGCGGCTCCGTCGGCCTCGTCAGCGAACAGTGCCTCTACAACCTCTACGAGCGGCGCGCCGAGATGGAGGTGATCCCGGCCGCCCAGGACTACGGCCTCGGGGTCATCCCCTGGTCCCCGCTCCACGGCGGCCTCCTCGGCGGCGTCCTGAAGAAGGAGACCGAGGGCAGGCGGCGTACGGAAGGACGCGCGGCGGCCACGCTCGCCGACCCGGCGGCGCGGAAGCAGTTCCAGGCGTACGAGGACCTGCTCGACAAGTACGGACTGGAACCGGGTGAGACGGCCCTCGCGTGGCTCCTCACCCGGCCGGGCGTGACGGGTCCGATCGTCGGCCCGCGTACGCCCGAGCAGCTGACGAGCGCGCTGCGCGCCCTGGAGGTGGAGCTGGGTGAGGAGCTCCTGGCCCAGCTCGACGAGATCTTCCCGGGTCCGGGCCCCTCCCCGGAGGCCTTCGCCTGGTGATCCCGTAGGGGTTCAGGGGGCGCCGAGCCAGCTGGTGGCGTCCAGGCGGAACGCCGTCTCCGCGGGGACGACGTTCCGCAGGGACGTCTCGATGTCCCGGACGCGGTCCGCGCCGAGGGCCGCGACCCACTCCGCGCGCAGTTCGTCGAAGATCGCGGCGGAGCGGGCGAGGGCCTCGTGGCCGCGCGGGGTGAGGTGGACGAGTTTGCGGCGGGCGTCGGCGGGGTCGTCGGCGCGGTCGGCGTACCCGAGGGCGAGCAGCCGGTCGACGGTCTTGCCCGCGGCCTGCTTGGAGACGCCGAGGTGCCGCCCGATCTCGCTGGCGGTGGCGCCCCGGCCGCCGATGGCCTGCATGGCGAAGCCGTGGGCGGGCCGCAGCTCGGGGTGGCCCTCGGCGGCGAGGCGGGTGTGCAGCCGGTCGATCAGGGTGCGGAAGCCGCCGAAGAGGAGCAGGGGAAGCTCGTAACCCGGCGTACCGGCCGGACCGCCACCGGGGCCGTGGCCCGGACCCTGGCCCGGAGTGCTGCCCGGGGCGGCGACAGCCGCCCCGACGGGTTCGCCGCCCGACGTCGTGGCGGGCCCGAGGTCCCGACCGGTGCCCGACGCGTCTGTCGAAGCAATTACCCCCTTGCCCCAATCGACAACCTGGTTTACTTTATCTCCATCGACATGGTCAACCATGTTGTCGATTCTATCCTCTCGCCCGGCCCCGCACATCTGGAGACGCCTTGTCCGTGGACCTGCCCGCCCGCACCGCCAACGCCGTAGCCCTCCTCAAGGAGTCCCCCGAGACCCTCGACGGCTTCCTGAAGCTCAGCCAGATCTTCGAGTCCACCACCCTCGACCCGCACTCCCGCGAGACGGTGATCCTGATCGTCGCCGCCCGCAACCAGTGCCACCTCTGCGTCGACATGCACGAGGCCAAGATGGCCGCCCTCGGCCCGGCACCCGACCCCGAACGCCTCGAAGCCGTAAGGACGTTCACCCTCCAGGTGCTCGCCACCTCCGGCGCCGTCGGCGACGACGAGCTGGCCGCCTTCCAGAAGGCCGGCTACACCCGCCGCAACGCCCTGGAGGTCGTCCTCGGCATCGGCGCCTACACCCTCTCGACCTTCGCGAACCGCCTCACCCGGGCCGCCTGAGAGAGCTCGTAGGGGCCGCCCAGGCCCCACGCCCGGTGCATCCCGTCCGCGAAGGCGGCGGCCAGTTTGTGTTCGCCGGCGGGGCCCGGGTGGGTGCCGTCGTAGGTGTCCGCGCCGAGGTCGTACGACGCCGGGACCGTCGCGAGCAGGAGCGGCGAGGCAGGCGTGTCCAGGTCGGCGACCGCCTTCGCGAGGAGCTCGTTGAAGCGGGCGCACTCGGCGGCGAAGGGGGCGTCGTACCCGGCGCGCACGTTGGGTATGACCGGCAGGAGGACGGCCCGCACGTGCGGGTTCGCGGTCCGGGCGGCCGCGACGAAGGCCCGTACGTTCTCCTCGGTCTGGTCGCTGTTCGTGTAGAAGCCGAGGTCGATCAGGCCGAGCGAGACGAGCAGCACGTCCGCGCCGGTCGCGGTGACCGTCTCCCCGATCGCGGGCGCCATGTGGAGCCAGCCCTCGCCCCAGCCGGCCAGATGGCGCCGGGCGTGGGCGGGGAAGTCCGGGTCGGCGTAGGCGGCCGAGACGGGGGCGTCGGCGGCGGGGTCGTACAGACCGGTGCGCGGGCCGACGATCTCGTACCCGCCGGGGAGGGTGGACTCCAGGTGCCGCCACATGCGGTACCGCCAGGTCCAGTCGCCGGCGCGTCCGATGGTCATGCTGTCGCCGACGAACAGAAAACGCATGGTCATATCATCGCGGACGCCCTCCCTGACCTGCGACGTGATCCGGGCCACGGCCCCGCCCCGGCCACGTCACGCGTTCAGGAAGGCCTCCACCGCCGCCGCGCACCCCTCGGCGTCGTCGTGCCACGGGAAGTGCCCGGCTCCCGCGACGACCGCGATCCCGGCCTTCGGGAAAAGAGCCGCGTACGCGGTGGCCGTCGGCACCGGCGTGTTCACGTCGCCCTCCCCGGCGACGACGAGCACCGGCCGCCCGAATTCCGCGAACACCGCGCGCGTGGCGGCCGGTTCGTAGACGCCCTCGCCCCCGTAGACCGATGCGGCCGGCTCGTTGCGCTGCCGCGCCCCGGCCGCGTGCCGCTCCCGCGCGGCCTCGTCCCACGTCCCGTGGAAGAACGGCGTCACCGCCCCGAACGTCTCGGCCGTCCCGCGCCCCGCCGTGACCTCCTGGAGCGCGGCGTACGCGGGCCCGAACCACGGCTCGTCCCGCCGCAGCCGCGCCGCCGCGAGCCGCTCCTCCGGAGCCGTGTCCAGTCCGACGGCCGCCGTGCCCGGGGTGAGGAGGACGAGCCGGCCGACGCGCTCGGCGTACCGGGTGACGTACAGCGCGGCCAGGTTCGCGCCCGCCGAGTGCCCGAGGAGATCGATCGTGTCCAGCCCGAGGTGCACCCGCAGCGCCTCCACGTCCTCGACGAGCCGGTCGCAGCGGTACGAGTCCGGGTCGTCCGGCGCCGCCGAGCCGCCCGTCCCCCGCAGATCGAGCCGGATCAGCCGCCGGCGCGCGGACAGGCCGCCGAGGTCGCCGAGATAGACGGAGTCCTGGAGCGGCCCGCCGGGCAGACAGATCAACGGCTCCCCGGTCCCGGGACCGGAATCGTGGTAGGCGAGCAGGGTGCCGTCGGGTGCGGGGAAGGTGTGCGCGGAGAAACCGGGGGCCGGCGCGGCGGAGGGAGACATGGGCGCGACCCTGACAGCGTGTCCGGCGGGGGTCAAACGGGTTTCCGGCCCTCGGGGCCGGGAAACCTCACGCCGGCCCCCACACCGGCCCGGGACCGACGCGGCCCCAGCCCCCTGAACGGCCCCCCCACCCGCCCTACACCGACCCCGACGCTGGTCAAGCAGGTTTCAGGGGCAGCCGACCGGCCGCCCGGTCCCGCTTCGTGGCAGGCTGGGGGACATGCGATCTGCTCTGTGCGCTCTCGGCGCGGCGGTGGCCCTGGTGCTGCTCCCGGCCGGTCACGCCCGTGCCGAAGGGCCGGAGCCCGACCGGGACTTCACGATCGAGGACTCCCGCGTCACCGAGTCCAGCGGCATCGCCGCGAGCCGGGCCCACCCCGGGATCTACTGGACGCACAACGACCAGGACGCGCCCCTGATCTACGGCATCGACTCCCGTACGGGAAAGACGGTCGCGACCCTGACCCTGCGGGGCGTCGGCACCCCCCGGGACATGGAGGCCATCGCGGTCGGCCCGGACGGGGACCTCTACGTCGGAGACATCGGCGACAACCTCGACGGCACCTGGGACCACGTCTGGATCTACCGCTTCCCCGAGCCGAAGGTCCTCAAGGACCAGAAGGTGGCGGCCCGGCAGTACGTCGTGAAGTACGCCGACGGGGCGCGCAACGCCGAGGCCCTGATGGTGCATCCGAAGACCGGCCGGGTGTACATCGCCAGCAAGAACGAGGAGGGCGGCGGCCTGTACGCGGGCCCCGAGAAGCTCTCCTCGTCGGGGACGAACGTGTTCCGGCGCATCGGCGAGGTCCCGTGGGTGACCGACGGCGCGTTCTCGCCGGCCGGCGACCGGCTCCTGCTGCGCGGCTACTTCAGCGCCAGGGAGTACGTCTGGAAGAACGGCCGTCCGGACGGCGAGGGCACCTCCGTCGGGGCCCCCTTCCAGGGGCAGGCGGAGTCGGTGACGTACACGACGGACGGCTCGGCGTTCATGTTCGGCTCGGAGGGACAGGGCAGCAGGGTCGTCCGGGTGGACCGTCGGGAAACCGCGCCGCGCCCCTCGGACAAGCCGGCGGACACCCCGGGCGCGCCGACGTCCCCGCAGTCGCCCGCGGCCGACGGGGAGGGCGGTAGCGCCACGGTGGGCTTCCTCGTCCTCGCCGGCGCCTTCGTGCTCGTCTTCGGCATCAAGCGCCTTCTTCGCCGCGGCTGACGGACCCCTCCCGCGGCGACCGGGCGCGGTCGAGGTCGCGGGTCGAGACTGGAAGGAGACCGGACAGGCCGACAGGCCGGGGACGAGCCGTGGAGGAACCATGACCGGATTCACTCGCGAGGACACCCCCGTCGCCATGGAGGGCGGCGGCGTGGACTTCCGTACGCAGGTGGCCGGGGGCGACATGAGCGTCGCCTTCATCCACCTCCCCAAGGGCACCGACATGGCCCCGGCGCTCAAGGGCCTGGAGGGCGATCTGTGCCAGTGCCCTCACTGGGGGTACCTCCTGCACGGCCGGATCAGGATGCGGACCGCGTCCGGCGAGGAGATCTACGAGGCCGGGCAGGCCTACTACTGGGGCCCGGGCCACGCCCCCGAGGCGCTTGAGGACACCGACGTCGTGGAGTTCTCACCGACGGCCGAGTTCACGGCGGTCGTCGACCACGTGAAGGCCCAGTCGGGCTGAGCCCGCCGGACACGGCGGAGGGCCCGGCATCGGTCGTGTCCGACGCCGGGCCCTCCGTACGACGGGGTGTTACAGCTTCTCGATCACGTGGTCGACGCAGGCCGTGAGCGCGCGCACGTCCGCCGGGTCGACCGCGGGGAACATCGCGATCCGCAGCTGGTTGCGGCCGAGCTTGCGGTACGGCTCGGTGTCCACGATCCCGTTGGCGCGCAGCACCTTGGCGACCGCCGCCGCGTCGATGTCGTCCGCGAAGTCGATCGTGCCGATGACCTGCGAGCGCTTCGCCGCGTCCGTGACGAACGGCGACGCGTACTTGGACTCCTCGGCCCAGCCGTACAGCGCGTCCGAGGACTCCTTCGTCCGGGCCACGGCCCAGTCCAGACCGCCCTGGCCGTTGATCCACTTCAGCTGCTCGTTGAGCAGGAAGAGGGTCGAGAGCGCCGGCGTGTTGTACGTCTGGTTCTTCAGCGAGTTGTCGATCGCCGTCGGCAGCGAGAAGAACTCGGGGACGTGCCGGCCCGACTCGTGGATCTTCTTCGCCCGCTCCAGGGCCGCCGGCGAGAACGCGGCGAGCCACAGGCCGCCGTCGGCCGCGAAGGACTTCTGCGGGGCGAAGTAGTAGACGTCCGTCTCGGTGATGTCGACCGGGAGGCCGCCCGCGCCGGAGGTCGCGTCGACCAGGACGAGCGCGCCCTCGTCGGCGCCCGCGACCCGCTCGATCGGGGCGGCGACACCGGTGGAGGTCTCGTTGTGGGTGTACGCGTAGACGTCGACGCCCGCCTCCGCCACCGGCTCCGGGTGGGTGCCCGGGTCGGAGGAGATCACGGTCGGCTCCGCCAGCCACGGGGCCAGCTTCGCGGCCTTCGCGAACTTGGAGGAGAACTCGCCGAAGGTGAGGTGCTGCGACTTGTTCTCGATGAGACCGTGGGTCGCGATGTCCCAGAAGGCGGTGGAGCCGCCGTTGCCCAGGATCACCTCGTAGCCCTCGGGGAGCGAGAAGAGGTCGCGGATGCCGGTACGAACCTCGCCGACCAGGTTCTTGACCGGAGCCTGGCGGTGGGACGTGCCGAGGAGAGAGGTGCCGGTGGCGGCCAGGGCGTCCAGCGCCTCCGTACGCACCTTGGAGGGGCCCGCGCCGAAACGGCCGTCGGCGGGCTTGATGTCAGCGGGAATCTCGATATCAGCCACGAGGCGGAGAGTATCGGGTCGGGAAGGGGCCGGTCGCCGGATGTCCGCCCGATGAGACGAGCACTGAGACATCCTGGGACTGTGGGAACACACGAGGAACACCCGTCCGGTCTCGCCTCCGACCTGCGCGCCGCCGTCGCGGGAGACGTCGACTTCTCGACCACCGCCAGGGCTCTGACCTCGATGGACGCCTCCAACTACCGGCGTGTTCCGGTCGGCACGGTCGCGCCGCGCGACGCCGACGACATCGGACGTCCATCGGCGGCCAGGCCACCGGTACCGGCGTCGTGCTCGACCTCACACGGCACATGAACCGCCTGGTCTCCCTGGACCCGGAGGAGCGGACGGCCGTCGTCCGGCCGGGGCTCGTCCTCGACCGGCTGCGGGAGGCGGCACGGCCGTACGGGCTGACCTTCGGACCCGACCCGTCCACGCACAGCCGCTGCACCCTCGGCGGCATGATCGGCAACAACGCCTGCGGGGCGCATTCGGTCGCCTGGGGGACCACGGCGGACAACGTGCGCTCGCTGGATGTGGTGACGTCACGTGGCGCGCGGTTGACGCTCGGGCGGGACGGACGGGGCGCGCCGCCCGGACTCCTCGATCTCGGCGGCGCCAACCTCGCCCTGCTGCGGACCGGTTACCCGGAGGGCCTGCCGCGCCGGATCTCCGGCTACGCGCTCGACGCGCTGCTTCCCGAGCGGGGCGCGGACGTGGCCCGCTCGTTCTGCGGCAGCGAGGGCACGCTCGGAGTGCTGACGCAGGCGACCGTACGGCTCGTCCCACTGCCGGAGGAACCGGTGCTCGTCGTCCTGGGGTACGCCGACGAGAGCGCGGCGGCCGATGCGGCGGCGGGGCTCCTGGCGTACGGCCCGCTGACAGTGGAGGGTATGGCGGCCGATCTCGTACGGGGCGCGGAAGGGCTGCCGAGGGGCGGGGCGTGGCTGTTCTGCGAGGTCGACGGGGCGGGGGCGGCCCGGCGCCTGGTGCGGGCCGCGGACGCCCTCGACGCGGCCCTGGTGCGGGACCCGGCCGGGCAGCGGGCGCTGTGGCGGATCCGGGAGGACGCGGCGGGCACGGCGACGCGGCTGCCCGGGGGCGAGGCCTGGCCGGGGTGGGAGGACTGCGCGGTGCCACCGGCCCGACTCGGTGCGTACCTGCGGGAGTTCCGCGCGCTCCTCGCCGATTTCGGTCTCCGGGGAGTCCCGTACGGGCACTTCGGCGACGGCTGCGTCCACGTCCGGATCGACTTCGACCTGTGGACGGAGCAGGGGGTACGGGAGTTCCGCCGGTTCTCGGAGGCGGTGGCGGACCTGGTCGTCGCCCACGGCGGCTCGCTCTCCGGGGAGCACGGCGACGGCAAGGCGCGGGCCGAATTGCTGCCGAAGATGTACGGGGCGGAGCTCGTCGGCCTGTTCGGTGCCGTGAAGGACGTGTGGGACCCGGACGGGGTCCTGAACCCGGGGATGCTCGTGAGGCCGGAGCCGCTGGACTCCGGGCTCCGCTTCACCGGGCTTCCGGTGGTGGGGGTGGGGAGGGCCGCCGCCCGGTGCGTGGGAGTCGCCAAGTGCCGTGTGGAGGGACCGAGTCCGGGCCCCGGGGTGATGTGCCCGTCGTTCCGGGCCACGGGGGAGGAGAAGCACTCCACCCGGGGGCGGGCGCGGCTGCTGCACGAGATGGCGCTCGGCGAGGTCGTCACCGGCGGCTGGCGCTCGGAGGAGGTGCGGGAGGCGCTCGACCTGTGCCTGTCCTGCAAAGGCTGCCGCAGCGACTGCCCGGTGGGCGTCGACGTGGCCGCGTACAAGGCGGAGTTCCTGGACCGGCACTACGCGGGCCCGGTCGGCTTCCTGCGGCGGCCGCGCTCCCACTGGACGATGGGCGGGCTGCCGCGCTGGCTCGGCCTCTTCGGGCGGGCGCTGAACCCGGTGATGGGGCTGCCGTTCGCGGCGAGGCTGGCGGGGGTGACCCCGGAGCGGACGATGCCGCGCGTGGCGGAACGGTCCTTCACGTCCTGGTTCGCGGACCGGGAGCCGACCCGCCGGGCGACGCCGCGCCCCGGCACGGACCGGGAGCCGACCCGCCGGGCGGACCTGACGCTGTGGCCGGACACGTTCACGGACCATTTGGCACCGGAGGTGGGCAGAGCGGCGGTCCGGGTCCTGGAGGCGGCGGGACTGGGAGTGGCGCTGCCGCCGGGCCGGGTCTGCTGCGGGCTCACGTACGTGTCGACGGGGCAGCTGGGGGCGGCCCGGCGGGTGATGCGGCGGATGCTGGACGTGTTGGAGAGCGGTGAGGGCGCCGTGAGGGGCGAGGGTGCCGAGGGGCGTGCGAGGGTCACGGGGGGCGGGAGGCCCCTGGTGGTCCTGGAGCCTTCGTGCGCGGCGACCCTCCGGTCCGACCTGCCGGAACTGCTGCCGGACGACCCGAGGGCGGCGCGTGTCGCCGCGTCGGTCCGGACGTTCGCGGAGGCCCTCGAGACGCTGGCGCCGGACTGGGACCCGCCGCGTCTGGACCGACCCGTCACCGGCCAGACGCACTGCCACCAGCACGCGGTCCTGGGCGACGCGGCGGACCGCCGGCTCAGGGAGCGGGCGGGACTGACGGGGGAGCTGGCGGGAGGCTGCTGCGGCCTCGCGGGCAACTTCGGCTTCGAACCGGGCCACTACGAGGTGTCGGTGGCCTGCGCGGAGGACCAGCTGCTCCCGGCGCTGCGTGACGCCCCGGCGGAGGCGGTGGTCCTGGCGGACGGCTTCTCGTGCAGGACGCAGATGGGGGACGTGGGGGGCGTCCGGGGGCGGCACCTGGCGGAGGTGCTGGGGGAGGGGCTGGGGGTCTCCGACGTACCGGGGTGATTCCGTGAGGGGCGGCCGGAGGTTCCGGGGACGTGCGGAACTCGTCACCTCGTGTGACCGGACCGCTGTCGATATCCGGTGGCGGGCGCGGCTGCCGGTGGTGAGGATCGCGGGATGACCATCTTCCTGGAGACCGACCGGCTCGTACTGCGCGCGTTCACCGAGGCCGACGTCGACCATCTGGTCGCACTGGACGGCGACCCGGACGTCATGCGTTTCATCACCGGCGGCCGGCCCACGAGCCGCGAGGTGATCCAGGACCGGACCTTGCCCCGGCTCCTCCACACGTACCCGTGCTTCGGGACCCACGGCTACTGGGCCGCGCAGGAGAAGGCCACCGGGGCCTTCCTTGGCTGGTTCGAATTCCGCCCCCTGGACGACGACAGCCCCGCCGTGGTGGAACTCGGCTACCGGCTGAACAAGGCGGCCTGGGGCAGCGGTTACGCCACCGAGGGATCCCGGGCCCTGATCCGCAAGGGATTCACGGACCTCGGCGTGGAGCGGGTGACCGCGAACACGATGACGGTCAACGCGGGATCCCGGCGCGTGATGGAGAAGGCGGGCCTGTCGTTCCTCCGCGGCTTCACCGGCGACTGGCCGGAGGCGATCGAAGGCTCCGAGCAGGGCGAAGTCGAGTACGAACTCACCCGAAGCGAGTGGCTTCGACGCTCGTAGGAGGCAGGGCGGCCGCGGCGGAGGCCGTGAGTGGCCACCCGCCGGCGTGAAGGGGCACGTGGTCGTGCGGGGGTGCGGCGGGAGTCCGTCACGGACGGCATCCTCCGCGCGTGCGGGGCGCGCTCAGCGCCCGCTGACGATCTCGCGGGCCATCGCCACCAGTGCGCCGGTGGCCGGGTGCGGGAACGCGTCGCGCCAGGCCAGGACCACCGGGAGCGGGGGTGCGTCGGACAGCGGGCGGTAGGTGACGCCCGGGTGGGGGTGCAGGGCGGCCGTGGAGGCGGAGGAGACGCCGACGCCCCGGCCGGCGGCGATCGCGGTGAGCCAGTCGTCGGTGTTGGCGACGGTGACGGTGGCCGCGGGGCGGGTGGCGGGTGGCCAGAGCGCGAGGGTGGTCGTACCGGAGACGGTGTTGAGGACGACGGTGCCGTCGGCGAGGTCGTGGAGGGTGAGCCGGGGCCGGTCGGCGAGGGGACTGTCGGAGGGTACGGCCGCGACGCGTTCCTCCGTGGTGAGCTCCTCGGTGGCGAGGCCGGGCGCGTCGACGGGGCCCCGGAGCAGGGCCGCGTCGACCTCGCCGCGGGTGAGGCCGGCGGTGCGGTCGTCGACGCGGAGGAGTTCGAGCGGGGTCTCGGGGTGCTCGCGCTGCCAGCGTCGGAGCAGGGGCGTGGTGGAGGGGCCGAACGCCGACCAGGCGTGGCCGAGGCGCAGCGGCCGGTGGCCGAGCCCGGCCGGGTCGACGGCGGCCTCGAAGGCGGCGAGGGCGGCCGCGGCCCGGTCCTGGAAGGCGCGGCCCTCGGCGGTGAGGGCGAGATGGTGGGTGGAGCGGTCGACGAGCCGGGCGCCGAGGTGCCGTTCGAGCGTGGCGAGGGTACGGGAGACGGCGGGCTGGGTGAGGTGGAGCCGGGCGGCCGCCCTGGTGAGGCTGGTCTCCTCGGCGATGGCGAGGAAGCAGCGGAGGTGGCGCAGCTCGATGCTCATGCGTCCGGAGCATAACCGCAGCGCAACCGGCATTTCCGGTGCCGCGCGGGGGCTCGTAGCGTGGGAGGGGAGGGAGAGGTTCCGTCATCGGGTAGTGCATTACTCTGCACTGCAAGTACAGTCTGTTAAACCTGAGGGGGTTCGGTCGAACCCTGTCGTACGTGCGGTGTGATGTGGAGGAGTGGTCGGTGGACAGTCCGGTGAAGGAAGCGGCCCCGGTGGCGGCGGCCGTCGGCGCGGAGCCGCTCGGCGGTCCCGCGCGGGGGGCGGCGGGTCACCGGCTCGGGCCCGTGGCGCTCGTCGTCGCGGGCGGGCTGTCCGTACAGTTCGGCTCCGCCGTCGCCGTCCTGCTCATGCCGCGCGCGGGCGCCCTCGGGGTCGTCACGCTGCGGCTCCTGCTGGCCGCGGCCGTCCTGCTGATCGTGTGCAGGCCCAAGGTCCGCGGCTACGGGCGGGCGGACTGGGGGACGATCGTCGCCTTCGGCGCCGCGATGGCGGGCATGAACATCCTCTTCTACCAGTCCGTCGACCGGATCCCGCTGGGCGCCGCGGTGACGCTGGAGGTGCTCGGCCCGCTGATCCTCTCCGTGATCGCCTCGCGCCGGCTGGTGAACCTGCTCTGGGCCGGGCTGGCCCTCGGCGGCGTCGTCCTCCTCGGCGGCGGCGGCTTCGACCGCCTCGATCCGCTCGGCGCGGGCTTCGCGCTCGCGGCCGGAGCGATGTGGGCGACGTACATCGTCTTCAGCGCGCGTACGGGCCGGCGTTTCCCGCAGGCGGACGGGCTGGCGCTCGCGATGGCGTTCGCCGCCGTCCTCAGCCTGCCGTTCGGCATCGTGGAGGCCGGCGACAGACTGCTCGTACCGTCGACGATCGGCCTCGGCCTCGTCGTCGCCCTGATGTCCTCGGTCCTGCCCTACACCCTGGAGCTCCTCGCCCTGCGCCGCCTGCCCGCCCCCACCTTCGCGATCCTGATGAGCCTGGAACCGGCCATCGCGGCAGCCGCCGGCTTCCTCGTCCTCAGCCAGGCCCTGGCCGCCCTCGACGCCCTCGCGATCGCCCTCGTCATAGCGGCGAGCATCGGGGCGGTCCGGACGCAGGTCAGGAGCGGCGCGTAGTTCCCGTACGGGCGGGCGCGGCGCGTCCGTGCCCTCCGGCCGCCTCAGCCCGTCGGGCGGTGGCGGCGGCGGTCCTGGGCGGCAGCGCCCGCCCGGGACCCCGGGGAGGAATGCCGGCTCGGCTCACCGGCCGGTGACCGGCGCCTCCCAGGACCGAGGGCGGGGGAGTGCCAGCCACTCGTCCCGGAGCAGGGCCAGTACCGCGACGTCGTAGCGGCGGCCCCGGTGCAGGCAGGCGGAGCGGCGCACCCCCTCCTGGACGAACCCGGCCCGGGCGAGGACACCGAGGGCCGCGGTGTTGGTCGTGTGGGTGACGGCCTGGACGCGATGCATGGGGAGTTCACCGAAGGCGAGGTCGACCAGCGCGTCCACGGCGTCCGGGCCGTAGCCCCGGCCCCGGTGGTCGGGGTCCAGCATCAGCATGATCTCGGCCGTACCGTCGACCAGGTCCTGATCGATCAGGGCTGTGTGACCGATCGGGGTGCCGTCGGGGAGCAGGACGAGGAAGTCGTCGCGGTCGTGGTCGTCGCGGTCACGCTCGATGCGGTCGCGTACGGCGGACAGGGAACGCGGCCACGCGCCGATCTCGTGGGCGGTCACCGGATCGACGCGCCAGGCGTGCACCAGCTCCGCGTCGTCGACGTCGAGCGACGCGAAGGCGACGGTCCTTCCGCGCCAGCACACTTCCCGGGCCGGTCCCGTGTCCCCCGCCCCGGGGGTCTCCCCGGCGGCCCGCTCCGCCACCGCTGCCGCTGTGTCCTCGACCATGGGCGGATGCTACGGGCCACGGGGAACGACCGGCCAGCCAATTCCGGCCCCGGGGGGTGTCCCCGAGGGCGGGGCCGGAAGGTCAGGGCCGGTCCCGGTCTCCCGGGCGGCCCTAGGATCTGACGCATGATCGCTGAACTGCAGTGCGTCGTGCTCGACTGCCCCGCACCCCGCGAACTCGCCGAGTTCTACGCCTCGGTGCTCGGCGGCGAGGTCGACCGGCCGGACCGCCGCTGGTCCCTCGACGCGGCCTGGTCCACCCTGCACACGCCCGGCGGCCTCGTCCTCTGCTTCCAGGGCGTCCCCGACCACCGCCCGCCGACGTGGCCGGACCCGGAGCGCCCCCAGCAGTTCCACCTGGACTTCGGCGTCCCGGACCTGGACGCGGCCCAGGATCACGTCCTCGCCCGGGGCGCGACCGTCCTGGACGAGGGGGACGGCAGGAGGGGCTGGCGCGTGTACGCGGACCCGGCGGGCCATCCGTTCTGCCTGGTCGGGTGACGCGGGCGCCCGGTACCTGGCCCCGCAGGGCGTTCACGCCGCCGATACGGCACGCGCACGGCTGACATTCCTGGTGTGCGGAGCCGAAAGATCCTCGGGGGTCTTGGCACGGAATAGGGATCCCGCATGCTCGTGTACGTCCCCCTGACCCTCCGATACCTCCCTCGCGCTATTCCCCGCTTTCTCTTGCGGTGCATCCTCTGGCTCCCGTCGCGCGCCGTTGCACGACGCCGCCGCATGGCTCGTCGCCCTGGTCACCACAACCACGGGGGCGGTAGGGACGTGGTGGGCCCAGCAGTAGTCCCGGCGTCCTCGCCCCGAGGTGCCGAGATGTATACGGACCGGCGGGCCGACGGCGCGGCTTTGCGTTCTGCCTGGTCAGGTGGTGACCCGATTCCGTTGATCTTTGGCCGTCCGGGGTGTGGAGGGTGCTCGGGGCGGGTGCGGACCATGGAGTGTTCGTTCGCAGTCCTACGAGGGAGGGGGCCGACCGTGGCTCTGGAGATGCGGGACCGGTGTGAGCGGTGCCAGACGGCGGCCCTGGTGGCTGACGGGCCCGCGCGGATCTGTTCGTACGAGTGCAGCTTCTGCGTTCCGTGCGCCGACGCCATGGCGGGGGTCTGCCCCAACTGCGGGGGTGAGCTGGTGGATCGGCCTCGACGGGTCATCGCGTCCTGAGGAGAGCGACGGTGGCAGCCTGACGGCGACGCGGGCGACGGCGACGGTGGCGACGGAGGCGGCCGCGACGGCGGTCTTCGTCTCGGCTCGGGGCACAAGAGATTCTCAAGCAAGCACGCTTGATTGTTTCTGGGGTCACTGCCATGCTCCTCGGCGAAGGCCCGTGACCGTGAACGCCCGTCCCTCGAGGGGAGCGCACCGTGTCCGACCCCGTCGCCGTGCTCGACGACCTGCGCGACGAGAGTGCCCAACTCGACGTCATGGTGGGGGAGTTGCCGCCGGGGACGTGGGGTGCGCCCACCCCCGCACCCGGCTGGACCCTCGCCCACCAGATCGCGCACCTCGCCTGGACCGACCGTGCCGCCCTCCTCGCCGCCACCGACGCCGACGCCTTCGCCGCCGAGACCGCGAAGGCGCTCGCCGCGCCCGACCGCTTCGTCGACGAGGGCGCCGAGGAGGGCGCGAAGCTGCCCCCGGCCGAACTGCTCGCCCGCTGGCGCGAGGGCCGCGAGAAGCTCCAGGAAGCCCTGCGCGCGGTGCCGCCCGGCGCGCGTTTCCCCTGGTACGGGCCGCCGATGAGCGCCCCCGCCATGGCCACGGCCCGGCTCATGGAGACCTGGGCGCACGGCCAGGACATCGCCGACGCCCTCGGGGTCGTCCGCGAGCCCACCGCCCGCCTCCGGCACGTCGCCTGGATCGGCCACCGCGCCCGGGACTACGCCTTCCTGGTGCGGGGCCTCCCCGCCCCCGCCGAACCCTTCCGGGTCGAACTCCGCGCCCCCGACGGGGCGATGTGGACGTACGGCCCCGAGGGCGCCGCCCAGAAGGTCACCGGCCCCGCCCTCGACTTCTGCCTGCTCGTCACCCAGCGCACCCACCGCGCCGACACCGCCCTGGTGGCGGACGGCCCCGACGCCGAGCAGTGGCTCACCATCGCCCAGGCCTTCGCGGGGCCGGCGGGTACGGGGCGGGCCCCGGCGGCGGGAACGGACCGGGCCCCGACCGACGCCGACCGGACCCGGACCCGGACCGGGACCGGGGCGAGCCGGCCCCCGACGACCGCCGCCGCCCCCACCCCCACCCCGACGCCGGGCACCAGCCCCACCCCCACCCCGGCGCCCGCCCCCGCCCCCGCCCCCACGCCCTCCGCCGGCCCCGGGATCGCCCCGACGACCGCCCCCGAGGGGGCCTGATGGTCCTCCGTGTCGGGAACGCCTCCGGTTTCTACGGCGACCGGTTCGACGCCGTCCGCGAGATGCTCACCGGTGGTGAACTCGACGTCCTCACCGGCGACTACCTCGCCGAGCTGACCATGCTGATCCTCGGCCGCGACCAGCTCAAGGACCCGGCCACCGGGTACGCGAAGACCTTCCTGCGCCAGATGGAGGAGGGCCTCGGACTCGCCCACGAGCGCGGGGTCCGGATCGTCGCCAACGCGGGCGGACTGAACCCCGCCGGGCTCGCCGACGCCCTGCGCGCCCTCGCCGCGAAGCTCGGCCTGCCGACCCGGGTCGCCCATGTCGAGGGCGACCGGCTGCCCGCCACCGACGGCGTCCTCGCCGCCAACGCCTACCTCGGCGGCGCCGGCATCGCCGCCTGTCTCGCCGCCGGTGCCGATGTCGTCGTCACCGGCCGGGTCACCGACGCCGCCCTCGTCACGGGGCCCGCGCAGTGGCACTTCGGCTGGGGCCCGGAGGAGTACGACAGGCTCGCCGGCGCGGTCGTCGCCGGGCACGTCCTGGAGTGCGGTGCCCAGGCCACCGGCGGCAACTACGCCTTCTTCCGCGACCACGACCCGGAGGTCCTCCGCCGCCCCGGCTTCCCGCTCGCCGAGCTCCACGCGGACGGCAGCGCCGTGATCACCAAGCACCCCGGCACCGGCGGCCTCGTCGACATCGGCACGGTCACGGCGCAGCTCCTGTACGAGACGGCCGGCGCCCGCTACCCCGGCCCCGACGTGACCGCCCGGCTCGACACCGTCCGCCTCACCCAGGACGGCCTCGACCGGGTCCGGATCGACGGTGTACGGGGTGAGGCGCCGCCCCCGACGCTCAAGGTCGGGCTCAGCAGGCTCGGCGGCTTCCGCAACGAGGTGGTGTTCGTCCTCACCGGCCTCGACATCGAGGCCAAGGCCCGACTGGTCCGCGACCAGATCGAGG
Source organism: Streptomyces sp. NPDC058671 (assembly GCF_042716475.1). Classification (NCBI taxonomy): domain Bacteria; kingdom Bacillati; phylum Actinomycetota; class Actinomycetes; order Kitasatosporales; family Streptomycetaceae; genus Streptomyces; species Streptomyces sp. NPDC058671. The sequence goes on along the minus strand of NZ_JBHXSA010000003.1, from coordinate 224,673 downwards.
ACGCCCTCGCCACGTCCCGCCCCAGGGATGTCCGTTGGGAGCTGGTCCGCACCGACCGGCCCGACGCCGGCACCGAGGAGACCGCGAGCGCCCTGCTGCGGCTCGTCGTCCGTGACCCCCGTCCCGAGGCCGTCGGCCGGGCCCTCACCGGAGGGGCCGTCGAACTGGCCCTGGCGAGCTACCCCGGCTTCCACGTCACCGCCCCACCCGGCAGGGGCGCCCCCTACGGCGTCTTCGCGACCTCGTACGTACCGGCCGCCGATGTCCCGCACACGGCCGTCCTCCCGGACGGCAGCCGCATGGCGATCCACCCTCAGGTGCGCGTCCGGGAACTGGAACCCGTACCCGAACCGGACCTCCCCGATCCGCTCCCCGAAGGGCCCGCACGGCGCGTCCCCCTCGGCCGGATCGCAGGTGCCCGCAGCGGCGACAAGGGCGGCGACGCCAACGTCGGCGTCTGGGTCCGTACGGAGGAGGAATGGCGCTGGCTGGTCCACGCCCTCACCGTCGACAAGCTCGGGGAACTCCTCCCGGAGACGGCCGCCCTGCCCGTCACCCGGCACGTCCTCCCGCACCTCCGCGCGCTCAACTTCACCGTCGCGGGGATCCTCGGCGAGGGCGTCGCCTCCCAGGCCCGCTTCGACCCCCAGGCCAAGGCCCTCGGCGAATGGCTCCGCTCCCGCGAACTCGACGTACCGGCACGGCTCCTGTGACCCCCCTGCCCGGGCGGCTGCCGTGACCCCGTACCCCCGACAACCCCCCGGAGGGACCCCGTGACCGTCCTCGCCTCCGCCCTCGACACCGGCGGGACCGAGTACCGGAGCAACCGCGCCGCCATGCTCGACAAACTGGCCGCGCTCGACGCCGAGCACGCCAAGGCCCTCGCGGGCGGTGGTGAGAAGTACACCGCCCGGCACCGCAAGCGCGGCAAGATGCTCGCCCGTGAGCGGATCGAGTTGCTCCTCGACCCCGACACCCCCTTCCTGGAGCTGTCGCCGCTCGCCGCCTGGGGCAGCGACTACACCGTGGGGGCCTCCCTGATCACCGGGATCGGGGTCGTCGAGGGCGTCGAGTGCCTGATCACCGCCAACGACCCCACTGTGCGCGGCGGCGCCTCCAACCCGTGGACGCTGAAGAAGGCCCTGCGGGCCAACGAGATCGCGTTCGCGAACCGGCTGCCGGTCATCTCGCTCGTCGAGTCCGGTGGCGCCGACCTGCCCTCCCAGAAGGAGATCTTCATCCCCGGCGGGGCGCTCTTCCGCGACCTCACCCGCCTCTCCGCCGCCGGCATCCCCACGGTCGCGGTCGTCTTCGGCAACTCCACGGCCGGTGGCGCGTACGTCCCCGGGATGTCCGACCACACCGTGATGATCAAGGAGCGCTCGAAGGTGTTCCTCGGCGGGCCGCCGCTGGTGAAGATGGCGACGGGGGAGGAGAGCGACGACGAGTCCCTCGGCGGAGCCGAGATGCACGCCCGTACGTCGGGGCTCGCCGACCACTACGCCGTCGACGAGACCGACGCGATCCGCCAGGCCCGCCGGATCGTCGCCCGCCTCAACCACCGCAAGGCCCATCCCGATCCGACCGGCCGGACCGGTCGGCAGGATCTCGCCGCGCCCCCGACGTACGACGAGGACGAGCTCCTCGGGATCGTTCCGGGCGACCTCAGGACGCCGTTCGACCCGCGTGAGGTGATCGCCCGGATCGTCGACGGCTCCGACTTCGACGAGTTCAAGCCGCTGTACGGGCCGAGCCTGGTGACGGGCTGGGCGAGCCTCCACGGCTACCCCGTCGGCGTCCTCGCCAACGCCCAGGGCGTCCTCTTCGGCCCCGAGTCGCAGAAGGCGGCGCAGTTCATCCAGCTCGCCAACCAGCGGGACGTCCCGCTGGTCTTCCTCCACAACACCACCGGCTACATGGTGGGCAGGCAGTACGAGCAGGGCGGCATCATCAAGCACGGCGCGATGATGATCAACGCGGTGTCGAACTCCCGCGTCCCCCACCTGTCCGTCCTCATGGGGGCCAGTTACGGCGCCGGGCACTACGGCATGTGCGGCCGGGCCTACGACCCCCGCTTCCTGTTCGCCTGGCCGAGCGCCAAGTCCGCCGTGATGGGCCCGCAGCAGCTCGCCGGCGTCCTGTCCATCGTGGCGAGGGCGAGCGCCGCCGCCAAGGGCCAGCCGTACGACGAGGAGGCCGACGCCGGTCTGCGCGCGCTCGTCGAGGCGCAGATCGAGTCCGAGTCCCTGCCCATGTTCCTCTCGGGACGGCTCTACGACGACGGGGTCATCGACCCCCGCGACACCCGCACGGTCCTCGGACTGTGCCTCTCCGCGATCCACACGGCACCGGTCGAGGGCGCGCACGGCGGCTTCGGCGTCTTCCGAATGTGAGGCCCCAGATGACCTCCGTGATGTCCACCGTCCTTGTCGCCAACCGGGGCGAGATCGCCTGCCGGGTCTTCCGCACCTGCCGTGACCTCGGCATCTCCACCGTCGCGGTCCACTCGGACGCGGACGCCGACGCCCTGCACGTCCGCGAGGCCGACGCGGCGGTACGCCTGCCGGGGGCGGCGCCGTCGGACACGTACCTGCGGGGCGACCTGGTCGTGAAGGCGGCGCTCGCGGCGGGCGCGGACGCCGTCCACCCCGGATACGGCTTCCTCTCCGAGAACGCCGGGTTCGCGCGGGCCGTGATCGACGCGGGCCTGGTGTGGATCGGCCCGCCGCCGGAGGCGATCGAGGCGATGGCGTCGAAGACCCGGGCGAAGGAACTCCTCGGGATCGCCCCGCTCAGCGAGGTCACCGAGGCGGACCTGCCCGTCCTGGTGAAGGCGGCGGCGGGCGGCGGCGGCCGGGGCATGCGGATCGTCCGCGAACTCGGCGACCTGGACAGCGCCTTGCGGGCGGCGTCCGCCGAGGCTCAGAGCGCGTTCGGGGACGGCGAGGTGTTCGTCGAGCCGTACGTGGAGAACGGCCGGCACGTCGAGGTGCAGATCCTCGCGGACGCGCACGGCGGCGTCTGGGCGCTCGGCACCCGCGACTGCTCGCTCCAGCGCCGCCACCAGAAGGTGGTCGAGGAGTGCCCGGCGCCGGGCCTGCCCGCCGCGCTCGAAGCCTCCCTCCTGGAGTCGGCCGTCAGGGCGGCGAAGGCCGTCGGCTACGTCGGCGCGGGCACGGTCGAGTTCCTCGTCGCAGACGGCCGGGCGCACTTCCTGGAGATGAACACCCGCCTCCAGGTCGAGCACCCGGTGACCGAGGAGGTGTACGGGGTCGACCTCGTCGCCCTCCAGATCGCGGTCGCGGAGGGCCGCGCCCTGCCCCCCGAGCCGCCGGTCCCGTACGGCCACGCGATCGAGGCCCGTCTCTACGCGGAGGACCCGGCGCGGGACTGGGCACCGCAGACGGGTGTCCTGCACCGCTTCGACCTTCCGCAGGAGGGCGCCCCCCGGGGAGGCGTCTCCCGGGAGGGGCGGCTGCGGGTCGACACGGGGTACGTCTCCGGGGACACCATCGGTGTCCGCTACGACCCGATGCTCGCCAAGGTCGTCGCCCACGCCCCGACCCGCGCCGAAGCGGCCCGCAAGCTCGCCCACGCCCTCGAACGCGCCGTGCTCCACGGGCCGGTCACCAACCGGGACCTGCTGGTCGCCTCCCTGCGGCACCCCGAGTTCCTGGACGCCGACCTGCTCGACACCGGGTTCTACGGGCGGAACCCGGACGTCCTGACCCGCCCCCGGGACGGCGAGGCGTACGCCGCCGTCGCCGCCGCGCTCGCGGACGCCGCCGGGAACACCGGCAGGTTCGGCGGCGGCTGGCGCAACCTCCCCTCGCAGGACCAGATCAAGACGTACGGGGAGCACGAGGTCCGCTACCGGCCGACGCGGGGCGGCGGCTACGAGGTCACGGCACCCGCCGGGGTACGGGTCGTGAGCGCCGCCCCCGACCGCGTACGCCTCGACGTGGGCGGAGTCGTACGGGACGTCGAGGTCGCCCGGTACGGCGACACCGTCCACGCGGGCCCCCACCGGCTGACCGCCCGGCCCCGCTTCCCCGACCCGACGACGGCCCGGGAGCCGGGCTCCCTGCTCGCGCCCATGCCCGGCACCGTCGTCCGGGTCGCGGACGGTCTCGCCGTCGGCGACCGGGTCGCGGCGGGGCAGCCGCTGCTGTGGCTGGAGGCCATGAAGATGGAGCACCGCGTCACCGCCCCCGCCTCCGGCAGGCTCACCGCTCTCCACGCCACCCCCGGCCGCCAGGTCGAGGTCGGCGCCCTGCTCGCCGTCGTACAGGCCCCCGAGCAGGCGTCCGTACAGCCGCCGGCACAGGCACCCGTACAGACCGACGCCCCGACCGCAGCACAGGAGGACCAGACCGTATGAGCACCATGATCGAGAGTGAAGAGCTCACCGCGCTCCGCGCCGCCGTCTCCGCGCTCGGGCGGCGCCACGGTCCCGGTTTCGACCGGGCGGCCCTGTGGGCGGAGGCGGGCAAGCTGGGCTACCTCGGGGTGAACCTGCCCGAGGAGTACGGCGGCGGGGGCGGCGGCATGGCCGAGCTGTCGGTCGTCCTGGAGGAGGCGGGGGCCGCCGGGGCGCCGCTCCTCATGATGGTGGTGTCGCCCGCGATCTGCGGCACGGTCATCGCCCGCTTCGGCACGGAGGAACAGAAGCGGGCCTGGCTGCCGGGCCTCGCGGACGGTACGAGGACGATGGCGTTCGGCATCACGGAGCCGGACGCGGGCTCCAACTCGCACCGCATCACGACCACGGCGACCCGCACCGAGGACGGCTGGGTCCTGAGCGGCCGGAAGGTGTTCGTGTCGGGCGTCGACATCGCCGACGCGACCCTCATCGTGGGCCGCACGTCCGACGCCCGCACGGGCACCCTCAAGCCGTGCCTCTTCGTCGTCCCGCGCGACGCCCCCGGCTTCCGGCGGCGGCACATCGAGATGGAACTCGACGCGAACGAGAAGCAGTTCGAGCTGACCCTCGACGACGTCCACCTGCCGGCCGACGCGCTCGTCGGTGACGAGGACGCGGGCCTGCTCCAGCTCTTCGCGGGGCTCAACCCGGAACGGATCATGACGGCCGCGTTCGCGATCGGCATGGGCCGGTACGCCCTCGCGAAGGCCGTGACGTACGCGAAGGAGCGCCAGGTCTGGAAGGCCCCGATCGGCGCCCACCAGGCCATCGCGCACCCGCTGGCCCAGGCGCACATCGAGCTGGAGCTGGCGCGCCTGATGATGGCGAAGGCGGCGCGGCTGTACGACGCGGGGGACGACACCGGGGCGGGGGAGGCCGCGAACATGGCCAAGTACGCGGCGGCCGAGGCCTGCGTGAGGGCCGTCGACACCTCCGTCCACACCCTCGGCGGGAACGGCCTCACCAAGGAGTTCGGCCTCGCCCGCCTGATCACGGCGTCCCGGGTGGCCCGGATCGCCCCGGTCAGCCGGGAGATGATCCTGAACTACGTCTCGGCCCACTCCCTGGGGCTGCCCAAGTCGTACTGAACCCGCCCGAGCCGGGGGCCTTCCGCTCCCCGCGGCTTCCGGTCACGTCTCGAATCCGCACGGAGGGTCGTCAGTTGTGTACATGCTGTGTACGATCTCGGCACTTCGCACACGCGCAGTTCACACTCCCCAGGAGAGACGCCCGTGCAACCGCCACCGCCCTTCCTCCCGTACACCCCCGCGCCCGTCCGACGGTGGTGGCAGCACCCCGCCCTGATCATCGTCCTGCTGGTGGTCTTCCCGCCCGCGGGCATAGCCCTCGTGTGGACGAGCCTCTGGAAGCAGTCGCAGAAGATCGTGGCGACCGTCCTCTCCGCGCTCTGGTTCCTGCTGTCCTTCCTCCTCTCCGGGCCGGAGGAGACGAAGGACGACGCGAAACCCGCTCCGCAGCCGGTGTCGACGGCCGCCGCGACGCAGACGCCGACCCCCACCCCCACGCCGACCCCCACCCCGACCAGGACGGTCGCGGCCATGCCCCGGCTCGTCGGCGGCAGTTACGCGGGCGCCGAGGAGCTCATCACCGACAACCTGGGCCGGGCCTACGGGGCCTACAAGGACGTCGACCTCCCCGCCGACCACGGCACGTGGACGGTCTGCTTCCAGCGCCCGGACGCCGGTGCGCCGATCACGTCCACGGTCCCGGTGGTGTACCTGACGGCACCCGGCGTCCCGTGCCCGAAGTCGCCGAACGAGGTGCTCCACAAGCCGACCCCGACCCCGACCCCGGCCCCCGAGCCGACGCGGACCCGGGCGCCCGCGCCCACCCAGGACGCCGAGGACGACACGTCCTCCGGTGGCGGCAGCACCTACTACCGCAACTGCACGGCCGTCCGCGCCGCCGGCGCCGCCCCCGTCCACCGGGGCGAACCGGGATACGGCAGGCACCTCGACCGTGACGGCGACGGCGTCGCCTGCGAGGGCTGACGACCCGTCCCGCCAACCACCTTCCACCGCTCAGGGGGCAACGCATGGTGTTCCACAGTGAGTACGAGAACGTGTCCACCGTCTCCCTCCCCATCCACGACGTGGTGCTCGGGCGCGCCGCAGAGCGCGGCGACACGCCCGCCCTGATCGACGGGACCGGGGAGTTCACCCTCACCTACGCGCAGGTCGACGCCCTCCACCGGCGGGTGGCCGCAGGACTCGCCGAGGTGGGGGTGCGGAAGGGGGACGTCCTCGCGCTGCACAGCCCCAACACCGTGCTGTTCCCCCTCGCCTTCTACGCAGCCACGCGCGCGGGTGCGGCCGTCACGACCGTGCACCCGCTCGCCACGCCCGAGGAGTTCGCGAAGCAGCTCCGGGACTCCGCCGCGCGCTGGATCGTGACCGTGTCGCCGCTGCTCGCGGCCGCCCGCGCGGCGGCCGAACTCGCCGGCGGCGTCGAGGAGATCTTCGTCTGCGACCAGGCGCCGGAAGGGCCCGGGGGCCACGGCCCCGACGGCATGACCGTACGGTCGTTGCAGGCCTTCCTCGGCTCCACCGGACCCGTGCCCGAGACCGACATCGACCCCGACCGGGACATCGCCGCCCTGCCGTACTCCTCCGGCACCACCGGCGTCCCCAAGGGCGTCATGCTCACGCACACCTCGATCGCCACCAACCTGGCCCAGCTGGAACCGCTCATCCCGATGGGGCCGGGGGACCGCATCCTCGCCGTGCTGCCGTTCTTCCACATCTACGGCCTCACCGCGCTCATGAACGCGCCCCTCCGCCAGGGCGCCACCGTCGTCGTCCTCCCCCGCTTCGACCTCGACACCTTCCTCGGCGCCGTCCAGAAGCACCGCATCAACGGCCTGTCCGTGGCTCCGCCGATCGTGCTCGCCCTCGCCAAGCACCCGGCCGTCGCCGACTACGACCTGTCCTCCCTGGAGTACATCGTGAGCGCCGCCGCGCCGCTCGACGCGGCCCTCGCCGAGGCCTGTTCGGCGCGGCTGGGACTGCCGCCGATCCTCCAGGCGTACGGCATGACGGAACTGTCCCCGGGCACCCACGTCGTCCCGCTCGACGCCGAGAACCCCCCGCCCGGAACCGTCGGCCGACTGCTGCCCTCCACGGAGATGCGCATCCTGTCCCTCGACGACCCGTCGAAGGACGCCGCCCCCGGTGAGGAGGGCGAGATCGCCATCCGGGGACCGCAGGTCATGAAGGGGTACCTGGGCCGCCCCGACGCCACCGCCGCCATGATCGACGCCGACGGCTGGGTGCACACCGGCGACGTCGGCCGGGTCGACGCCGACGGCTGGCTGTTCGTCGTCGACCGCGTCAAGGAACTCATCAAGTACAAGGGGTTCCAGGTCGCCCCCGCCGAGCTCGAAGCGCTCCTCCTCACCCACGAGGGCGTGGCCGACGCCGCGGTCATCGGCGTCACCGACGCGGACGGCACCGAGATACCCAAGGCCTTCGTCGTACGCCAGCCGGCCGCGCCCGGCCTCACCGCCGAGGACGTCATGGCGCACGTCGCCGCCCGGGTCGCCCCGTACAAGAAGATCCGCGCCGTCGAGTTCGTCGACGGCGTCCCCCGGGCAGCGTCAGGGAAGATCCTCCGAAGGGAACTGAGGGACCGCACATGACCCTGGTCACCATCACCGAGGAGCGGGGCATCACCACCCTCGCCCTGGACTCCCCGGCCAACCGCAACGCGCTCTCCGCGCCGCTCGTCGCCGAACTCGCCGACGCCCTCACCGACTGCGGCAAGGACCCGGCGGTCCGCGCCGTCGTCCTCACCCACACCGGCGGCACCTTCAGCGCGGGCGCCGACCTGAAGGCGCCACCGAGCCCGTACACCTTCGTCGACCTGCTCCGGCAGGTCGTCGAGCTGCCGAAACCGGTCGTCGGGCACGTCACGGGACACGTACGGGCCGGCGGTCTCGGCCTGCTCGGCGCCTGCGACATCGTGGTGGCGGGGCAGGAGGCGGACTTCGCCCTCACCGAGGTACGGATCGGGGTCGCGCCCGCCGTCATCTCCCTCACCCTCCTCCCGAAGCTCGAACCGCGCGCCGCCTCCCGCCACTACCTGACGGGCGAGCGCTTCGGCGTCCCGGAGGCGATCGCCATGGGCCTGGTCACGGCCCCCGCCGAGGAACTCGACGGCATCCTCGACTCGCTGCGCGCCGCCTCCCCGCAGGGCCTGCGGGAGGCGAAGCTGCTGGTCACCGCTAGAGTCCTGGAGACCTTCGAGCGCGACGCGGAGGACCTGGTGCGGAAATCGGCCACGCTCTTCGCCTCCGCCGAGGCGCGCGAGGGGATGACGGCCTTCCTCGAACGACGGGACCCCGCATGGCGGCTGTGACCGCACCCAAGCAGGACAGGAGCCGCGCCACCCGGCAGCGGCTCCTGGAGGCGGCCGTGGCCTGCCTGGCCGAGCACGGCTGGGCCGGTTCCACGGTCGCCGTCGTCGCGGAACGGGCCGGTGTCTCGCGCGGTGCCGCCCAGCACCACTTCCCGACCCGCGAGGACCTGTTCACGGCCGCCGTCGAGTACGTCGCCGAGGAACGCTCCCAGGCGCTGCGGGCGCTCCCGTCCCGCGACCGGAACGAGGCCGTCGCCGCCCTCGTCGACCTGTACACCGGGCCCCTCTTCCGGGCCGCGCTGCACCTGTGGGTGGCCGCCGCCGCCGAGGACCAGCTCCGCGACCGGGTCACCGACCTGGAGGCCCGCGTCGGCCGGGAGTCCCACCGCGTCGCCGTCGAGGTCCTGGGCGCCGACGAGACCCGCCCCGGCGTCCGCGAGACCGTCCAGGGCCTCCTGGACATGGCCCGCGGCCTGGGCCTCGCGACCCTCCTGACCGACGACCGCACCCGCAGGGAACGGGTGGTGGCGCAGTGGGCGCGACTCCTGGACGAGGCGCTGGTGTAGCGAGGCGCGCGCCCCAGGGGACGGACACCCCGCCCGCCCGGCGCGTCACGCGGGACGGACGACATCCCGCTCACGGGCGCGTCGCCGCCCACGTACGGCCCGGCCCGCGGGCGCCACGACGTGACCCGGGCCACACTCGTTCCGGCTCCGCCGCAGTACTCTGGTGCCATGCCTACGCTCGTACGCCGTCGCCACGTGGACTTCGTCCGCGTCACGAGCATGAGCTGTCGCCGCTCCGCCTGACCCTCCCGGGCCCCATCACCGCCCCCCAGGGTCCCTCGTCAGAGCCCAAGCCGATCGGCACCCGTGGCCCCCGCCCCACCCCCGGCGGCCGCCCCGGGCACCCGTAGACCCCCGCGGACGCACCCATGACGAACAGCTCGTACTCCTCCCAGCTCCCCATCGTCGACCTCTCGGCGGCCGACCGTGGCCCCCAGGCGCGGCGGCTGCTCCACGCGCAGCTCCACTCCGCCGCCCACGACGTCGGGTTCTTCCAGCTCGTCGGGCACGGTGTGACCGAGGCCGAGACCCGGGCCCTCACCTCCGCCATGCACGCCTTCTTCGCGCTGCCCGAGGCCGACCGGCTCGCCCTCGACAACATCAACTCGCCGCACTTCCGCGGCTACACCCGCACCGGCGACGAGCGCACGGCCGGAGCACGCGACTGGCGCGACCAGCTCGACATCGGCGCCGAGCACCCCGCGCACACCCCCGCGCCCTGGGAAGCCCCGTACTGGTGGCTCGAAGGTCCCAACCAGTGGCCCGCCGCGCTCCCCGAGCTGCGGACGGCCGCCCTGCACTGGATCGAGCGGCTCAGCGGCGTCGCCGAGCGCCTGCTGCACGAGCTGCTCGCCTCGATCGGCGCGCCCGCCGACTTCTACGACGACATCTTCGGCCCGCGCGCCCACCCGCAGCTGAAGCTGGTGCGCTACCCGGGCAGCAGCGGCGAGGGCGACGACCAGGGCGTCGGCGCGCACAAGGACTACGGCTTCCTCACCCTGCTGCTCCAGGACCAGGTGGGCGGGCTCCAGGTGCAGAGGGAGGACGGGAGGTTCCACGACGTGCCGCCGCTGCCGGGCGCGTTCGTCGTGAACCTCGGGGAGCTCCTCGAGGTGGCCACGAACGGCTACCTGCTCGCGACGAACCACCGGGTGGTCTCGCCCCCCGGGGCGACGGAACGGTTCTCCGTGCCCTTCTTCTACAACCCGCGGCTCGACGCCCGGATCGCCCCGCTGGCGTTCCCCTACGCGGAGACGGCGCCCGGCGTCACGGCCGACCCGGCGAACCCGCTGTTCGCCGAGTACGGGCGCAACGCCCTGAAGGGGAAGCTCCGCGCCCATCCGCTGGTCGCGGCACGCCATCACGCGGAGCTCCTCCTGCACCCGGAGGTGCACCCCGAGCTGCACCCGGAGGCGCACCCCGAGGCGCACCCCGAGCTGCATCCCGGCGGTCAGCCGGCGATGTCGGCGTAACCCTCGATCGCGCGCGGGTCCCGCTGGCCGGGACCCGTGTAGCGGGCGGACGGCCGGACCAGGCGCCCGGTGCGCTTCTGCTCCAGGATGTGCGCCGACCAGCCGGCCGTACGGGCGCAGGTGAACATCGACGTGAACATGTGCGCCGGGACCTCCGCGAAGTCCAGGACGATGGCCGCCCAGAACTCGACGTTCGTCGCGAGGACACGGTCGGGGCGCCGGTTGTGCAGCTCCTCCAGGGCGGCCTTCTCCAGGGCCTCCGCGACCTCGAAGCGCGGCGCGGCGAGCTCGCGGGCGGTGCGGCGCAGCACGCGCGCGCGGGGGTCCTCGGCGCGGTAGACGCGGTGGCCGAAGCCCATGAGGCGCTCGCCCTTGTCGAGGGCCTGCTTGACGTACGCGGTGGCGTCGCCGGTCCGCTCGATCTCCTCGATCATGCCGAGGACGCGGGAGGGCGCGCCGCCGTGCAGCGGGCCGGACATGGCGCCGACGGCCCCGGAGAGCGCGGCGGCCACGTCGGCGCCGGTGGAGGCGATGACGCGGGCGGTGAACGTGGACGCGTTCATGCCGTGCTCGGCGGCGGACGTCCAGTAGGCGTCGACGGCCTTGACGTGCTTCGGGTCGGGCTCGCCGCGCCAGCGGATCATGAAGCGCTCGACGACGGACTGGGCCTTGTCGATCTCGCTCTGCGGGACCATCGGGTGGCCCTGGCCGCGGGCGGACTGGGCGACGTACGAGAGGGCCATCACGGCCGCGCGGGCGAGGTCCTCGCGGGCCTGCTCGGCGGAGATGTCGAGGAGCGGTTTGAGGCCCCACACGGGCGCGAGCATGGCGAGCGCGGACTGGACGTCGACGCGGATGTCGCCGGAGTGCACCGGGATGGGGAAGGGCTCGGCGGCGGGCAGGCCGGGGTTGAAGGCGCCGTCGACGAGCAGGCCCCAGACGTTGCCGAACGAGACCTGGCCGACGAGATCCTCGATGTCGACGCCGCGGTAGCGGAGTGCGCCGCCCTCCTTGTCGGGTTCGGCGATCTCCGTCTCGAACGCGACGACTCCTTCGAGCCCGGGTACGAAGTCGGACATCAGGCGGCTCCTCTATCGATGATCGATCACTCAGGCGGTGGGTGATGGTGGGAAATCAACAGTCGTCCAGCCCAAGAGTCTGTACGGTTCCGATGATGCGGGGAAGCGTGACATCCGGCACACTGCGCCGATCCGGCGATCAAGGATTGGCTGCACGCGGTGCCGGGCACACTGGGGCGCTGCGGCAGGATGGCCCCGTGACCGATCCTGTGAACGAGGGCCTGGATCCCGCCGACATGCGCGAGCAGTACCGCACCACGGAGCTCTCGGCGGCCGACCTGGCGCCCGACCCGATCGCGCAGTTCGCCCGCTGGTTCGAGGAGACCGCCGCGAGCCCGGCGATCCACGAGCCGAACGCGATGATCGTCTCCACCGCCGCCCCCGACGGCCGGCCGTCCTCCCGGACGGTGCTCCTGAAGCACTACGACCGGGGCGGCTTCGTCTTCTTCACCAACTACGCCTCCCGCAAGGGCGTGGAGCTCGCGGCCAACCCGTACGCCTCGCTGCTCTTCCCCTGGCACCCGCTGGCCCGCCAGGTCGTCGTCACGGGCCGCGCCGAGCGCGTCGGCCGCGACGAGACCGTCGCCTACTTCCGTACGCGCCCGCACGGCTCCCAGCTCGGCGCCTGGGCCAGCCCCCAGTCGTCGGTGATCGCCTCCCGCGCCGAACTCCTCGCCCGTTACGAGGAACTGGCCGCCCGCTACCCGGCGGACGCCCAGGTCCCGGTCCCCCCGGAGTGGGGCGGCATCCGGGTCGTCCCGGACGCGGTCGAGTTCTGGCAGGGCCACGAGAACCGCCTCCACGACCGCCTGCGGTACGTCCGTGAGGACGGGGGGGACGGAGGGGGCGCAGGGGCCGGCGAGGGCGGCGCTGTCTGGCGGCTGGAGCGCCTCGCGCCCTGAGGGCGCGCGTGCCCGATCCCTCGCGCGCCTCGCGCGCGCGTGCCCGCGTTCGTTTTCCGCGGTGCAACATTTTCGCCGAACGGGATGTGCTCTGCGTCACGTTCCAGTTGAATGGGCCCAGTATGGGGGGTGCCGGGATGAGTGCTTTCACGGGGTCCGCGAGCGAGACCGCTTCCGTATCCGGGGCGGGGGCCGATCTGCTGGCCGCGCTGCTCGACGGCATGGACGCGGCGCTCTGCGCCCTGGACGCCGACGGGACGATCACGCACTGGAACCGCGAGGCCGAGCGGATCCTCGGCTGGTCCGCGGAGGAGGCCGTCGGGCGGCGCGGGTTCGAGGGCTGGGCCGCGCGCAGCGCCGACGCCGAGGAGACGCTGCGCCGGGTGATGGGCGCCATGAACGGCCCCGGCCGGCAGGTCCACGAGCTGGCGCTGCTCCGCAAGGACGGCGGCCGGGTGCTCGTGCGGAGCCAGGCCGCCGGGGTGCGCGGGGCGGACGGCGCCCCGGCGGGCGTGTACTGCGCGTTCAGCGAGGTCCACGTCCAGCTCGACCTGGAGCGGTCGGTGGCCCTCAGCGAGGCCCTGTTCGACGACGCCTCCTGGGGAGTCGTCCTCGTGGACGCCGACCTGCGCCCCGCCGTGGCCAACGGCCACGCGGCCCGCGCCTTCGGGACGGCCCGTACGGCCCTGCTCGGCCGCCCGCTCGGGGATGTCGTCGTCCAGGGCGCGGAGGATCTGGAGGCCGCGTTCCAGCACGTGCTCGCCGAGGGCAGCCCGTCCGCGCCGTCGGAGGTGTGGGTCACGCTCAGGTCCGGCGCGGGGGAGCGGCGGCGGTGCTGGCGCAGCGGCTTTCTGCGGTTGTCGTCACCGATGGCGGAGGAACCGGTTCCGCTGGGTGTGGCCTGGCTGTTCCAGGACGTGACGGAGGAGCGGCTCGCGGCGCGGGAGGCCGACCGGCTGCGGTTCCGCTGGAGCCAGCTGCACCGGGCGGGCGCGGCGGCGGCGGAGTGCGAGGACCCGGCGGAGGCGGCGACGGTCCTGCTGGACTTCGCCCTGGCCGGCTTCGCCGACCACGCCCTGGTCGACCGGGTCGCGGGCGAGCGGCGCCTGACCCGGGCCCTGGCCACGCCCGCGGGCGCCCCCGGCCCCGCCTCGCCGGTCGTGGGCGGCGGCATCCCGCTCCGGTACGGCCCGAGGCACCCGGCGCTCCAGGCCTGGGACCGGGTGGGCACGGTGCGGGCGAGCGCGGGCCGTACCGCCGAGGTGTGGGCGGAGGCCCACCAGTGGCCGGGCGACGCGGCCCACGCGGTGTGCGTGGTGCTCCGTTCCCGCGCCACGACCCTCGGCGTCCTCACCTTCCTGCGTGCGGCCTGCCGCGCACCCTTCGAACGGGAGGACGTGGTCTTCGCGGAGGCGGTGGCGACGAGGGTGGCGGCGGCCCTGGACACGGGCGACACGGCCCGGGGCCCGTCCGGCACGTAGAGCCGGGCGGGCCCTTCCGGGTCGGCCCCGTATCCCTGGTTCGGACCGGCCGCCCCGGGGCCGGTCCGATGCCTAGTGCCGGTAGAAGATCCGGTCGCCGTACTCCGTCATCACGCGGCCGTTCCACTCGTGCCCGCCGTCGACGTTCCCGGAGCGCAGCAGCGGGGGCTCGATGCCGCGACGGACGAGTTCCTCGGCGGCGGCGGCCATCGCGGCCTGCATGAGGGCGCTGGTGACGACGGTGGAGGCGGGCGCGAACGGGGCCTCGATGCCCTCGTGGGTGAGTTCGGCGTCCCCGACGGCGATCCGGGAGTCGAGGACGATGTCGCAGTGGTCCTTGAGGTACGTCCCCGACACGTGCCGGGACTTCGTCTCCGTCGCGTACGCCACGGAGGTGACGCCGATGACGGTGAGGCCGAGGGCGCGGGCGTTCATGGCCATCTCCACCGGCAGGGCGTTGCGTCCGGAGAGGGAGACGATGATCAGGACGTCGCCGGCCGTGGCGGGGGAGGAGTCGAGGACCGCTCCGGCGAGTCCGTCGACGCGTTCGAGGGCGGAACCGAGCGTCGCCGGCATGACGTCGACACCGACGACGCCGGGGACGGCGAGCAGGTTCATGAGGGCGAAGCCGCCGGCCCGGTAGACCACGTCCTGGGCGGCGAGGGAGGAGTGGCCCGCGCCGAACGCGAAGAGCCGGTTGCCGCCCGCGACGGCCTCGGCGATCGCGGCCCCGGCCGCGGCGATCTCGGCGGAGTCGCCGTCGCGGACCTCCTGCAGCAGGCCGATCGCCGCGTCGAAGAACTGTCCGGCCAGCTTGCTCTCGCCCGCGCTGTCGCCCATTTCCGGAAGCTCCTTCTCGTCGCCGTCGTGTCCTGGTCGCCGATCACGGTGCGGTCTGGACCATTGCTCTGTCAATACCGCCCTTCGGTCGGTGCGGCCCGGTTGTCCGTCCGATGCGTCAGTATTGGTGAAGGGCCAGCGCACGACTCATCGAGGGGCACGTATGTCCGGACTGATCGACACAACGGAGATGTATCTCCGCACCATCCTCGAGCTTGAGGAGGAAGGTGTGGTCCCCATGCGTGCCCGGATCGCCGAGCGGCTCGACCAGAGCGGTCCGACCGTGAGCCAGACGGTGGCCCGGATGGAGCGCGACGGCCTGGTGGCCGTCGCCAGCGACCGGCACCTGGAGCTCACCGACGAGGGCCGCCGCCTCGCCACCCGCGTCATGCGCAAGCACCGCCTCGCGGAGTGCCTGCTCGTGGATGTGATCGGCCTGGAGTGGGAGCAGGTGCACGCCGAGGCCTGCCGCTGGGAGCACGTCATGAGCGAGGCCGTGGAGCGGCGGGTGCTCGAACTGCTGCGCCACCCGACGGAGTCGCCGTACGGGAACCCGATCCCGGGCCTCGAGGAGCTCGGCGAGAAGGCGGGGGCGGAGGCCTTCCTCGACGACTCGATGGTGTCGCTCGCCGAGCTGGACGCGAGCGGCGGCAAGACGGTCGTCGTGCGCCGGATCGGCGAGCCGATCCAGACGGACGCCCAGCTGATGTACACGCTGCGGCGCGCGGGCGTGCAGCCCGGCTCCGTGGTGTCGGTGACGGAGTCGCCGGGCGGTGTCCTCGTGGGCAGCAGCGGCGAGGCCGCGGAGCTGGACGCGGAGACCGCGGCGCACGTGTTCGTCGCGAAGCGCTGACCGGTCGTGCCGCGGGTCGGCCGTTCCCTTCCCGCCCGGGAAGGGGCGGCGACGCCCGGCCGCTCGGGGTCGCGGACGGGACGGACGGTCGGCGCGGACCGCGTCCCGTAGGGGGCGTACGCGTGACCGCTCCGGCGGCGCGAACCGGGGTCACGACCTCGTGGCACCGTCGCCCTGAGGGGCAACCTCCCTCCGTGCGCCCCGATTTACGCCGGAATGGCCACGCGCGCGCCCTCGCCGTGCCACGCTGGGTCGAGCGGTGCGATCGCGGGGAGGGGTGGGGCCATGCGACGGACGGTTCCCGTACGCCGGGTGCGGCTCGCCCCGGCGGGCGAGGGAGGCCGGACGACAGGATGCCCCGGCGCCCTCGGGCGCCGGGGCCTGTCCTCCCCGGTTCCGACCTGGAGCCCCGAGCTCTCAAGGTCGTCCCCTTCGGACCGATTTCCCCGAGCGGTCCGCCTCCCGTTGAAGATCTCCCCTCGGCAGCGGGTGTCAATCCTTGAGCCCTGTCACTCGTACGAGGGGTGTTGAGTGGCAGGAGCGCATTTTCGAATGCGAGTTCGATAGTCTGGCGTGGTTCGACGGGAAGCAAGAGGGGGTGCCAGGGATGGCGCGACGACTCGACGTCACCGGGGCCGACGGCGTACGGCTGGCGGCCTGGGACTTCACGCCCGGACCCGGGCCGGCCACCACCCCGAGGATCGCCCGCCAGGCGCCCCCGGGCACGCCCCCCGGCCTCGTCCCGAGGCCGCCGGGGCAGGCCACCGGCCCGGGGTCCGCACCACAGCCGACCCGGGGAACCGCGGGCCTCGGTCCGGTACCGCCGACGGCCGCGCAGGCCGCCGGGCCCGGCCCCGTGCCGCACGCGGCCCCGCAGGCCGCGGGGGCCGGGGTCTTACTGCTCCACGGGCTGATGGGTCACGCCGGGCACTGGGCCCCCGCCGTCCGCCGGCTCACCGGCGGTCATCGGGTCGTCGCCCTCGACCAGCGCGGGCACGGCGCCAGCGACAAACCCGCCACGGGCCCCTTCACCCGCGAGGCGTACGTCGCCGACGCCGCCGCCGCCGTCGAGCAGCTCGGCCTCGGCCCGGTCACCCTCGTCGGCCACTCCATGGGCGCCCTGACGGCCTGGCAGCTCGCCGCCGACCGCCCCGACCTGGTCCGCGCCCTCGTCATCTGCGACATGCGGGCCTCCGCTCTCGGCGCCGCCTCCCAGCGCGCCTGGCAGGACTGGTTCCGCGGCTGGCCCGCGCCCTTCCCGTCCCTGGACGCCGTCCGCCGCTGGTTCGGCGAGGAGGACACCTGGGTGGAGCGTCCCAACCCGGCGCGGGGCGCGTTCTTCGCCGAGGTGATGACCGCGCACGCCGACGGCTGGCGCCCCGTCTTCGACCCGGCGCAGATGCTGACCTCCCGGGCGACCTGGGTGCACGACGCCCACTGGGACTCCCTCGCCCAGGTCCGCTGCCCGACCCTCGTGGTCCGTGGCCTGGACGGCGAGTTGGGCCGCGCGGAGGCCCAGGAGATGGTCCGGGTGCTGCCCCACGGGGCGTACGCGGAGATCCCCGACGCCGGGCATCTCCTCCACTACGAGCACCCGGAGGCATGGGCGGAGACCATCGAGCCCTTCCTGAATGGCGTCCTGACGCCGTAGACCCCAGGGGGTGTCGGGCGAGCGGTGGGTCCGCCCCCCATGACGGTCTGGCGCAAGCCGCTGCCCGCGATGGTCGACGCCCGCGAGCCCTTCCTCCCTCGGGCCCGCGTGCGATCGGGCCCGGCCGGGGCGGGCCGGGCCCGTCGGTAAATGCCTCGACATCCGGCGCCGTGATCGGGGACGCTTCCCGCGATGACCAGAATCGACGACACACCGCCCGCGTGGGACGAGCGCACCCAGCTCACCACGTTCCTCGACTACACGCGCGACACCGCCCGCGCCAAGTGCGCCGGAATCTCCGAGGAGAACGCCCGCAGGGCACTCCTGCCGGGCTCGCCGCTGATGACCGTGAGCGGGGTGATCAACCACCTCCGCTGGGTCGAGTACTACTGGTTCCAGGTCGTCTTCCTCGGCGAGGAGGACCAGGGCCCCTGGACCGAGGAGGACCCCGACCGCGAGATGCGTATCGCCGTCGACTTCCCGCTCACCCAGCTGCTCGACGAGTACGCCGAACAGAGCGCCCGGTACCGCGAACTGGCCGCCGGGCGCGATCTGGACGACCGGGCCGAGCGAGCCGTCCGCGACGGACTCAAGGTCGACCTGCGCTGGATCCTCCTCCACCTCACCGAGGAGACGGCCCGCCACAACGGCCACCTGGACATCCTGCGCGAGATGCTCGACGGCACGACCGGCGACTAACTCCTGTCGTTCGGATCCTCCGCCCTGCGCGCGAGCAGCTGGACCTCCTGGAACTGTCGGTGGTCGGTGGGCTCCGGCTCGCGGATCAGGCGAGCGACCTCGACGAGGCCGGACTCGCGCAGCAGCGCGGCCAGGTGGTCCGGCGCCCAGCGGTAGGCCGTGGCGACGGCGTGGTCGAAGCTCTGCGTGGGGTGGGCCGGGCCGTCGCTCGCCGAGAAGCCGATCAGCAGATGGCCGCCGGGCGCGAGGACCCGACGGAACTCCGTAAGGACAGCGGGTAGTTCGGACGGGGGTGTGTGGATGACGGACCAGCGGGAGAGTACGCCGGCCAGCTCGCCGTCGGCGAGGTCCAGCGCGGCCATCGAGCCCACGTCGAACCGCAGGTCCGGATACGCCTCTCTGGCGAGCGCGATCATCGCGGGCGAGGCGTCGACGCCGAACGCCGCGAGCCCCGACTCGTGCAGATGGGCCGTGATGTGACCGGGCCCGCAGCCCAGATCCGCGACCTGCCCGCCGCCCCCACCCGCGCGTACGAGTTCGGCGAAGGCGCCCAGGATCGCCCGGTCCAGGGGCCTGTCCCGCAGCGTGTCGCTGAACATCCGGGCGTACGTGAGGGCGGCGGCGTCGTAGGCCTCGCGGGTGGCACGGAGAGTGTTGTGGTCGACCATGACCGCGACAGTAGTTCCCGGCACCCACCCTCACCCCCCGTCGGC
Source organism: Streptomyces sp. NPDC058671 (assembly GCF_042716475.1). NCBI lineage: Bacteria > Bacillati > Actinomycetota > Actinomycetes > Kitasatosporales > Streptomycetaceae > Streptomyces > Streptomyces sp. NPDC058671. The sequence goes on along the minus strand of NZ_JBHXSA010000003.1, from coordinate 205,617 downwards.
TTCCGTCACACCCCGCCCGCGGTGACGCCCTCGCCGCGGTCGACGCCCCCCTCCCCGCCCGTGCGACGCACGTCACATCCTCCCGTGTCACATCGCGCCGGTCCCGTTCCGTCCTGTGTGTGTAACCCACCCACGACGGAGGAGCCCGCGATGAGCGCCCGCCTGAACATGTTCGAGAACCCGATCGCCGGCAAGGTCTGGAAGCACATCATCGCGGCCGGCAGGGCCCTCGAGAGCTCGTCGCTGCCCGCCGCGACACAGGAGCTCGTGAAGATCCGCGCCAGCCAGATCAACGGCTGCGGCTTCTGCCTCGACATGCACGTCAAGGACGCCACCGCCGCCGGTGAGAGCCAGCTGCGCCTCCACATGGTCGCGGCCTGGCGCGAGGCCACCGTCTTCACCGATGCCGAACGGGCGGCCCTCGAACTGACCGAGCAGGGGACCCGCCTCGCCGACGGCGGCCGGGTCACGGACGAGGCCTGGGCGAACGCCGCCAAGCACTACGACGAGGAGCAGCTCGCCGCGCTCGTCGCCGCGATCGCCGTCATCAACGCCTTCAACCGGGGCAACGCCATGATCCAGATGCCCGGCGGCGACTACCAGCCCGGCCAGTTCGGCTGACGAGCGGCTCCGTCCGCCCCCGGCCTCCGGCCCCCGTCCCGCCGTCCGCCCCGTGACGGCCGCCCCGTGACCGCCCTCCCGTGAAGGAACGTCCCATGAACCTCGCCCTGTGGATCGTCACCGGACTGCTCGCCCTCGCCTTCCTGACCGGCGGCGGCTTCAAGGTGGTCACGCCGAAGGCGCGGATCGCCGCTTCCGGGCCCAGCGGTCGGTGGGTCGAGGACTTCAGCGCCGGGGGCGTCAAGGCCATCGGAGTCCTGGAGGTCCTCGCCGCCACGGGCCTGGTCCTGCCCGCCGTGCTCGACATCGCCCCGGGCCTGGTGCCGGTGGCCGCCGTCGGGCTGCTGCTCCTCATGGTGGGGGCGGCGATCACCCGTATCCGGCGCGGTGAGCTGAAGCTCATGGGACTGGACATCGGCTACGTCGTCCTGATCGGCTTCGTGGTGTGGGGCCGCTTCGGTCCCGAGTCGTTCACCGGCTGAGGCACGGCGGTACGCACGCAGGCGCGCGCGTACCGCCGCCCACCGCCTACCCCTTGCTCACCGCCGCCAGGATCTCCGGCAGCCGCCCCGCCGTACGCGGAGCCGCCAGCTTCAGACCCGCCCACACCAGGAGCGCGCCGTAGAGCGTCCCGGCCGGGAACAGCAGCCAGAGCTGCGACTGCTGGTCGGAGAGATGCAGGTACACCGTCGCGCCGATGAGCGGCGCGCACAGCAGCGGGGCCGTGAGCATGCCGCCCAGGATGGAGATCCAGGCGAGACCCGCCTGTCCGGGCGCCACGTTCTTGTAGCCGCTGTCCTGCGGGATCGAGTACGGGAAGAAGGCCGAGGCCACGGCGCCCGTCGCCAGCATCGCGCCGAGCAGGGCGAACGCCAGACCCAGGGCCTCCGGAAGCCGCGACCAGTCACCGAGGACGGCCGTCGTGAGGACCGTGACGAGAGCCGCGTACGGCAGGGTGACGACGAGCAGCGCGAGGGCACGCGCGCGGAGTTCGGCGTACGCGTCGGCGGTCGTCGAGAGGGTCTGGGCGACCATCCAGAACGCCGAGGTGTCCTGCCCGAACTGGTTGTACATCAGCATCCCGAGCATGCCGGAAGCGAAGCAGGCCCAGTAGATCGAGCCCGTGCCCTGGAGGGCGTTGAACAGGGGCACGATCAGGCCGAGGGCGAGCGAGGTGACCCACGAGGCCTTCGTCTTCGGGTCGCGCCACATGTAGCGCAGGCTGCGCTCCATGACGGCGCCGTCCCGCCCGTCCGGCAGCACGCGGGCGAGCCGCCCCGTACCGGTGGACTTCTCGCGGCCGCCCGCGTCGGACGCCGCACCGATCGTCGAACCGTCCGGCTCGACCATCAGCCGCTCCAGGCTCCGCTGCCACCAGTACACGAGCGCCACGAGCACCCCCGCGGTGAGCAGCAGCCGGGCCGCCGCCGTCACGTAGTCGCCCCTGCTCGCCGCGTCGACCGCGCCGATCGCGGCGGCGGGCGGCAGCCAGTCGACGACGGCCGCCGCCGGTTCGAGGGCGGTCAGACCACCGGGCCGGCTGAGGCGCTGCGCGCCGAAGTTCACGACCTGGATGCCGACCGCGATGACGAGCCCGCTGAGCAGCGCCAGGTCACGGCCCTTGCGCGAGGTGAGGAGCCGGATGTTGGCGGCGGCCACCGCCCGGGACAGGGCCACGCACACGGCGACCGTCAGCGGGACGGCGACGACGGCGGCGACGGTGGCGGCGACGCCGTGCGCGACGGACAGGGCCGCGCCGAACGCCAGGAACAGGGTGAGCACGGGCCCCACGCCCACCAGGGACGCCACGAACAGGGCGCGGATCAGCGGCCGGGGCCGCAGCGGCAGCATCACGAGCCGCGACGGGTCGAGGGTCTCGTCGCCACCGGGCACGAACAGCGGCATCACCGCCCACGACAGCGCGGTCACCCCCGTGATCAGGACCGCGACGGTGCCGGCGTCGGCGCTGCCCCGCAGCAGGACGAAGGCCAGCACCGTCCCCGCGGCGAGGACCACCCCGAAGACGATCGAGACGATGTACGCGGCGGTCCGCCCGCCCGACTGCTTCAGGCCGTTGCGCAGCAGCGACAGCTTGAGCCGTACGAAGACGGACGTGAGGGACGGCACGGGGGAGGTGGCGGCGGTCGCGGGAGTGGTCGTCACGGCGCTCATCGCTGTGCCCCGCCGCCCAGCCAGTCCAGCGAGTCCCCGGCGGCCTCGCGCCCGTTCGCCCCGACCAGTTCGAGGAACGCGGCCTGCAGCGAGGGCGCCTCGCCCCGCACCTCGGCGAGCGGCCCCTGCGCCCGGATCTGGCCCGCCGCCATCACGGCGACCCAGTCGCAGAGCGACTCGACCAGCTCCATGACGTGGCTGGAGAAGACGACGGTGGCGCCGGACGCGGTGTACCGCTCCAGGACCCCGCGGATGGTCTGCGCCGAGACCGGGTCGACGCCCTCGAAGGGCTCGTCGAGGAAGAGGACCTCGGGGTTGTGGAGCAGCGCCGCCGCGAGCCCGATCTTCTTCCGCATACCGGTCGAGTAGTCCACGACCAGCTTGTTCTGCGAGCCGGTCAGATCCAGGACGTCGAGGAGCTGCGCGGCCCGCTTGTCGACCTCGTGACCCGGAAGCCCCCGCAGCCGTCCGCTGTACGCGAGGAGTTCACGGCCCGAGAGACGCTCGAAGAGCCGCAGGCCCTCCGGCAGGATGCCGATGCGGGCCTTGACCTGGGCGACCGATTCCGGGTCGGCCCACACGTCGTGCCCGGCGACGTGGATGCGGCCCTGGTCGGGGCGGAGCAGTCCGGTGATCATCGAGAGCGTGGTGGTCTTGCCGGCGCCGTTGGGCCCGACGAGCCCGATGAACCGGCCCGCGGGCAGGACCAGATCGATCCCGTTCACCGCGATCTGCCCGCCGAATCGTTTCCACAGGCCCTCGACGCGCACGGCGGGCGCCGCACCGTCCGCCGGTGCGGCGCCCGCCGTGCCGAACTCTCTGTCAGATGCCTGGTCAGGCATGGTCTGTCATCCCCTAGGTCGTCCCCGTGTGTACGGGCCCCACCCTAAGGGGGAGCACGCAGGGGGCCCCGGGGTCACTCCTTGCGGCTTCGCGCCTCCGCCGCCTCCCGGCCGCACGCGTACGCGAGGGCGCTGATCAGCTCCTCCGCGTCGGGCAGCCAGCGGTTCGCCGGGGTGGGGCGCCGGGCCCACTGCACCGCGCCGCAGCCGCCGATCCGGGTGGGCGGCGCCGCCACGTAGTGGCCCTCGCCGCGGGTGACGAGGTCGATGGCGGCGGGGACCCAGCCCAGCTTGCGGACGAGGTCCGGCACCTTGGTCGCGGCGCCGGGCAGCACGAAGAAGTACATGCGGCGGTCCGGGGTGCAGGTGACCGGGCCGAGCGTCAGCTCCATGCGCTCCATCCGGGCGAGTGCCAGGAATCCGGCCGACTCGGGCACCTCGATCGCGTCGAACGTGCGGCCCGTCGGCAGCAGGATCGACGCCTTCGGCTGCTTCGTCCACATGCGGCGCGCCCCGACCCCGCTGCCGGTCGCCTGGGTCGACCAGTCGGGCCTGACCGCGTGGGCACCGGGCACGGCGCACGCGTCCGCGCCGCAGGAGCAGCGCTCCCTGCCCTCGACGGCCTCCAGCCAGGTCCCGGGAAACACGTCCCAGTGCCGCTCTTCCGCGTACCGCACGGCGCTGTCCAGCAGCTGCTCGCCCCGCTGCTTGGGGATCTGTGCGGCTTCCGTGACTCCGATGGTCTCTTCCACGGTGAACACAACTTCCCCCGTCACCCGGGGTTACGGGCGGGGCGCCGCGCGGTGTGAGGCATCGATCCTGCACGCGGGGCGCATCGGTGCACGGGCGGGGGCGCGCGGGGGGCTGGGGAGCGGGGGTGGGTACGCACAGAGGGGGGCGCCGGTGCGAGGTCGCGGCCGACGTGTCCGGTTTCGCGTGTTCACATCGGCATTGACCGGATATTCACCGGGCAGTGATCACTTCTCGTGACCACCGCACGGCCTCAGGGGGTACTCATGGCAGCCAGGCCACTCGTTCCGCGCCAGCTCAACGAACGGCTCCAGGCGCTCATTCAGGAGGCGGCCTGTTCCAACGCCGGCCTCGCCCGCAGGGTCAACATGGTCGGCGCGGAGCGCGGCCTCGACCTGCGGTACGACAAGACCTCGGTGGCGCGCTGGCTGCGCGGGCAGCAGCCGCGCGGGCGCGCCCCGGGAATCATCGCCGAGGCGCTCGGCCGCAAGCTGGGCCGCACGGTCACGGTCGACGAGGTCGGCATGGCCAACGGCCGCAACCTCGCCGCCGGGGTGGGGCTCCAGTTCGCGCCGACCGTGCCCGGGGCGATCGAGCAGGTCTGCGAGCTGTGGCGCAGCGACGTCGGCCGCCGCGACTTCCTCAACGGGTCCACGGTCGCGGCCTCCGCGCTCGTCGAGCCCAGCAGGGACTGGCTGATCACCGGCCCGGACGCGCACGTGGCGCGGATGGCGGGGGCACGCGTCGGTGTCGCGGACGTCGCGGCCGTACGGGAGATGACGGCCGCGCTCGTCGACCTCGACCGGCGGTTCGGCAGCGGGCACGTACGCCCGGTGGTCGTCCACTACCTCAACAGCGTCGTCTCGGGCATGCTGTCCGGCTCCTACCGGGAGGCGATCGGCAGACAGCTCTTCGGGGCGGTCGCGCGACTCACCGAACTCGCCGGGTACATGGCGGTGGACACCGGCGAACCGGGGCTGGCCCAGCGGTACTACATCCAGGCGCTGCGGCTCGCGCAGGCCGCCGGCGACCGGGGGTACGGCGGATACGTGCTCGCGGCCTCGATGAGCCATCTCGCCGCGCAGCTCGGAAACCCCCGGGAGATCGCCCAGTTGGCGCGGGCCGCGCAGGAAGGGGCGCGGGGGAAGGTGCCGCCGCGGGCGGAGGCGATGTTCTTCGCGGCGGAGGCCCGGGGGCACGCCCTCCTCGGCGACGTCCGCGCCTTCGAGGAGGCGGCGGGGCGGGCCGTGGGGGCCATGGAGCGGGCCGATCCGGAGGCGGGCGACGACCCGGCGTGGATCGCCCACTTCGACCAGGCGTACCTGGCGGACGAACTGGCGCACTGCTACCGGGACCTGGGGCAGGCGGAGGCGGCGGCGCGAGCGGCGGAGGAGTCGATCGCCGGGCATCCGGCGACGCGGGCGAGGCGGCGGGCGATCGGCTTCGCCCTGCTGGCCTCCGCGCAGGTCCAGCAGCGGGAGGTCGAGCAGGCCTGCCGCACGGGGACGCGGGCGCTCGAACTCCTCAGCACACTGCGGTCGTCGCGCGGCGCCGAGTACCTGGAGGACCTGAGGGAGCGCCTGGAGCCGTACGCGGGGGAGGCGGTGGTACGGGAGTTCGGGGCGCGGATGGAGCTGTACGCGGCGTAGTGCCAGGTGGGAGCCGCACCGCGGGAGAAGGGGGTGTAATCGGGCTCACACGTGTGTGCGGAGCCCGGCGCGTACCCGGTAGCGTGGGCCGTCGATTCCGTAGGTCCATCAGTAGGAGTCCCGGTGACGCAGAACGGACAGGGTCCGGAGCCGCAGTACCCGGCGGTGCCCCCCGCGCAGGACGCCCAAGGGGGAGCACAGTCGTGGGGTGGCACCTGGGGTCCGGCCGGCGCCTCGCCGGGCGGACAGCCGCTGCCGCCCGCGCAGCCGCTGCCCCCCGAGGCGACGCCGGGCGGCGCCGCCGACATGCAGTCCACCCAGTACCTGCCGCCGGTCGCGCCGCAGGGCGCCCCGCCGCAGCCCGGCTACGGCTACCCGGCGCAGGGCGCGATGCCGCCCGGTCCGGCTCCGCAGCCGGGGTACGGGTACCCGCCGCCGGTGGCGGCGCCGCAGCCCGGGTACGGCTATCCGCCCCCGGCCGCCGGGGACATGCAGGCCACGCAGCACATCGCGCCGGTGCCGCCGCAGCAGGGCGGGGGCTCCCACACCCAGTTCCTGGGCACGGGGCCGCTCCAGGCGCAGGGACAGCACGGCCAGCACGGCCAGCAGGGCCAGCAGGGTCCCGGGCAGCAGGGCCACGGGCAGCAGGGTCAGCACGGCTCCGGGCCGGCGGGCGCGTCGGACGCGACCCAGTACATCGCCCCCGTACCGGCTCAGGAGCCCGGGGAGCGGCAGCCGCCCCCCGAGTTCGACAGCCTCTTCCGTACGGAGGCACCCCGGGCGCCGCAGCCGCAGCCGCACACGCAGGCGTACCAGCAGACCACCCCGCCCCCGTACCAGCAGCCGCAGCAGCACCACCAGCCGCCGCCCCCGCAGCAGTACGCCTACCAGGACGCCTACTACGACGGTGGCGAGCCCGAGCCGCCGCGCCGCAAGTCGCCGGTCGCGCTGATCGCCGCCGTCGTCGTCGGCTGCGCGGTCGTCGGCCTCGGCGCCGGTGCGCTCCTCAGCGGCGGGGACGAGGAGAAGGACCCCAAGGCGGGCGGGCAGAACGTGGCGGCGAGCTCCTCCGCGCCGCCCACCAGCGAGGCCCCCACCGAGAAGCCGGCCGACCCGGCGGAGCCGCAGGCGCGGGAGCTGAGCAAGCTGCTCGCGACCAGCAGCAGCAGCCGTGACACGGTGATCAGCTCCGTCGAGTCCATCAAACAGTGCAAGAACCTCGACAAGGCGGCCGCCGACCTGCGCGGCGCCGCCGACCAGCGCCGGGGCCTGGTCACCAAGCTCCGGACGCTGTCCGTCGACGAGGTCCCGGACAGCGCCGCCCTGACGGCGGCCCTCACCAAGGCCTGGCAGGCCTCGGCGTCCGCCGACGACCACTACGCGGCCTGGGCCGTCCAGATGAAGGCCAAGAAGGCGTGCAAGGACGGCAAGGCCCGCTCGACCAACCAGCTCTCCGCGGCGAACGCGAAGAGCGGCGAGGCGACCCGGGCCAAGCGCACGGCGGCCGATCTGTGGAACCCGACCGCCGAGAGGTACGGACTGGAGAAGCGCGAGCCCACCCAGCTGTAGGAGGGGCTACGGGGCGCTGAGGACGGTCTCGCCGACGTCGACGAAGCCGGGCTTCTGCGCCACGAGCTGCCCCTGGCGGACCACCTGGAACGTCACCTCGCGGTTGACGATCCGGGGGAAGCCGGGGGCGCCGAGCAGGTCCTCGTACTTCCAGCGCAGGGCGGGGGTCAGGCCCCCGGTGTCGATCCGCTCGCCCCGGTCGAGCGCGTGGGCGATCTGCGTGGCCGTGACCCGGTCGGCGTCGAGGGCCTCGACGACCTCCTTGAGGACCGTGTACGCGATCCAGGTGGTCTGGACGCCCGCGTCGGCCGGGTCGACGCGGTTGTCGGCGAACGCGTGCTCCTGGATGACCTTGCGCATCGGCGCCCAGCTCTTGTCGGACGCCTCCGGGTACCAGCCGGTGACGAACGCGCCCTCGAAGGGGCTGCGGGCGCCGCCGGTGCGGTCGATCACGGGCTGGCCGACGCTGCCGAGGACGGACGAGATCCGTACGGCGTCCCGCTTCCCGCCCGGGTCGCCGTCGCCGCGCTCGCCCTCGCCCGCGTCGGTCTCCGGGAGGCGGCGGAAGGAGTCGAAGAACGTCTGGGTGCGCTCGCCGAGCACGGCGGTGACGCAGCCGTCCTCGTCCCCGGCCTTCTCGCGGGCCCGGTCGGCCTGCGCGGTGTACTCGGCCGCGTCCTCGACGGCCGGGATGTCGACGGCGTTGCGGTGACTGGCCTTGCGCAGTCCGGAGTTGAGGAGCTCGGGAAGCTTGTCGCCGGCCAGCGTGTCCGGCCGGACGAGGGAGACCGTGCGGCAGGACGCCGCGAGCTGCATGCCGTGGCCGGCGATGAGGGAGGCGAGCCCGCCGTTGACGGGGTAGGAGAGCGGGCTGGTGAACTCGTCCTCCGATATGCCGTAGCCGCCGATGTACGGGATGCCGGCGGCCTCCAGGGGGGCCATGAAGGCGCGCCCGTTCTGGCTGTACGAGCCGACGACGGCGACCGCCTTCTCGCGGACGGCCCGGCGGGCACAGGCCGCGGCGCCGGCGCTGGTGTTGTGCTCGTTACAGGTGAGGACGCGCAGTTCGTGGCCGTCGACACCGCCCTGGGAGTTGATCCACCGGGCGTAGGCCTGCGCCATGGCGGGCATACCGGGCATGTTGGTCGCCCGGGTCTGGTCGGGGGCCCACGTCATCACCGTGACGGGCTCCCTGGAGCCCCCCGTGGCTCCAGGGAGCACGCCGCAACCGGTGAGCAACGAGGCTCCCGTCGCCGCGGTCGTGACGTACGCGAGGAGTGAGGTCAGTCGCCTACCGGTCATGGTCATGCACATTTCCGCCTCATGGGTAACGCGGGAGTGAGCATGGTTCAACGGTGGGTGACCTGAAGGTGAATTGCCGGGGTCGCGAGGGGCGGACTCCGGTTACCGGACAAGGGAACGTACGATCGAAACGTGTCCAGTCCAGTCTCCGGTTCGGTGAACTCTTCCCGTCGCGGCCGTCGCTCCTCCACCATGGGCGGCATGCCGCTCAACGACATGCCGTGGTGGCGCTGGCGCAGCAACGTGCGCTCGGCGCTGCACATGCTCTCCGATCCCGGGTTCCACGAGACGACCTGGCTCGCGGGCCTCGACGGGTACGGCGACGTCACCGACGCCGTCTACCGCCTCGTCGAGGACACCTGGCTCGACAACTGGTCCGCCGAGAAGTACGTTGGCTCGATCTTCCGGGACACCGGCGAGGCCGCCCTCGTCGACGTCGCCGTCCTCCGGGTGCTCCGCATCATGCACCAGGTCGGGCCCGACGCCGCCGTCTCCGCGTACCTGGAGCACCCCGGCTGGCCCGAGGCCGTGCGGGCCGCCCGCGAGGCCCACGTACGGCTCGCGCAGGCCGACGGCGAGGACCCCGACACGCCTCCGCGCTCCCTGGACGTGCTCCGCCTCATGACGCGGTCGTGAGCCGGTCCTGGCTGGCTGCCCGAACCGCTTCCCGCATCGCTCCCGGAGCGTTCCGCCAGACGGACGGCGGGTCACCCCGCCCGCCCGGATATGGCAGGCTGACAGGATGACCGACCAGTACGTCCTCACCCTCTCGTGCCCCGACAAGCAGGGCATCGTGCACGCCGTGTCGAGCTACCTCTTCATCACGGGGTGCAACATCGAGGACAGTCAGCAGTTCGGAGACCGGGACACCGGTCTCTTCTTCATGCGGGTCCACTTCTCGGCCGAGGCCCCGGTGGACGTCGAGAAACTGCGGGCCAGCTTCGCCGCGGTCGGCGACGCCTACACGATGGACTGGCACATCAACCGCGCCGACGAGCGCATGCGGGTCGTCCTCATGGTGTCGAAATTCGGCCACTGTCTGAACGACCTGCTGTTCCGCTCGCGCATCGGCGCGCTGCCGGTCGAGATCGTGGCGGTCGTCTCCAACCACACCGACTTCGAGGAGCTCGTCGGCTCCTACGGGATCCCCTTCCGGCACATCCCGGTGACGAAGGACACGAAGGCGGCGGCGGAAGCGGAACTCCTGGACCTGGTCCGGGAGGAGAACGTCGAGCTGGTCGTCCTCGCCCGCTACATGCAGGTCCTCTCCGACGACCTCTGCAAGCAGCTCTCCGGCCGGATCATCAACATCCACCACTCCTTCCTCCCCAGCTTCAAGGGCGCCAAGCCCTACCACCAGGCGCACACGCGGGGAGTGAAGCTGATCGGCGCGACGGCCCACTACGTGACGGCCGACCTCGACGAGGGCCCGATCATCGAGCAGGAGGTCGAGCGCGTCGGCCACGAGGTGACACCCGACCAGCTGGTCGCGGTCGGCCGCGACGTCGAATGCCAGGCACTGGCCCGCGCGGTCAAATGGCACGCGGAACACCGGATCCTCCTGAACGGCCGCCGCACGGTCGTCTTCGCGTAACGCCGCGGGGCGCGGCCGGACGACGCCCGGCGCGCGCCCGGACAACGCCCGGCGCGCCCGGGGCGCGAGCGCTACAAGCGGCTCAGGGACGCCGCCGCCGAGAGGACGTCCCTGATGGCCTCCCGGTCGCCGTCCTGGCCCGCCGCCGCTTCCTCCGGGGGCACATGGCCCGCCACCAGCTGGCAGAACTCCACTCCGTCCATCGCCACCTGCGCCACCGTGTGGTCCGGCGAGCCGACGGCGGCCGGGGAGTCCAGCGCGATGTACCAGTGGCCTCCGCCCGCGCCCTCCACCTCCAGGTGGAGCGAGCGGCCCGGTGCGCCCGCCGCCACCAGGTGACGGGCCGGGGACGCGAGGCCCGCGCGGCGCCGGTTCGCCAGGGCGGCGGGAAGCAGCCGGGCCGCCAGGTCGATCATGTCGTGGAGGTGCGCGCCGCTCGGTGGCGCGTACGGGTACGCCACCGCCTGCGCGATGTCCTCCGCGTGCACCCAGCACTCGAACGCCCTCTCCAGGAGCGAGTCCCGCAGCGGCAGCGCGAAGTCCTTGTAGGTGACCGTGAGGTCCGCCACCCCGCGCCCCGCGAACGAGACCGTGCGGATCAGGGTGTGGCTCTGCTCCCGCCAGGGCCCCCGCAGCGTCCGGCTCGCCGGCCGGTCGAGGCCCGCCCAGAACGCATGCGTCCGCTCGGCCGGCGACAGTTCGGGCGTGTCCGCGCCCAGCGGATCGTCGAGGCCGAGCGCCGCCGACACCAGGCCGTCCACCGCGAGGAGGTGCCCGATGACACCGGCGACCGTCGCCTTCCGCCGTACGAGCCGGTCCTCCTCGTACCACTTGAGCCGTACGGGCGCGTGCCACTCCGACTCGCCGATGTCCCGGAGCAGCGCGTCGAGCCGTGCCGTCTCCGCGTCGTACGGGGTGACCCAGCCGGGGATCGGGATGCGGGCCGGGCGACGGCCGAGGCAGCTCTCCAGGACCCGGGACCGCAGCAGCGGGTCGAGGTCCAGGTCCCGGTCCTCGTGCAGCAGTGCCACCGCGTCACGCAGCCGCAGGGCCTCGTCCGCGCACGGCGCGCAGGCCGTGAGGTGGTCCTCGACGGCCCGCGTCTCCCCGGCCGAACACGCCGAGAGCGCCCACGCCCCGAGCAGGGACTCGAGCACGCGGTGGGTGAGGACCGGCACCGCCGGTTCGGGCTCCGGGTCCTCCCCGGGCTCCGTGCCGTACACCTCCGCCGTCAGGTCCGCGTGGTCGTCCGCCGCCCGGCGCGGCCCCGGCACCCACGGGGCGCGTGCGACGCCGTCCGCGTCGCCGTTCGCCCCGGTCACCGTGCCCGTCCGTAGCCGGGCGGTCCGCCGCTCTCGGGGTGCCGGGTGTTCGCCGAGGACAGCAGTTGGAGCCCGAGGCGGAGGCGTCGCCGCGCCTCGTCCTCGGTGACGCCGAGGTCGGCGGCGGTCTGGCGGTAGTCCCGCCGCTGGAAGTACGCCAGTTCGAGCGCGGCCCTGAGCGGCGTCGGCATGGACGTCACGATGTAGTCGGCGCGGGCCGCGACCGAGGCCCGCCGCACCTTCTGCTCCAGCTCCTCCACCGAGCCCCGGCCTGTCTCCGCGTACGCCGTCGCCTCGGTCTGCCGCAGCCGGTGCACGGCCTGAGACTGCGTCAGCCTGGCGATCCACGCGCGCATGCTGCCCTGCTTCGGGTCGTACGCGTCGGGGTTCTCCCAGATGTAGCCGAAGACCTCGCGGGTGATCTGGTCGGCGGCGGCGTCGTCGTCGAGGACCCGGTGGGCGAGGCTGTGCACCAGCGAGGCGAACCGGTCGTACAGCTCGCCGAGCGCGGCGGCCTCCCCGCGTGCCAGCCGCTGCTGCATCCTGCGGTCCCAGCGAGGTGGTGTGTCCATCGCCATCCGCCCCTCCCGGCTCCCTCCGGCGCCCCCGGTTCTCCTCCAACGTAGTGCGCCGTACCGACAACGCGCCTCTGTTTGCCACAAGTGCGCCCTTGACGGGGATCCGGGTGGTAAGGAACGCGTCATCCTTCGACGCGGTGGTTTCGGAGGTGGGGGGTGGGGCAGGCGACGCCCGTGACGACGATCGAGGTCGACGAGGACGAGCACGGCTCCTGGACGCTGTTCCGCGTCCGGGGCGAACTGGACCTGATCACCTCCCCCCGCATACGTCGCCGCGTCCACGACGTGGTCGCGGGTGGCCGTCACGACCTGGTGCTCGACCTGTCCGCCGTCCGGTTCTGCGACTCCAGCGGTGTGGGCATGCTGATCGCGGCCCGTCGGCTGTTGCGTTCGTGCGGGGGCCGGCTCCGGCTCGTCCTGCCCGAGGACCGGGAGGGTCACGTCGGCCGGGTGCTCGCCGCGCTCGGCGTCCGCCGCCTCTTCGAGGTGTACGAGGACGGGGCGGCGGCGCTCACCGGCACGGACCCCGTGCCCGTGGACGGCCCGCTCGCCGGGCCGGGCGGCGACGAGGCGGACACCGGCGCGGTGAGCGTCACCAGGGCGGACCTCATCGCGACGGACCGGATCTCTCCCTGAGCCTGTGCGGGAGCGTGTTCCGCGGCGTCTCGATGCGGGGGATCGCCGGGAGGGCCGGCGGGGCCGAGGAGACGGCGGCCGCCGCCCTGTGGCGTTCCGCGCCCATCAGGTCACGGAACGTCGATATCGGGTTGTGTCCTTCGGCGGGGTCGTCACGGCCCGGAGTCGGCCTCCGGCTCCGGTACGCTCCGTGGGATGCGCGTGCTCGTCGGCCCCGAACGTCGCGGTGTCGCCCCCGAGGTGACTCCGGCTCCGGGAATGCCCGCCGCTCGCGCCCGGCGTTCGACTACCCGCAGAGTGCGTCGCACAGTATGGACCATGCGTACTCCTTCGCGCTGGAATATGCCCGAAGCGCTTGTTGCGGTGACTGTACGTCAACCATGCTGTCCCGTAAGGGAATCACGTTCCGTGAAGGTGTGTCCGCCGGTTCGGATGGTGTGAGCGGTGCAGGTGCTTCAGGTGCAGTTGGAGGTCGGGCCGGACCCGGCAGAGGTGGGGCGAGCCCGGAGGTGGGCCCGGTCACGGCTCGCCGGCTCGGGCATACGGGATGACGAGCCGCTGGCCGAGACGCTGGTGCTGATCATCTCCGAGCTCGTGACCAACGCCGTGGTGCACACGGGCTGCCCGGCCGTGCTGCGGATGCTGTTCGCGGCGGAGGGCGGGGTGCGGGTCGAGGTGGCCGACGCGAGTGAACGCCCGCCACGGCCCCGGCACGCGGAGGGCGACGCCACCAACGGGCGCGGCCTGGAGCTGGTGGACGGCCTCGCGGACCGGTGGGGCTGGCAGCCCGAGGGGGTCGGCAAGAGCATCTGGTGCGAGGTCGACCCGGCTCCGGCCGCGCCTTCGCCGGTGCCGGTGCCGGTGCCTGTTCCGGGGGTGGCGGTGACTCCGGGGGATGGGGTGACTCCGGGGGTGACGGTGACTCCGGGGGATGTCGTGACTCCGGGCGGGACGCTGACTCCGGCCTGACGTCGGCGCCGGGCGGCCCCGTGTCCCCCGGCCGGGTGCACTGTTGACGTTTCATGACGTTTTGCCCACCCTGGGGTGAGCGATTCGTGGCGAGGGGAGCCGAGGGCCGTGTGCCCTCGGCGTGTGCGGGTCGTGCCCGGGTGGCGGCGGCCGTGCCGTGCTCGGGGCGCGCGCGAGCGCGCCGCCGCCCGTGAACCTCCGTGTGTTCACGTCCTCGTGTCCGCCTCCTGGCGTCTTCACGTCTTCACGTCTCGGCGTCAGAGGACGGCGACCGGGGCCACCGGTGCGCCCGTGGCGCCGACGAACGGCTCGGGCGTCGCGGAGAGCAGGAACGCGTACCGCCGTTCTTGTGCACAGGCTGTGGACAGAGATTCCGGATCCCGTTCTGACCGCGGGCGTAAAAACGGGCTGGGCCCCAGGGGTGTACGGCCGTTACGGTCCTGGCATGTCCTACCGCGAGCTCGCCATCCGCCCCGTCCTCGTGTGGTCCGTCGTCACCGTCGCCGGCCGGCTGCCGGTCGCGATGGCACCGCTCGCGCTCGTGTTCCTCGTCCGGGAAAGACCGGGCGGCTACTCGCTCGGAGCCGCGCTCGCCGCCGCGTACGTGCTCGGCGAGATCATCGCCGCCCCTGTCCTCGGCATGCGCATGAACGCCGAGCGGGCCCGGCCCCAGCTCGCCGCCGGACTCGCGGTGGGCGCCGTCGGGTTCGTCGGGCTCGGCCTCCTGCCCGGCGCCCACCCCGTCGTCCTCGCCGCCCTCGCGCTGCTCGCCGGCGCCGGACCCGGCGCCGTGCCCGGCGGGCTGCGCGCCCTGCTCACCAGCCTCGTCCCGGAACGGGCCGTCACCCAGGCCATGAGCATGGAGTCGGTGCTGGTGTTCGCGATCTGGGCGGCCGCGCCCGCGCTCGCCACCGGCCTGGCGCTCGGCGTCGACCCCGCCGTACCGCTGCTCGTCCAGGGAGTCCTGATGGGCCTCTCGGTGGCCGGTCTGTGGCTGCTGCCCGTCGGGTGGGCGGCCGAGCCGCAGGAGAAGGGGGCAGCGTCGCGGCGGGCGTTGCTGCGGGCCTGGCCCGTCTACGTCCTCGGGGCCGGCGCCCTGACCCTGCTCGCACTCGCCGAACTGATCCTGCCCGCCCTGCTGGAACAGCGCGGGATCGGTATCGGCTGGGCGGGGCCCCTGCTCGCCGGGTTCTCGATCGGATCGGCCGTCGGCGCCTTCGTGTACGGCCTGCGGGGCGGCCGCTGGCCCGGACCGCTGCCGGTCCAGGCCGTCGTCCTGGTCCTCGGCGTGTCCACCGGGGTCGCCCTCGTCGCCGTCCTGCCCTGGACGGCCGGCATCGCGATCACCCTCGCCGCGTCCGGTCTCCTCATGGCCCCCGCCATGCTCAGCCGGAACCTGGCCCTGCGGGAGATCCTCCCGCCGTCCATGCTCGCCGCCGGTTACTCGGTCATGTACGCGGCGGTCGGCGCGGGTTACGCCGCCAGCGGGACCCTCGCGGGCGGCCTGCTCAAGGTGGTCGCCCCGTCGACGGCGATCCTCTACGGCGTCGGCCTCACCGTGCTGCTCACGGCGATCGGAGCGGTGGGGGAACGGCGGATGACCCGCGCCCCCGCCCCCACCGGTCAGGACGTGGTCGCACCGGGGCGGAAGGTGCGGCGGTAGGACGTCGGGGTCACCCCGATCGCGCTCATCAGGTGCGTCCGCAGCGACTGCGCCGTGCCGAAGCCCGCGTCCCGCGCGACCCGGTCGACGGGCAGGCCGGTGGACTCCAGCAGGTACCGGGCGCGCTCGACCCGCTGCTGGGTGAGCCACTGGCCCGGGCTGATGCCGACCTCGTCACGGAAGCGGCGGGTGAACGTCCGTACGCTCATCGCCTCCTTCCCGGCCAGGTCCCTCAGCTGGATCGGCTCGTGGAGGTGGGCGAGCGCCCACGCGCGCGCGGCCGTCGTGGTGTGGGTGCCGGGCTCCGGCACGGGCCGCTCGATGTACTGGGCCTGGCCGCCGTCCCGGTGCGGCGGCACGACCGTCCTGCGGGCGACGTCGTTGGCGACGGCCGTGCCGTGGTCGCGGCGCACGATGTGCAGGCACAGGTCGATCCCGGCGGCCACGCCCGCCGAGGTCAGGACGTCGCCGTCGTCGACGAACAGGACGTCCGCGTCGACCCGTACCCGCGGGAAGAGGCGCTGGAAGTGCTCGGCTGAGGACCAGTGGGTGGTGGCCGGACGCCCGTCGAGGAGACCGGCGGCGGCGAGCACGTACCCGCCGGTGCAGATGGAGACGAGCCGCGTCCCGGGCCGCACGTGGCCGAGCGCGGCCGCCAGCTCGTCGGTGAGCCTGCCCTCGTCGTAGACGGGGCCGAGTTCGTACGAGGCGGGCACGACGACGGTGTCGGCGGTGCCGAGCGCCTCCGGGCCGTGCTCGACGTACACGGAGAAGTCGGCGTCGGTCTGCACGGGCCCGGCGACCGGGGCGCAGGTGACGATCTCGTACAGCAACCGGCCCTCGGAGTCGCGCGCGCGGCCGAAGATGCGGTGCGGGATGCCCAGCTCGAAGGGCAGGAGACCGGGCAGCGCGAGAACGACGACGCGGTGGGGCGTGGGCACGGGCGGTGCTCCCTCCGGAAATTCACTGGTGGTCCAGACCACGCGGGTGATAGGCCGACTGTCCGTGACGGACAACACGTACAAGTCTGAGGCCCCCGAACGGATTCCCGCCCCGGTGACGCCGCGCACCGCGCCACCCGCCCTCTGGAACCGCGAGTTCCGGCTCTTCTTCGTCGCGCGGGGCGTCGCCGTCTTCGGCGAGGGCATGGTTCCCGTCGCCTTCGCCGCCGGACTCCTCGGTGCCGGCCACCCCGGCTCCGCCGTCGGCTACGCGCTCGGCGGCTGGACGGCCGCGTTCGCGCTCTTCGTCCTCTTCGGCGGCGTCCTCGCCGACCGGTTCACCGCCCGCCGCATGATGATCCTCGCCGATCTGCTGCGCCTGCCGGGCGCCGCCGTCCTCGCCGTCTCCTTCACCCTCGGCAGCCCGCCGCTGTGGGCGGTGTACGTGCTCTCCGTCGCCGCGGGCATGGGCGCCGCCCTCTTCCAGCCGGGAGTCGCCTCCACCGTCCCGCGCATCGCCCCCGACGTACAGCGCGCCAACGCCGTCCTGCGGGTCGTCGAGGCCCTCATGACCATGGCGGGCCCGGCCGCCGCCGGACTGCTCGTCGCCGTGTGGAGCGCGGGCGCCGCCTTCGCCGTCAACGGCGTCACGTTCGCGGTCAGCGCCCTCTGCCTCACCCTCATGCGTATCCCGCGCCTCCCCTCCGACTCCCTGCGGCGCGACACGCTCAGAGCCGAACTCCGCGGCGGCTGGCGTGAGTTCAAGGCCCGAAGCTGGCTCTGGGGAGTCATCTGCATCTGGACGGTGTACGGGCTGACCGTCGCCGGACCCATGGTGCCGCTCACCGCGAGCCTGGTCACCGCGGACCACGGCTCCGCCACGTACGGCGTGCTCATGGCCGTCAACGGCGCAGGCAGCGCCGCCGGAGGCCTGCTCGCCCTCCGGCTGCGCCCGCGCGCACCCCTCGCGGCGGGCGCCGTCGCGCTCCTCGGCCTTCCCGTGAACCTCGCCCTGCTGGGCCTCGGCGCACCGGTGGCCCTGCTCGGCGCGGGCCAGTTCACCGGCGGGGCGGCCTTCGCGTTCTGGCTGGTGATGTGGTCGACGGCCGTCCAGACGCACGTACCGCAGGAGGACCTGAACCGGATGCACGCGTACGACGTGGCCGGCTCGCTCCTGATGATGGGCGTCGGCCGCACCCTGTCGGGGCCGGTGGCGGCGGCCGTCGGCACGGAGGCAGTGCTGACGGCGGGCGCGGGGATCGCGGTGCTCGTGGTGGCGGCGCTCCTGGCGGTACGCCCGATCAGAACGCTGCCGCGGGCGGAGACGGCGGGTCGGCCGGGTGTCCCGACCGGGTGAAGACGGTCGGCGACGGGTTCCGACCGCGTGGCGACGGTGTCCGGATCGCGTCCGGGCGGTCGGTCGGTCCGCGAGGGGCGGTGTCCCGATCCTTTGCAAACCTGTCATCCGGGCCAATGGCCGGGACGTGGGGGAGACGGAAGGCTCAGTGGCATGGCCCAGACAACCGAGACGCCCGCCCGTACGCCCGAAGGCCCGGCCGGTCCCCTCACCCCCCGGATCCACCGCGCCTGGTTCGTCGCGGCGGTCACCTTCGTCACCATCATCGGCGCCGCGGCCTTCGCCTCCCTCCCCGGCCTGCTGATCGAGCCGCTGCACCAGGAGTTCGACTGGTCGCGGGGCACCATCGGCTTCGCCGTCTCGGTGAACCTGGCCCTCTACGGCCTGACGGCCCCCTTCGCCGCCGCCCTCATGGACCGCTTCGGCATCCGCAGGGTCGTCGCCGTCGCCCTGACGATCATCTCCGTCGGCTCGCTCCTCACCGTTGGGATGACGGCCGCCTGGCAACTCGTCCTCTACTGGGGCGTCCTCGTCGGGCTCGGCAGCGGCTCGATGGCCCTCGCGTTCGCCGCGACCGTCACCAACCGCTGGTTCGTCGGCCGCCGGGGCCTGGTGACCGGCGTCCTCACCGCGGCCGGCGCCTCGGGACAGCTGATCTTCCTGCCCCTGCTCTCCTGGCTGGTCGAGCACCACGACTGGCGGCCCGCCGCCGTGACGGTGTCCCTCGCCGCCCTCGCGGTCGTCCCCTTCGTGTGGCTGCTGCTCCGCGACCACCCGGCGGACGTCGGACTCGCCCCGTACGGCGGGGAGTACGCCGAGAAGCCCGCCCCCGTCCCGGGCGCGGCCCGCCGCGCGGTCACCGTCCTGTCCAAGGCGGCGCGCACCGGGCCCTTCTGGCTCCTCGCCGGGACCTTCGCGATCTGCGGCGCCTCCACGAACGGCCTCGTCAAGACGCACTTCGTGCCCGCCGCCCACGACCACGGGATGCCCGTCACCGCGGCGGCCGGGCTCCTCGCGGTGATCGGCGTCTTCGACGTCGTCGGCACGATCGCCTCCGGCTGGTTCACCGACCGCTTCTCCGCGCGGCGGCTGCTCGCCGTCTACTACGCGCTCCGCGGCGTCTCGCTCCTCTTCCTGCCGATGCTGCTCGCGCCCTCCGTGCACCCGCCGATGCTGTTCTTCATCGTCTTCTACGGCCTGGACTGGGTGGCCACGGTCCCGCCGACGATCGCCCTGTGCCGCGAGCACTACGGCGAGGACTCGGCGATCGTCTTCGGCTGGGTCCTCGCCTCCCACCAGGTGGGCGCGGCGGTCGTCGCCTTCGCGGGGGGCGTGGCCCGAGACGTCTTCGGCTCGTACGACGTCGTCTGGTACGCGTCGGGTGCGCTGTGCGCGGCGGCGGCGCTGATGGCGCTGGTGATCAGGCGCCCCCGGACGCAGGGGCTCTCCCTGACCGGAAGCTAGGAGCTGAACCGCCCGAACCGCCCCCGGTGGAGGAGCAGCGGATCGCTGTCCTCCGTCGTGCCGAGGCATTCGACCCGCTCCACCACGATCAGGTGGTCGCCGCCCGCGTGGACGGTGGTGATCGTGCAGTCGATCCAGGCCGGCCCGCCCGGCAGGCGGGGGGAGCCGGTCTCCGGGGTCGGGGTCCAGTCCACGCCCGCGAACTTGTCCGCGCCGCTCACCGCGAACGACCGGCACAGTTCGCCCTGGTCGGCGCCGAGGACGTTGACGCAGAAGGTGCCGGCCGCCGCGATCCGGGGCCAGGTCGTCGACGTGCGGGCGACCATGAAGGCCACCAGGGGCGGGTCGAGGGAGAGCGAGGCGAAGGACTGGCAGGCGAAGCCCGTCGGGCCGGGCGCGTCGAGGGCGGTCACGATCGTGACGCCGCTCGCGAAGTGGCCGAGGACGCGCCGGAACGCGGCCCGATCGACGGGTGGTCGCTCGTCCTCCCGTACCGCGCGCAGTACCGGCCGGGGGAGTGGTTCCACGGCCGTCGGCGAACCGGCCGCTCTCAGGTGTCGGACGGCGGTGGCCGCCATCCCCGCGTGTCCCATCACGTCAGGTATTGCAGTTGACTGGTCGTCGGACAGGAAGCCCCGGGGGGCGGTCTGCGAACCGCCGCCCCGGGGGCTGCCGTGAAACGCTGGGTCAGCCGACGACCGCCACCGTGGACGGCGTCCACGCGACCCCGGAGTAGTGACCGGTCCGCTGGGCCGTCACCTTCACGGTGATCCGCAGACCGCGCTGCGCGCTCGTCGGCGTGAACGTGGTCCTCGTCGCCCCGGTGATCGCCCGCCCGTTCGCGTACCACTGGTACGTGTACGAGGTCGGCGCCGGCGTCCACGTCCCCCGGTTCAGGGTCAGCGTCCACCCCACCCGGACCGTGCCCGTGACGTACGGCGCCGCCGTCGCCTTCGGCGCGAGGCCCGTGGCGACGGTGTACCCGGCGGTCGTGTACCCCCCGCTCAGGTGCCCGGTGCGGTGAGCCGTCACGGTCACCGTCAGCTTCTTGCCGAGGACCACGGCGACGGGGACGTACGTGGCCCCCGTCGCGCCCGAGATCGCCACGCCGTTCGCCCGCCACTGGTAGGCGTACGAGGTCGGCGCGGGCGACCAGGTGCCGACCACGGCCGTCAGCTTGCCGCCGACGCGGGTGGCGCCGGTGAAGTAGGGCACCTTGGTCGGCTTGGGTGCGACGCCCTTCACCACCACGGCGGCCGTCGCCGCGGTGACGACGGGATGTCCGGCCTTCCGCGCGGTCACGGCCACCGACAGCTGCTTGCCCTGCAGCGTGGCAGGGACCGTGTACGCGGCGGCCGTGGCCCCGGCGATGGCGACACCGTTCGCCCGCCACTGGTACGCGTACGAGTCCGGCACCGGCGTCCAGGTCCCCGCCTTCGCCGTCACCGTGCCGCCGACGACGGCGGTGCCGGTGACGGACGGGGCGACGGTGGCGCGGAGGGCGGCGACGACGGTGACGGTGCCGCGCGCGTACTTCGTGCCGTCGTGCGTGAGCACGGTCAGGCTCAGCGTGGTGCGCGGCGCGCTCGTCAGGTCGAGCGAGACGTCCATGCTCCGGCGGTCGGGCGTGACGGAGACCGTCGTCGACCGGGCACGGTAGGTGCCGCCGACGACCTCCACCGCGGTCTTCTCGTGCAGTGCGGTGCCGGTGACCTTCATCGTGATCTTTCCGGCGCCGACGGTGCCGGGGGTGACGGTGCCGACGGTCTGCTTCTCGGTACCGCACAGTGACAGCCGGCAGGAGAACGACGCCTGCAGCGCCACGGCGGACTGCGCCGGCGCCGAAGGCATCCCGATCACGAGGACCGTCGGCCGGGCCGTCAGGTACCAGTCGTCCTCGCGCCGCGGTACCTCGCACTCGTAGTACGAGCTGCTCCGCCGGGCGCAGCCGTCCTGGCGGTTCGCCAGGTCGTACAGCCGGGGAGTCGGCGTCTGCGGAAGGGTCGTGGCGGGAGTCTGGCTCATCACGAAGCGGTCGAAGTTGCCGGTGGGCAGCGCGGCGCAGACCGCGGTCTTCTGCTCGGACAGCGTGGCGACGAGAGGTCCGAAGCCGTAGCTGACGTTCGCGACCTTGACGCATTCGGGCGCGGGCCCGGCGGCCGTGGCGATGCGCAGGGCGTCGACACGGTAGGCGGGCGCGGCGCTCGTGCCGTCCCGGACCTCGACGACGGCCTGGTAGTGAGTGGATCCGGTGATCGCGCAGCCGGGGAACAGGTCGCCGCAGCCCTTCGAGCCGTTCGTCCTGTACACGCCGACCGGCCAGGCCGAGAGGTACGAGGCGTCGCGGAAGTCCAGGTGCAGGACGTCCCGGGCGTCGAGGGTGGTCACCCGGTGGCACACGAAGGTGCCGGGTGCCGCCGCGACTCCGGCGGCGGACGGACGGCCGACGGCCGTGGCAGGGGTCTCGACGCAACCACGCGCGGTGGCCGTGACATCCCGCCGCGTGAGGCTGAATTCGGCGGGGGCGTCCACGCCGTGGACGAGGGCCGTGTACGTGAGTCCGGGCGTCAGGGCGCAGGCGTCCTGGGGCACGTCGGCGGGGGCGTCGGGGTCGAAGCAGGTCCGCGCGCCGTTCTGGTCGAAGAGGCTGAGCGAGCCCGCCGGGCCGCCGGAGACGTTCCGCAGGTCGATCAGTTCGCGCCCGGAGTGCGCGTCCGCCGGAATGGTCAGGCAGTCCGAGAAGGCGTCCGCACCGGTCGTCACGCTCATCCGGGCGGAGGTGGCGGTGAAGTCACCGGCCTGAAAGGTGCGGCAGCCGCTCGCCGCGTCCGTGCGGTGGAAGGCGAGGGCGTAGGCCCCGGTGGCGGGGTCGCTGGTGCTGTTCCTGACGATCGCGCGGTACGGGGCGGTTCCGCCGAGGACGCAGGTGCTCAGGACGTACTCCGACGCCCCGGCGCACTGGGAGGCGCCGGTCGCGTCGAGGAGCGTGACGTCCGGGTCCGTATCGGGCCCGCCCGGCACGTCTCCGTTCAGGACGGCCAGGTGAGCGCCGCGCGGTACCGGCAGGTTCAGGCAGTCGACCTCGCCGACGGCGGAGAAGCCGCCCCGGTGGGCGTGCCCGAGCTCGACGTCGTTCGTGCAGCCGTCCGTCGACCGCGGGTCGAGGATCCGTACGGTGCTGCCGGTGACCAGGGTGTAGGTGACGCCCGCGGTCAGCGGGCAGCCGTTCGTGTACTCGCAGATCCGTCCGCTCGGCGCGTACATCGTGAGAGCGGTCCCGGCGCCGGACGCCGTCACGGCCTGCACCTGGTACGTGCCGGTCGTGGCCGGCGTGAACGCCTTGCACTCGGCCGGGGGCGACAGCTGCGTCGGCGCCGTGCCGTAGGCGTTCACTCCCACGACCGCGCAGCCCACCGGGTGGGAGAGCTGCCGGACCGTCAGGGTGTACGGGACGGCGTAGGTGCCGCCCGAGGGGCTGAGGTGCGCGAGGACCCGGTAGCCGCCTACTCCGGGGGGCAGCACGCAGTCGAAGCCGACGCTGCAGAGGTGCTTGCCCGTGTCGTCGGTGACCCATGCGTGGATGTTGGCGGACGCACCCGGGCGAAGGCGCGTGTTGATCAGCTCGCCCGGCGCGGCCGTGAACGCGTGGCAGATGATGCCGAGTTCGCCGGAGGAGGTGCCCGTCGCCGGGGCCGCGCCGAAGTCGGTACTGATGGGCTCCGAGCAGCCGGGGCCCGCCATCAGCGGGACGACGGCGACACGTGCCTCACCGCCGGCCAGATAGGAGGCGAGGGTGAGGCCCAGTGTGTACGTGCCGGCGGCCAGCTCGCAGGGACCGGAGTCCACGGCGCACGTGACCGGCGTCCCACCGGAGGAGAGGGTGACGGACGGGCGTCGCCCCTCAAGGAGCACCCGGTGCAGGCCCGGCTTCTCCACGGTCAACGTGAAACAGGCGGTGCCGCTCGGCTCCAGCGCCACGCGTCCGACCGCGTCGCCGGGGCCGCCGAGCGGGGCGAGCGGCAGGGCGGGGCAGGGGGCGGCGGTGGGTGCCGTCGGCGTCGGGTTCGGCGTCGGGTCCTGAGTCGGCGTCGGCTGCGGCGTCGGGCCCGTCGTGGCGGAGGGCTCGGGCGCGGGCTCGGTCGCGGCGAGTTCCGGTTCCGGTGCGGGCTCCGGTGCGAGTGCCGGTTCCGGTGCGGCACTCGACGGGACCGTCGACGGGACCGTCGGCGTCACCGCCAGCGCCGTTCCCGTCGGCACCAGCGGGCTGAGCAGAGCCGTCAGCAGGGCGGGAACCAGAAGGAGGGGCCTTCCGGATCTTCGGGATTTTTTGCGCGAGCGCGCGGAGTTGGGCATTCCGTTCCCCCCGGAGCGGCAGTGGCAGACATATGCGCTGCACACCATAAGGCCCAGGTGAGCAGGCCCCCGCTACCGACCCTCGTACCGTGCCTCCCGCCGCTCCACGAAGCTCGCCACCCCCTCGGCCCCGATCCCGCCGCCGTCCCGTTCACCGTCGCGATCACCGGCTTCTCGCAGTCCATGACCGCTCCGACGAACCGCTGCGCGCCCAGCCGGATCATCCGGGCCACGTCCCCCGCGACCCGGTCCGCACCGGCCGCGGGCGCACCCCGCAGGTCCGCGCCCGCGTGGTCGCCTGCGTCGAGGCGCCCCGGTCGTCGTGCACGGCGTCACCGCCGCCCTCGGCGACCAGGACGTCAGCGGGCGCCCGCTGTGCGCTCCGTATACAGTCGACGCCCAGTCAAATCACCGAACTGACGGTCAGTCAGAAATGAGTGGGGAGCGGGAAGTGTCGATCGGGGTCCGGTGGCCCCGCCGGGACTCCGACCGGTGACCCACCGGTCCGTCGGACCTCTGCACAACCATTCGGGTCACCCGGTTGTCCCACCCCTCGGACGACACGAATCGACGGAGTCCTGTGACCCCGTCCGAGGAGGCCCCTTGAACAGCACCACCCGCACCACCGGCTCGCGTGACCGCCGCCGCGCCCTCGCCACCGCGCTCGCCGTGCTCGCGTCCTCCGCCGCGCTCACCGCGGTCACGACGGCACCGGCCCAGGCGGCCGAGGGCGCGCCGAAGCCCCGCGTGGTCTTCACCGAGTCCAAGAACGTCGACGGCGTCGGCATGAGGACCATCGTCAGCGCCCACCCCAGCGGCACCGACCGGCGTGAGATCGTGCCCGTCGGCGTGGGCCTGCCCAGGGCCGACATCGGCGACGTCGCCCTCTCGCCCGACGGCACGCGCATGGCCTTCATCAACAACGAGGGCGGCTTCGGCGACGTCTGGATCGCCTACGCCGACGGCAGCGAAGCGCGCTCCGTCTTCATGGACGTCGACTTGCCCGACGGCAAGCTCGACGCGCTCGACTGGGCTTCCGATGGCAGGGCCCTCTACCTGGGCTTCGCGAACGGGTCGGGCTCCGAGACGCGGATCATGCGGCTCAAGCTCGACGGTCCCGGTCTCGCCCCCGCCTTCCCCGCGCCGGACGGCGCCCGGGACAGCCAGGCCGACGTGGCCTGGGACGGGCGCGTCGCCTTCGTCCGCGACGGCGTCATCCACGTCTGGGACCCGCGCGTGGGCGGCGACCCGAAGCCGGTCACCCGGGGCCAGTACCCGGCGTTCTCGCCGAAGGGCGACCGGATCGCTTTCGCGGCCTCCGGCGACAGCGGCGACTCGGTCAAGGTCCGCGCCCTGGACGGCAGCAGCGAGCAGACCCTGGCCGAGGGGGACGCCACGTTCCTCGACTGGTCCCCTGAGGGCTCCCAGCTCGCGTACTCCGGCGGCTCTCTCGGCGAAGCCCGCGTCATCAGCGCCACCGTGCCCGGAAGCACCCCCGCGGTCCTCTCGCCCGGCACGCGCGCCCACCAGGTCTCCTGGGCCAATCCGTTCGGCTGGAGCCCCCACGGCACCTTCCGCCACGACTACACCGGCGACGGAAAGGCCGACCTCCTCGCCATGAACCACGCCGGCGACGTCCTGACCTACAAGGGCACCGGCACGGGCACCCTAGAGGCCGGCATCAGGCGTGACTGGGGATGGAAGGGATACCGCTTCACCGCCGTCGGCGACCTCAACGGCGACGCTTTCCCCTACAGGGGCGGCTGGCCCGACGCGCTCGTCCAGGACGCCGCAGGCGACCTCTGGCGGCTCGACGGGTACACGTTCGGTTTCGAGAGCAAGGTGAGGATCGGTACCGGTGGCTGGAAGGACCTCAAGCTCACCGGCGTCGGCGACCTGACGGGCGACGGCTACCCGGACGTCCTGGCCATCGACCCCTCGGGCAACCTCTGGCAGTACGCGGGCGACGGTCGCGGAGGCCTTGAGGCCCGCCAGAAGGCCGGTTACGGCTACAACGGCTACCGCCTGACGGGCGTCGGGGCGTTCACGGCGTCCGGCTACCAGAACTACCTCGGCGTGGCCCCGAACGGCGACCTCTACCGCTACGAGCGGGGTGGCCGCCACAAGATCGGCTGGGGCTGGTCGAGCTACACCCTGACCGGTGTCGGCGACCTCACCGGCGACGGGATCTCCGACGTCCTCGCCCGCGACAGCGCTGGTGTGCTGTGGCGGTACGACGGGGACGGCACGGGTGGTCTGAAGACGCGCGTGAAGAGCGGTTGGGGCTGGAACGGCCTCTCCATGTTCTGATCCCGTCCCCCGGGATCAGCAGGCGCCCCGCCCCACTCCCCTGGGGGGCGGGGCGCCGTCGTCATCTCGTGCTCGACTTCGCGCCCGACCCTGACGCGGCCCCCGATTTCGCCGTCGATTTCGCCGCCGCTCGTTCGGCCCTTGCCACCCGCCGCGCGATCTTCTCCGCGTCGACCGCCAGCTCCCGGAGCATCCCGCTGATCGGGTTCGTGAACCCCGTGAAGTACAGGCCGGGCGCCTCGCGCGGGCTGCGCGGGCCGTGCGTCACCGGGCGTCCGCGCTCGTCGAGGACGCCTTCCAGGTGCCCGAGCAGCGGTTCGAGGGCCCGCCGGTAGCCGGTGGCGGCGATGACGGCGTCCGGGGTGATGCGGGACCCGTCCGCGAGGACCACCTCGTCGCCCTCGAAGGACTCGACGGCGGCGACGACCTCCACCTTCCCGGCCCGTATCGCGTCGATCAGGCCCACGTCCTGCACCGGGACCGCGCCTTCGCGCTGGCGGGTGGCCACACCCGTGTCGGGCCGGGGCAGGCCGTACGCCGTGAGGTCGGGCGTCGCGACCCGGGCGAGCACGCGGCCGAGACGGTCGACGAGGGGCACCGGCAGGCGCCGGATCAGGATGCCGGTGCGCTGGGCGGGCCAGCCGGCCGTCGTGCGGCGCACGATGTGCGGCACGGTCCGGACCGCGAGCCGTACCCGCTTCGCGCCGCCCTCGGCGAGATCGGCGGCGATCTCGGCGCCGGTGTTGCCGACGCCGACGACGAGGACGTCCTTCCCGGCGTACGGCTGCGGGTTGCGGTAGGTGCGGGCATGGCTCAGCTCGCCCGCGTACGCGTCACGGCCGGGCCAATCGGGAACGTGCGGGGTGTGGTTGTAGCCCGTGGCCACGACCACCGCGCCCGCGACCAGCCGCCGCCCGCCGGTCGCGTGGAGGATCCACTCGGCACCGGCCCGCTCGACGCGGAAGACCTCGACGCCCGTCACGATCTCCAGCTCGTGCTCCTCGGCGTACCTCTCCAGGTAGCGCACCACGTCCGCGCGGGCGACCCAGCGTCCGGACGAACGGGGTATCCGCAGCCCGGGGAGGGCGGAGAGCCGCCGCGTGGTGTGCAGCCGCAGCCGGTCGTAGTGGGAGCGCCAGGAGGCGCCGACGGCGTCGGACTTCTCCAGGACGACGACCCGGTGGACGCCACGCGCGCGCAGGGCGGCGGCGACGGCGAGCCCGCCGGGACCGGCGCCGATGACGTACACGGGGTGGGTGGAGGGTTGCTGGGGGGTGGTGACCATGAATGCTGAGCGTAATGACGTGTACACGTAGTGGGTCTCGACCGGGAGGGGTTTCGGTTGCGAATCGGTCACGTACGCCGATCCACCGGAGCGAGGACGGCCCCCGGATCGGGAGGGAGCTGGAGGTCGCGTTCCGGCGAGGTGACGGTCCCGGTCTTCCGTCCGCTGTCAGAGGGCTGGGATGTTCCGCCACAGATGGGCGCGGTCACCGGAGTTGCAGGTGTACGTCATCACGAACGGTGGTCCGGTGATCAGGCAGTAGCCGCTGTTCACGTTCTTGATGGTCCGCCCGGAGGACGTCGAGGTGCCGATCTTCCAGGACTGGACGTCGGAGCCGTTGCAGGCGGCGACGGTGACGGTGGAGCTCGACGGCTGGAGGCACTTGCCGGAGATCTTGCTGATCAGGCGGAAGGTGCCGTTCCCGGCGGGGGAGTAGGTCCAGGAGTAGGCGAGGTAGCCGCCGTTGGTGGGCTTGGAACCGCACTCGTACGTGTTGACGAGGATGGCGTAGCCGGCATCGTTCTCCGCCAGACAGTGACCGTTGGAGCTGTTCTGCAGGGAGTACGTCCCCGAGGGCGCCGCACCGCCGGTGGACGGCGGGGGCGCGGGCTTCTGGGTCGTCGGCCGGGGAGCGGGACGGGTGGTCGTTCCGCCACCGGAGCCGCTTCCCGACCCACTGCCGGAGCCACTTCCGGACCCGCTGCCGGATCCGGCACCGCCACCAGGCACGGTTCCGGTACCGCCCACGTCACCCCCACCACCACCGCCGCCACCACCGCCGCTGTCGGCGGGCGGGGGCAGGGGCGGGAGCGAGGCTCCGGGGGAGGCCCCCGGGGGCTTGGCCGACGGCGTCTTCGCACCCGGGGGCGTGGCACCCGGGGACTTCGCGGACGGCGAGCCCGGCGTGATCGAGGAAGGGACGCCCGCCGGCTGCGAGGCCACGGTCGACGGAGGCGCGGAGGACGCCCCCGGGCCCGCGCCGAGGCGACCTATCTCGTACGGGCCGAGGGCGACGGTCAGGGTGGTGCCGGTCGCCACGACGACGGGCACGGCGAGCATGACGAACCGGTTGCGGCGCCCCTGCGGCTTGCGGGGCCCGGCCTTTCCGGTGACGGCCAGGGGGTCGGGCGAGGCGGTCGCGGGCTCCCGGTCGCCCTGCGGGGTGAGGGGGGTCGTCGCCACGTCCTGGGCCGGCTCGGTCCGCTCCAGTTCGGCGAGCTGCTCGGCCGTGGGAGCCCCGGCGGCGAACGTCGCCCGCTCGTCGATCCGCTCGGTGACGGCCGCCGGCCACACAACGCCCGCCGCGCGTTCCCCGGCGAGCCCGACGAGTTCGTCGGCGGTCGGCCGGTCCGCCGGGTCCTTGGCGAAACACTTCTGTACGAGCTCCGCGAGCTCGGGCTCGGTCTCGGCGAGGCGCCCGAAGTCGGGTTCGCCGTGGACGACGCGGTAGAGCAGGCCGGGCCCGGAGCCGTCACCGAAGGGGGGACGGCCGTTGGCGGCGTAGAGGAGGAGGCTGGCGAGGGCGAAGACGTCGGCGGCGCCGGTCAGCGTCCGGTCGGCGACGGCCTGCTCGGGAGCCATGTAGGCGGGTGTGCCGATGACCATGCCGGTCTTGGTCAGGCGGCTCTGGTCGGCGGCGCGGGCGACGCCGAAGTCGATGAGGGAGAGGCCGGAGGAGGTGAGCATGACGTTGGACGGCTTGAGGTCGCGGTGCACCATGTCGGCGCCGTGGACGACACGCAGCCCGGCGGCCGCGTCGCGGAGGAGACGCCAGAGGGCCTCGCCGGGCAGGGGGCCGCCGTTCAGCCGGATGGCCTCGTTGAGGGTGATCCCGGGGATGAACTCGGTCGCGAACCAGGGCGGCTTCGCCGTGCGGTCACTGGCGAGGAGCCTGGTGTTGGCGCCGGCGGGCAGCCGGGCGAGGTTGTCGAGCTCGTGCCCGAAGTGGTTCAGGAAGTCCGTGTCCTCGGCGAGGACGGGAAGGACCCGCTTCACCGCGGCGAACTTGCCGGGTACGGCGCCGAGATAGACCCGCCCCATACCGCCGGATCCGAGCACACCGAGAAGCCTGAACGCCCCGATCTGACGAGGATCCCCCGCTTCGAGCGGGGTGGCCCCGCTGCCGCTCAGACCGTCCGGACTGGAGTTGTTTTCCGGTTCCCCCTGCATGGGCCACACAGTAGCTGAGGGGGCTGATGATCTGAATGGCGGTCAAGTTTGCTTGACGTAACCGCGGTTGGGTTCCGACCGCCCCGGACGCGAAGGCGTGGTACAGCGCCGGAACCTTCCACCGCCGGCTGACCTGGGAGGGCAGGCCCTCCGAGGAGCGCGGTGCTGGTGCGGGCACGGTCACCCAGACCGGCCCTACCCCAATTCCGCCAGGATGTGCGGCGCCGCCTCCGCCAAGGTCGGGAAGTGGCGGTGCTCCCCGGGGTGTGCGGCCGGGGTGTTGACCGTCCAGACGGTCATCCCGGCCGCCAGGCCCGAACGGACCCCCGACGGCGCGTCCTCGATCACCAGACACTCCGCCGGGTCCGCGCCCAGTTTCTCGGCGGCCGTCAGGTACGGGACGGGCGACGGCTTGCCTTCCGCCACCGAGGCCGCGTCGATGACGAGCGCGGGCATCGGCAACCCGGTCCGCCCGAACCGGCCCCGGACCCGGTGCTCGTAGTTCGACGTGACCAGCGCCCACCGGTCGGCGGGCAGGGCGGTCAGCAGCTCGACCGCGCCTTCGAAGGCCGCGTACGTACCCGTACGGACGTCCTCGTCCTCCAGCGCGTGCAGGAGGGCGATGCACTCGTCCGGGTCCGCGCCCGGCACGACGGCCGCGAACGTCTCCACGGGCCGCGTCCGCAGCGCGACGGCGTACACGTCGTCCCCGTCGAGCCCGTACCGCGCGGCCCACTCGTGCCAGACGCGCCGCTGGTTGGCGACGGCGTCGATGAGGGTGCCGTCGACGTCGAAGAGAACGAACTTTCCGCTGGTCATGCGCCCGATGCTACGTCCACGAAAGCGGCCCATGCCGTCGGGGAGACGGCGAGCTGGGGGCCGTCGGGGTTCTTTGAGTCGCGGACGTGGATGGTGGTGGGGTGAGCGGCTACCTCGACGCAGTTGCCGCCCTCGCCGCTGCTGTAGCTGGACTTCCGCCAGTCATAGGCGACTTCGATGCAGTTGCCGCCCTCACCGCTGCTGTAGCTGCTCTTGAACCAGGCCAGTTCCACGGTGCTC
Organism: Streptomyces sp. NPDC058671; assembly: GCF_042716475.1. Classification (NCBI taxonomy): domain Bacteria; kingdom Bacillati; phylum Actinomycetota; class Actinomycetes; order Kitasatosporales; family Streptomycetaceae; genus Streptomyces; species Streptomyces sp. NPDC058671. The sequence continues at coordinate 175,012 of NZ_JBHXSA010000003.1, read as the reverse complement.
ATAGCTCTCCCAGCATCTTCTCGATCAACTCCAGGGGCTCTTGGGGCGTGAGTGCCTGCGCCCGGATGATCCCATAGCGCTCGGTGTACGTGCGTACTTCTTCCGGGTCGGTGATCAGCCGGGGATGCCCGTAGATTTCGGTGTACGCGACCTCCCGTCGCCCCTTGGGCGTGAGGAGCGTGAACGCACCGTCGAGCGAGGGGTGTTCCTCCCAACTGAGCGGCATTACCTGGAGGTGGACCGTCCGTCGACTGGCGATCTCCATGATGCGACGGAGCTGTTCACGATGGACGCTCCGCCCGCCGGTGGGGCGGCGCAGGATGGCCTCTTCCAGGACGAAGCTGATCGTCGTCGGCGGCCACTTGTCGAAAACCGACTGACGGGCCAGGCGGTCGGCCACCCACTTCTCGATCGTCTGCTCGTCCCAGACGGGCCGCCGGTGGCGCATCACGGCTCGGGCATACGCCTCCGTCTGCAGCAAGCCCGGCACCGCCTGCACTTCGTAATAGTGCAAGGCCACCGCCTCCGCTTCCGCCCCCGCGAAGCTCCGGAACCAGTCCGGATGCCTCACCCGTACCTTCGCCAGCGCCTCCCGGACGTCGTCCACCGCCGCGATCAGCACGCCCCCCGCGTTCAGCACGGGGTCCGCCCGGATCAGAAAGTCCGGCTGGGGTGTCCGTACACCCCGCTCCATCGCCGAGATCAGGTCCTCGCCGCAATGCGTGATCTCCGCCAGCTCCGCCTGGCTCAGGCCCGCGTTCTTCCGCAGCACCTTGATGATCTTCCCGAGCGCACGAAACAGGTGCGCCGTACCGTCCACCTCGGAGGGCCGTTCCGGCCTCTCCTCCACGTTCCCCGACATCCGTACCGCCTTCTTGGCGCACCCGCACAGTGACTCAGCGTCGTCGCGTCGCTGCTGTTCAGGGTAGGTCGCACCCAGCAGGCTCTGGGGCATGAAGTCCGAACCCATCACCCCGACCAGTGAGTTCACGCTCCGGCTCTCGGCCACGCGCCGGGGCGCACGCCTGGCCCGGCTGCTCGCCGTGCAGCAGCTCCACGACTGGGGCGTGACCGGCTCCGCCGCCGAGGCGGCCGAGTTGGTCGTCGCCGAGCTCGCCAACAACGCGGCCCTGCATGGGCGGGTGCCCGGCCGGGACTTCGAGGTGCGGATGGAGCGCGGCGACGACCACGTACGGATCGAGCTGTCCGACGCACGCGGGGAGCGGAGACCCTCACCGGCACGGGAGCCGGACGAGGGCGGCTACGGGCTGCTGCTCGTGGCCGCCCTCGCGACGGCGTGGGGCGTGAAGGACCGGTGCGTCGGCAAGACGGTCTGGGCGACCGTCCCGACGGCGTCGGTCAGAAGAGGGTGAACGGCATCCTGGTCAGGTCGTACGGGGTGTAGACGCCGACGCGGCCCGTGAACGGGACCTTCCAGTCGCCGGTGCCCCCGTAGAGGGCGAGGCTGTCGTACGTGCCGCCCGAGCGCCCGTTGACCACCACGTCGGGGCGGCCGTCGCGGTTGGCGTCACCGATTCCGACGATCTCGGCGTACCGGTCCCAGCCGCCGCCGATCCTGGTGCGCGGGGCGAAGGTGCCGTTACCAGTGCCGAGGTAGAGCCAGAGGACGCCTGCGGTGTCACGGGCGACGAGGTCGCCGGCCGTGCCGCCGCCCATGTTGCCGGTGGCGACGATCTTGTTGTAGATGCCCCAGCCGTTGCCGATCTTGACGCGCGGCGCGAAGGGCGCGGTGGCGGAGCCGGTGCCCTTGTAGAGCCACAGGTCGCCGGCTTTGTCGGTGGCGACGAGGTCGGGGCGGGTGTCGCCGTCGAGGTCGCTGCCGCCGGTGAGCTTGTTGTAGATCTGCCAGCCGCCGCTGATCTTGGTGCGCGGTGCGAAGGCCGTCTTGCCGGTGCCCGTGTGGAGCCAGAGGGCGCCGGTCCTGTCGCGGGCGACGACATCGGGGTATCGGGTACCCGCGACGTTCCCGGGGGTGACGATCTGGTCGTACGCGTCCCAGCCGGTGCCGATGACCGTCTTCTCCAACGGGTTCGAGTAGTGGCCGAAGTGCAGGGCACGGCGGCCGTCGACGGCGAGGAGGCTGCCGCCGCTCCGGAGCAGAAGGTCCGGGGAGCCGCTGTCGGAGAAGTCGTGCGGGTGTGGCTTGCTCGCGACCGTGAGTGTGCCGGTCCGCACGACGCCGGGGCTGATGCCGTTGGTGGCCTTCACGGTCAGCCGCCAGGTGTACGCGCCGTTGTAGGCGGCGGTGTAGTCGCGGAACAGGCCCTTCCAGGTGGCTGAGGCGAGCCGTGATTCCCCGTCGGAGTACGAGGCCCAGCGCTTCCCGGAGGCGGTGTGGGTCAGTTCGACGTACGACGTCAGGCGGGAGGTGCGGTTGAGCGTCCACCACATGTCCGCGTCGCCGCTGCTGAAGTCGACGGTCGAGGGCACCCGTTGTTCCACGACGTCGAGCCTGAGGGGTACGCCGGTGGTCGCCACGAACGTGGCGGCCGGGGTGCCGTCGGCTCCGGGGGCGATCCGGAAGACGCCCTCGCCGTGTTCGAGCGTGCCGCCCTGCGCGAGCTGCTCGCCGCGAGCGCCACCGCGCAGGGTGTGGACGGTGTCGAGGAGCTTGACCGTCCGGCCGTCCTTCAGCGAGCGGGCGGTGAGCGAGTGGAGGGGGTTGGGGCCGGAGGCCGTGGCCGCACCGGTCACGCCGTAGGTCACCCACTCGCCTCCCGCCGACTCGAGCACGAGCCGGGACCCGGGCTCGGATCCGGAGCCGAGGGGAGTCCGTGTGACGTCGGGCTCGCCGCGTCGCGCCACGGCCAGGGTGAGGGCACCCGTCGAGGAGTCCCGTTCGGCCCAGGCGAGGTGGCCGGCGGTCACGGTGACGTCGAAGTAGGTCTGGGCCCTCGGCATGGCGCGGTCCTCCACGACCGTCGCGGTGGCGGTGTCCACCAGGGCCACGCGGATGCCGGACACCCCGCCCACCGTCCCCGAGTACAGGAGGATGACGGTGTCGGGTGACGTCATGTTGACCCAGTGGAAGGTGGCGTCCGAGGCCAGGCCGGAAACCTTGCGCTCCACGAGCGTGCCCGCCGGCTTGCCGAGGAGGTGCAGGTCGGCGCCGCCGGCTCTCTTGGTCGACATCACCAGGGTGCTGCCGGCCAGCCTGTGGAAGGTGGCGGTGGCGCCGAGGGAGCCGGTGTCGATCACGACGGGCTCGGCGCCCGTCGCCATGTCGTACAGCTTGTGGACGGCCCCCTCGGACTTCACGATCATGTCCGACCCGACGCTGCCCGCGTACGTGCCCGCGGGCAGGGTGGTCGTGACGCCGTCCGCGTACCGCGTCCAGCGGTGGACGTACTGGCTGCCCTCGCTCCCGCGGCTCAGGAATCCCGACGGGCCGTTGCCGATGACCAAGGAGCCGGGCGGCAGCGTCGGCGCGGCCTGCTGTGTCTGCGCCTGCTCCGCGGCCGCTGGCGCCACGGCCGGGCCCGCCATGAGGGCGCCGGCCGTGACGGCGAGCGCGACGGTGATCGATGCGGCGAGCCGCCGTCGGGGCGTACGTGCGTGGATCAAGGTCGCGCTCGTTCCTGGGAGTTCGAGGAGAGGGGGGATCAGGTCGGGATCAGAACAGGGTCTTTTGCGAGCCGGTCAGCGGCGGCGCGGCATAGAGCCAGGACCGGGCGGCGAAGGGCACCTTCCAGTCGCCGGTGCCCGAGTACAGGGCGAGCTCGTCGTTCCTGCCGTCCGGGCCGTTGGCGAGGAGGTCCGGGCGGCCGTCGCGGTCGGCGTCGCCGATGGCGATGATCTCGTCGTACGTGTTCCAGCCGCCGCCGATTCGGGTGCGGGCGGCGAAGGTGCCGTCGCCGTTGCCGAGGTAGAGCCAGAGGTCGCCCGCGGTGTCGCGGGCGACGAGGTCGCCGGCCGTGCCGCCGCCGATGTTGCCGGTGGCGACGATCTTGTTGTAGATGCCCCAGCCGTTGCCGATCTTGACGCGCGGCGCGAAGGGCGCGGTGGCGGAGCCGGTGCCCTTGTAGAGCCACAGGTCGCCGGCCGTGTCCGTGGCGACGAGGTCGGGGCGGGCGTCGCCGTCGAGGTCGCCGCCGGCGGTGAGTTTGTTGTAGATCTGCCAGCCGCCACCGATCTTCGTCCGCTCGGAGAAGGCCGTCTTGCCGGTGCCCGTGTGGAGCCAGAGCGCACCGTTCTTGTCGCGGGCGACGAGGTCCGCGTACCGGGCGCCGGCGACGTTCCCGGGCGTGACGATCTGGTCGTACGCGTCCCAGCCCGCCCCGATGATCGTCTCCTTCAGCTCGGTCTGGGCGCCGTGCTGGAGGGCCTGGCGGCCGTCGTAGACGAACAGGAAGCTGCCCTCACGGACGATCAGGTCGGGGGAGCCGGTGTCCGAGAAGCCGTGCGGGGCCTGCCCGCTGTCGACCGTGAGCGTGCCGGACCGCTCGACGGGGGCGCCGATGCCGTTGGTCGGCGTCGCCGTCATCTTCCAGGTGTACGCGCCGTTGGTGGCGGTGGTGTGGTCGTCGAACAGGCCCGTCCAGTACGCGAGGCCGCGTCCGGCGCTGTTCACGGTGGCCGTGCTGGTCCACTGCTTGCCGGTCGCGGTGTGGGTCAGTTCGACCGCCACCTTGGCGCCGGTGTGTGCGGCGAACTGCCACGTCAGGTAGCCGTCGCCGTCGCTCGTACGGAAGTCGAAGGTGTCGGGGACCGTCTGGCCCGTCAGCTGGAGCACGATCGGCAGGCCGGTGCCCGCCACGAGGGTGGCGGTCGGGGTGCCGTCGGCGCCGGGGGCGATCCGGTAGAGGCCCTGGCCGTGCTCGACCGTGCCGCCCTGGACGAGGAGGCTGCCGTCGGCCTCGGCGCGGGGGGCGCTGTCCACGGTGTCGATGAGCTTGACCGTCCGCCCGTCGGCCAGTGAGCGGGCCGTCAGGGCGTGGAGGGGGTTGGGCACGGAGGCCGTGGTCCCGCCGGCCACCGCGTACGTGACCCAGTCGCCCATCAGTTCGGTGACCATCGTCCCGGTTCCGAGCGGGATGCGCTGGACCTCGGGCTGGCCCCGGCGGGCCACCGCGAGGGTCGCGGAGCTGTCGGACGAGGACTTCTCGGCCCACGCCAGATGTGTGGCCGACACGCTGACGTCTCCGCTCAGACCGGCGCCGGGGGCGGCGCGGTCCTCGACGATCGTGGCGGTGGCGACGTTGACGAGGGCCACGCGGCTCCCCGTCACGCCGTCCACCGTGCCGGTGTACAGGAGGGCGAGGGTGTCGGGCGTGCTCATCTCGTAGCGGCGGACCGAGGCGTCGGCGGGGAGCCCGGTCACCACGCGGTCCACGAGGGCGCCCGCCGCCTTGGTGACGAGATGGACGTCGGCGCGGCCGTCGGGTCGGGTGACGCGCATGACGAGGGTGGTGCCGGCCAGCCTGACGAACTGGGCGGACGTGCCGAGGGAACTGGTGTCGATCACGACCGGGTCGGCGCCGGTGGCCATGTCGTACAGCGTGTGGACGGCGCCTTCCGACTTCACGACGTGGTCGCTCCCGAGGGTCCCCGCGTACCTGCTGGTGGGCGCGGTGGCCGGCAGCGTGGTCGTGACGCCGTCCGCGTACCGCGTCCAGGCGTAGGCGTACTGGGTGCCCTCGGTCCGGCGGGTCAGGAAGCCGGACGGGCCGTTGCCGAGGACCAGGGAGCCGGGCAGTAGCGTCAGCGCGGTCTGCTGTGCCTGCGTCTGCTCCGCGGCCGCGACGGCCCCGGTCGCCGCGACGGCGGGGACGGCCGTCAGGGTGCCCACCGTGACGGCGAGGGCGGCGGTGACGGCGAGGGCGAGTCGTCGGCGGGGCATACGTGCGTGGGGCAAGGCAGGGCTCTCTCTCAAGAGGTGGGGGGGGGGGGGGTTTTGTGGCCCCCCCCCCCACCCCCCCCGGGGCCCCCCCACCGCGGCCCGCCCCCCCCCCCCGAGGCCCCCCCCCCAGCTAGACGAGACCCCC